>JBIILS010000001.1:0-118730 GCA_044232585.1 Ilumatobacteraceae bacterium
CAGAGGACTTCACGGCTGATTTCATTGGGTACATGCGTGATCACTTGGAAGACATAGAGAACGGTTTAGCCACGCAAGTACAGACCAACGAAGTTGGGCGCAGCGTCGCGCACCTCGTTTTGAGCCATTGGATCACAACACTTGGAGTTGAACAATTCAACTTCTTGGAGATTGGTGCGAGCGCCGGCCTGAACCTTAACTTCGACCGCTTCTACGGATGCTTCGGACAACTGCGTATGGGTGAGCCGAGTTCTTCTCTTCGCTTTATGGGCGACTGGTTTTTTAATGCTCCAGATGTACCGCGGATCGGTGCAACAGCAATTAGTAAACGAGGGTGCGACATATCCCCCATTGATGTCACACAACCTGACGATGAAGCGCGCCTGTTGTCATTTGTATGGCCGGATCAGCGACTTCGACTCGAACGACTCCGCTCGGCTATTGCCATCGCAAAAACACACCGCCCGATTGTTGACGCTGCATCAGCTGACGAGTGGATCGCTTCGCAACTTGCACGACCTTGTGGTCATGCAACACTGATCTTTCACTCGATTGTGTGGCAATACCTCGGAACTGAAACACAGAACAAACTGAAGCAAGCGATCTACAACGCTGGACGATCAGCCACGTCGACCGCACCCATTGTGTGGGCTCGAATGGAACCAGCAGGCGCGGTTGCAGATATTCAGGTAGATGTTTTTGACGGCTCCAGTGCCGAGCCGCGCCACTTTCGTTTGGCCGAGATTGGTTATCACGGCCAAAACATGAACTGGCTCTAGCTCAACGCGCGTCGAACAACGTCAGGCACTGGAGCTGGTTGCGGCGCGCCTGGCGTAACGCTGACATAGGTGATGATGCAATCAAATACTTGCTCGCCGTTCACCGTCATGTCGACTGTGACATCAAATGAAGTGTTTCCCCAACGTGAAACAGTACAAGCGGCGTGAATGATGTCTGTGTATTTTGCACCCTTATGCCAGGTACCCGTTGCAGTCTTCAACATGAAGTCAAAGCCGACTGCTATCAGGTCAACGTCAGAGATATCTTTCTTGAGTTCATCTGCAAGTCCTTGACGCACAAACTGCGCAACGGCATCATCTGCATAGATCCAATAATTGGCATTGAAAACAACGTTCTGCATGTCGCACTCGTTGTAACGAACTCTAAATTCTTGGACGAATGTCATGCTAAACGCTCCTCAGCTTTCCGAATAGCTTCCGTTAGTCGCGCCCTCTGCTCTTGTGACGCAAGTGGCCCGGATGCACCAGGCGACTGACGACGCTCAACCGATACTCCTGGATTAAACAAAGAAACCGCATCAGGCCCGAATGAATCATGACCACTAACGATGTCAACCATCGGAACATTCTTGGCGATGGAGTCACGCACAATCTTGCCGACAATGGAGTGGGCCTGACGGAAAGGTGTTCCCCGGTGCACAAGCCATTCAGCAAGATCAGTTGCTACCAGAGCTTCTGCATCTGCGCCTTTGATCATGTTGTCTGTTTTGAATGTCGCAGTCTTGATCATGCCGTTTACCGCGATGAGTGCACGACGGACTTGGTCAACAGAATCAAAGAGGGGCTCTTTGTCTTCTTGTAAATCCCTGTTGTACGCAAGAGGAAGACCCTTCAACATTGCAAGCAGACCAGTTAGGTTCCCGATGAGTCGACCGGCTTTCCCACGAGCCAATTCAGCAATATCTGCGTTCTTCTTTTGCGGCAACATGGATGAACCAGTTGCATATGCATCATCAAGCACAGCAAAACCGAACTCAGCGCTGGTCCACAACACCCATTCTTCACCGATGCGTGACAGGTGAACACCAAGCAGTGCTATATCAAACAGAATTTCAGCAACAAAGTCTCTGTCGGATACTGCATCAAGAGAGTTTGCGAAAGTAGTTCCGAAGCCCATGGTTTCTGCGGAATGCGCTGGGTCTATCGGCAAGGAAGATCCAGCCAAAGCGCCAGCGCCTAATGGAGAGACATCAAGACGCGCAAGTGCATCAGAGATTCTGTCAACATCACGCAACAATGCCCATGAATGGGCACGTAGATGATGCGAGAGAAGTACTGGTTGTGCATGTTGCACGTGTGTGTACCCAGGCATTCTGACTGGTGGCGTACTGCTATCGGCTTCAACAGCGCGTTCTTCCAATGTATTAACCAACGCGAGCACGTGCGAAGCAACGATTGCTACTTCCCGCTTGCACCACAACCGCACGGCTGTAGCAACCTGATCGTTTCTACTGCGACCAGTATGAATACGAGCACCAGGCTCTCCTGCAATCTGTGTCACCCGACGTTCAATGGCCGTGTGAATGTCTTCATCAGTTGCCTCGAACTCGAAGGAGCCTTTTGAAAATTCATCGCCAACGGTCTGCAATGCGGCCAGAACCGACGCACCGTCTGTTTGAGACATCAGCCCTACAGATACAAGCATCGATACGTGTGCATGCGAACCAACGATGTCGTCACGCCATAAGCGCTGATCGAAAGACAAACTTTCTGTATATGCCATCAAGTCATCGGCTGGAGCAACATCAAATCGTCCGTGCCACAGTGCAGCACCTTCAGAAACCTTTTTGTCAGACATGAGCTGCGCCCTTCTTTCGTGGAATGCCGCCAGTGGCGTCTGTAACGCCCGAGAGCGACCGTAACTGCTCGGCGAGACCTGTGCCGCCAACTTCTTCAGTAGCAACACACATGATGGTGTCATCACCAGCAACAGTGCCCAACAAACCGACAAGACCGCTGCGGTCAAGTGCAGATGCAACGACGTGCGCACAACCAGGAGGCGTGCGCACGACAACAAGATTTCCGCTTGATGTCACTTCAGCAACCCATTCAGCCATGACACGGCGCAATTGGTCAGATGGCGCAACACGAGCAGGTGCATATTCGGCGATTGCGTAGATGGACTCCCCGCCTGCAATACGAATCTTCACAGCACCGAGTTCTTCAAGGTCACGTGAAATCGTGGCCTGAGTAGCTTCAATGCCCTGGGCCTTCAAAAGTTCTTGCAGGTGTGGTTGGCTGACCACGTTGTCGTGTGCAATCAACCGAGTCACCATTTGTTGACGTTGCTGTTTACTGCTCATGATTTCTCCATCACCCACGCGAGGGCGCCTCTAGCTGCAGTGAGCCGGTGATGGCCCTGCTGAATGACAACACTGTTCGGACCATCAAAAACCTCTGCAGACACTTCTTCGCCACGATGCGCAGGCATGCAATGCATAAACTTTGCATTTGGTGCAGCCAAGGCCATAAGAGACTCATCAACGCAGTACATCGAGAAAATTTTGCGACGCATTGCAGATTCTTTTTCTTGACCCATGGAGATCCAAGTGTCCGTATGCACAACATGTGCGCCAGCAATGGCCTCTTGTGGAGATGCGCTTTGACGCACGGAGCCTCCGAGCGATGCAAGCCGTGCTAATTCATCATCATCAGCGTCATATGCGGATGGACATCCGAGCGAGACAGTTCCACCAAGCAAGCAAACAGCTTCTGCCAGTGACCGAGCAACATTGTTGTAGTCACCTATGTAGGCAACAGTTGACTCGCCAATCGGACCCACATGCTCTTCCATCGTGATGATGTCAGCAAGAGCTTGAAGTGGATGTGACACGTCGCTCAACATGTTGACGACAGGCACATCTGATACCGCAACCATTCGTTCGATAAACGAATGCCGAAACACACGAGCAGCTAGGACGGCGTGATAGCCGGCCATAATGCGGGTGACGTCCTCAACAGTTTCGCGAACATCGAGACCAACCTCTTCTCCGCGTGTGTACACGGGGTGTCCACCAAGTTGGACAACGGCCATCTCCATGGAGTGGCGTGTCCTGTTCGATGGTTTTTCAAAGATGAGAGCGACACCCTTGCCGGACAATGCAGGCTTCGGAGCCGCGACAGACAAGTCCAGAATGTGACGAAGTTCCGCAACTGACAGCGACGCAATGTCTACAAGATGACGTGTCATGACAACACCTCAGCAATCAGTGAAACGGCTTCGTCTATCTCTGCATCGCTCACGGTCAATGGCGGTGCGAGCCTCAGTGTCGAAGCGTTTACAGCGTTAACGATGAGACCCTTTTCCAAAAGCGCTTTATAAACATCTCCGGCGACAACACCTTCAACAAGTTGGGCACCGAGCAAAAGACCGGCGCCGCGTACAGATTCGATCTTTGGGATAGCCAACAGACCCTTCGTAAGGCGTGCACCCTGTCGCACTGCCAATTCGTCGGCGTGCAGTCTCTTCATTTCCGAGATCACTGCAGACACCGCCGCAGTTGCAAGTGCCGTACCGCTGTATGTGGAACCGTGGTCGCCTGGCTGCAAAACTGCAGCGATATCGCGGCGAGCCCACAAGGCACCCACAGGCATTCCGTTGCCCATTCCCTTTGCCATCGTTACGGCATCAGGTGAAATTCCTGCATGTTCAAATCCGAACCATTTTCCAGTTCTGCAAAACCCAGTTTGTACTTCATCAATAATTAGCAATAGACCGCGTTCTTTACATAGTTGCTGGACAGCCTGGAGGTACGCAGCATCAGCAGGGATGACTCCCCCTTCACCCTGAATCGATTCAAGCATGACTGCAGCAACGGTTGGATCAATCTGCGCCTTCAAGGATTCGATGTCGCCGAACTCGCAATAGCGAAATCCATCTGGCATTGGCTGAAAAACTTCATGCTTTGCAGGTTGACCAGTCAGTGCCAATGCACCCAATGTGCGGCCATGAAAACTGCCGTAGGCAGTAACAATGACATGACGACCACGTCCACCAAACTTACGTGCGAGCTTGATTGCGGCTTCATTAGCTTCAGCACCTGAGTTACAAAAGAACACTTGACCATCACCGGCACCGGCATCTGCCATCAGACCGGATACTTCAACAGCAGCTTTCGTAGCAACAGTGTTGGCGAAGAAGTTCGACACATGCACCAAAGTGTTCGCCTGATCAGCAATTGCTTTCGCAATCACCGGGTTCGCGTGCCCCAGAGAAACGACAGCGATACCACTGAGAAAATCGAGATACCTTTTCCCATCAACGGACCACAGCTGCGTACCTTCACCCCGCTCAAACATTTCTGCTGGCGCACCAAAGACTGGAATAAATGGGCAATAGTCATGACCCTTGTTTGCAGCAACAGCAGTTGGATTTTCTAAAAATTGATGTGACATCAGTTGACTCCTGTAATCATGGTTCCGACACCCTGGTCAGTAAAAAGTTCCAATAACAAAACATGCGCAATGCGGCCATCAAGAATGTGCGCGCTCTTCACGCCACCCTTGACTGCCTGCATGCAGCTCTCAATTTTGGGAATCATTCCCCCGGAAATGGTTCCGTCAGCAATGAGTGCACCAAGGTCTGTCACTGAAATACGTTGGATCAGTGATGACGCATCATCAATGTCCTTACGCAAGCCGGCAATGTCTGTGAGGTAGATGATCTTCTCAGCACTTAGTGCTTCAGCGATCGCACCAGCTGCGGTATCAGCATTCACGTTATATGGCTGCCCATTTACATCAACACCAACGGTCGACAAAACAGGAACAAGACCATCAGCCAACAAACCTTCAACGACATGTGTACGAACCCGTTCAATGTCCCCGACAAACCCCAGTGATGAATCCCGAGGAACACACTGCAATGTGCGCCCATCTTCACCAGAGAGACCAACGGCCACATTTCCGTGCGTGTTGATTGCGCTAACTATTTGAGGATTCACTTGGCCATTAAGAACCATCTGAACAACTTCCATAGTGGCTGCATCTGTAACGCGAAGCCCATTAGAAAAAGACGATTCAATGTTCAAGCGAGTGAGCATCTCGTTTATCTGAGGACCGCCGCCGTGCACGACGACTGGGCGAATACCAACGGTGTGCATGAGAACGATGTCTTCGGCAAAGAGAGACAAAGCATCGTGATCTGATGTTCCGGCAATTGCATTGCCACCGAACTTCACTACAACTGTCTTTCCGGCGAATCTACGGATGTACGGCAGGGCCTCAACAAGAACGTGGGCTGTTGATAGTGAACTCATGGGTACATACCCACGTTTGACAGACCAGAAGATTCAGGAAGACCCAATGCAACGTTCATTGACTGCACTGCACCACCTGATGCGCCCTTAGCCAAATTGTCGAGCGCGGCAATCACCATTACATACCCAGTACGTTCATCGAAACGAGCAGTGATGTGGACGCTGTTTGAACCAAGCGTCGCTTTAGTTGAGGGACTGCTTGGCCGCACCACGATGTATTGCTCATTCTTGTAAAACGTTGCGATCGCTGCCAACAATGAAGCAGTGGTCGGCGCGTCACCCTGGGGACGTGCGTAACACGTCGCCAAAATTCCACGATTCATTGGGGCAAGGTGCGGAGTAAACAGAACTTGCGCTCCAGTCACCTGTTCAATCTCAGGAGTGTGGCGATGATCAAGCAAACCGTATGCGGTGAAATCCTCATCAATCGTTGAGAACATTGACGAGTGCTTCAATGCACGACCTGCGCCGCTAACACCCGACGCAGCATCAACAATGACGCCCATCGGATTAACGATCCCCGACCGAACTAGTGGCGTCAATGCCAATGAAGCTGCAGTGACATAACAGCCAGGAGTCGCGATGAGCTTGGCACCGACCAACTGAGACCGATACAGCTCTGGTAATCCGTACACCGCTTGAGCAAGGAGCTCAGGTTGCGTGTGTTCAAATCCGTACCACGTTGGGTACAGGGATGAATCTTTGAGTCTGTATGCAGCAGACAAGTCGATGACCACACCGACCTTGCCCACCAATTGAGGTGCCATCTCAAGAGCCGCCTCATGGGGCACACCCAAGAACACAGCATCAAGACCTGCAAACCTGTCCGCGCTGAATTCTTCGAACACGAGGTTCGGATACGCAGCAGCCAAAGACGGGTACAGAACGCTGGCCAATGTGCCCGCCTGTGAATCTCCAGTGGCGCAAACCACTTCTACTTCTGGGTGCTGGGCACACAGCCGTAACAACTCTGCGCCCGTAAATCCCGATGCTCCGATGATGCCTACTCTGACCATAAGTGTATTATGATACGGGTAAGTGAATGATTATGCAAGCACCAATCTGGCGCCAGGGAGTCTCCTCGTAGCCACTCCGGACATGAAGGACCCTCATTTCGATCGGGCCGTCATCCTCCTCATTGCCTATTCATCTGACGACGGAGCAATGGGTCTGATTTTGAACAGACCTCTGACAGTTGACCAAATGGACGCCCAATCTCCCATCGCTTCATGGATGGAATCGTCACAATCGCCTTCAACCATTTTTCTCGGTGGACCAGTAGAGCCAAACGGTTATATCTGTATGACTCCCGATAGTTCAGCTCTTTCAGGACTTCGCTCCGTCGATATTGAGTCCATAAGCCCCGTTCATCTCGATGGCCCTCATCGCGTATTCCGTGGCTATTCCGGCTGGGGTGCAGGACAACTAGAAGATGAATTGACCTTCAATAGTTGGTACATCGTCCCGTCACAATCAACCGATGTGCTTACAACGTCACCAGCCACATTGTGGAACGACGTGCTTCAACGACAAGACGGCCCTTTGAAAAAACTTGGGCTGTTTCCCGTGAACCCCGAAGTGAATTAAGCGCGAAGTGTGGCTCCGGCTTTAGTTGCAGCCGCAACACATGCCTTCTGAAGTTCAGCTAATTCCGTTTCAGTCAGTGTTGCTTCAACCCCTTGAACACGCAAACGAAATGCAAGGCTGCGAAAGCCTTCAGCAACTCCCTTGCCCCGATACACATCGAACAAGTTGATACTGACTAGTTGCTTTCCTGCTGCTTGGCGCAACGCACGTTGCAGTGTTGAAGCTGGAATTGAATCTTCCATCACGAAAGCAAGATCGAGGTCACTTGAGGGATATCTATTGATGTCTTTTGCCTGCACTGGCTTCGGCTCTTCATTAAGAATGACCGACAAATCAACTTCGAGAACACTGACACGGCCTTCGATTCCAAGAATGTCGAGAACAAGTGGATCAATTTCGCCAACTACACCCACGACTTTTTTGCCGCGAGCAAGAGTTGCAGAACGACCTGCGTGCAGACCAGCAGGAATACGTGATTGATCAAGTTGAGTACCCACAGAAAGGGCATCACAGATTGCATTCCACTGTGCCAGTGACGTTTGCACATCGCCGCCGGCAACAACAATGATCAATTGCTCAGTCTCATCAGGTAGTTGCTGATCTGACTTCGGATACACATGGCCGATTTCCCACAGCCCAATTTGAGGTGCGCGATGAGATTGGTTGTACTTCAATGAACGAAGAATTCCGGGGCGCAACGACGTACGAAGAATTGATTCTTCTGCCACTAACGGATTAGCGATGCGCAACACATTGTCTTCAGGAAGCCCAACAGTTGCGAGATCTCCTGCAGCCAGGAACGGAGAAGGCATTGCTTCATCGAGGCCAAGCCCAACAAGAACTCGACGCAAGATACGACGGCGTGCTTGCATATTGGACAACCGCCCATGAACGGTGGAATTAGGGACGGTCTTACCAATGTTGTCGTAACCGAAATGACGAGCGACTTCTTCAATCAAGTCAACATCTTGTGTGCAGTCGGGACGCCACGTAGGAACTATCGATGTCACCACATCGCCCTTAATAGTTGTCACAAAGCCAATCGAATTCAGAATTGAGACTATGCGTTCGGATTCAATGTGAACACCGAGAAGGTTTTCGATGCGCTTGACGGAAACATCGACCGACATAGGAACAGGACACGATGTTGTTTGCACCACAGTGGCTCCGGCGTGAAGAGTCGCATCTGGACACGTCTCGCGAAGGATTGTGACAAACCGTTCAGCAGCTTGTTGCCATGCGTTCGGATCTGTTCCACGTTCGAAACGAATTGATGCTTCAGATCGAAGACCATGTCGAATGGCTGAATAGCGAATCGGATCTGGCGAGAACCAAGCGCTTTCAATTGCAAGCGTTGTGGTCTTGTCTGTGATCTCTGAGTGAAGATCACCCATGACGCCAGCAAGGCCCACGCCTACATTTGTTGCTTCGTTACAAATCAATAAGTCATCTGGGTGCAGAGAGCGTGTTTGACCATCAAGCGTTGTAAGAGTCTCCCCCTCATTGGCTAGACGTACACGGAATGAAGATACAACGTCAGCGTCATAGGCATGATTTGGCTGGTTGGTCTCAAGCATCACCAAGTTAGAAGCGTCGACAATGTTGTTGATGGATCGCATTCCAAGATGCGCAAGCCGACTGGCAACCCATCGCGGAGACGGACCCACAGAAGCGCCACTGATGTAACTGATTGTGAACGACCCACATTGCTCGGGAGCGTCAACAACGACATCCAGTGACTTGGTACTTCCCGACGACGTAGCAGCAATTCGGGGCCCACGTAGTGGAACACCGAAATGGGCTGCAAGATCACGGGCGACCCCGAGATGCCCCCAACAATCAGCACGGTTGCGTGTGAGGTCAAGATCAAAGATGACATCGTGTTCCATGCCGAGTACTTCGAACGGACTAACTCCAAGCGGCGAGCCTGCGGGAAGAATTAAGAGACCAGACGACTCATCGCTGAGACCGAGTTCTACTTCTGAACACAACATGCCTTCAGAATCAATTCCGAGAATTCCTCGCCGAGCAATCTCCATACCGTTTGGCATGGTGGTACCCAATGTGGCTAACGGAACGATGTCACCAGCCTGCATATTTGTAGCGCCACACCACACATGGCGTTCTTCGCCATCGCCTGCATCAACGAAACAGCGCGTCACCTTGGCAGCATCAGGATGCTTTTCCATGCGCACGATGCGCGCAGTAACGACGCCCGGAATAGGCACGCCGACAACATCCATCTCTTCAACTGCAAGACCAAGTGAGTTGAGTGCCAACGCAATGGCGTCGGGGTCGTTAGGGAGATCAGCCATCTCGCGAAGGATCGACAAAAGCACTTTCACGAGAATTGCTCCGTGAAGCGCACATCATCGGAATACATATCGCGAATGTCGTTGATTCCATGACGTTCCTTAGCCATACGGTCAATACCGAAACCAAATGCGAAACCACTCCATTCGTCTGGGTCTAAGCCGCCAGCTCGTAGAACATGCGGGTGCACCATCCCGCATCCGCCAAGCTCAATCCATGTTCCGTCATGACGACGGATATCAAATTCTGCACTTGGCTCGGTGAATGGGAAATACGACGGCCGTAAACGAGATGTGAAACCAGGACCAAAGAAGGCCTTCGTGAACGACTCAATTGTTCCGGCAAGATCAGCGAACGTAATGCCTCGGTCAATGACGAGGCCTTCAATCTGGTGAAAGACAGGCATATGCGTGGCGTCTGGGGTTTCTTTGCGAAATACGCGGCCCGGCATCACTGCATAGATCGGTGGTGGCCAATCTTGCATGACGCGAATTTGAACTGGAGATGTGTGCGTACGCAGTACGACACTTCCATCTACGTCTGACTCAACAAACAAGGTATCCCACATACTGCGTGCAGGGTGCGACGGGGGCATGTTCAGTGCTTCGAAGTTGTAGAAGTCAGTCTCTACTTCTGGACCTTCAGCAATCTGGAAACCAAGCCCAATGAATACATCTTCCAGACGTTCCATAGCTTGCGTTACCAAATGCATACGACCAAGGCGACGCTCAACATTTGCTGACATAGCTATCTCACTCATGTCAACGCGTTCGGATTCAATCTGGCTTGAGAATTCTGCGGCACGCAATTCGCGTGAACGACCGTCGTTCGCAGCATTCAGAGCAGTGAGCGCATCATTCACCAACTGACCCAATTCTTTTCGGGCCTCAATGTCAGCAACTTTGCCGAGCGACGATTTGATCGACGCAATCGGGCCCTTCTTGCCCGTTAAGGCAGAGACAACACTTCGCAGTTGGTCAGAGGTAGTGGCTTCGCGTATTTGGACAATGCCATCAGCAAGAGCCTGGGCAAGTTGCCCGTGTTCGGGTGTCGATGCAGATGTCATAACGAAGGAAACGCTACTCCCCGACTACAGATCTCACGGGGAGCATTAACCGCGAGCGTGGGCGATATGCATTGCAATGACCGTGCCGGCCATAGCAACGTTCAGGCTTTCAGAACGGCCGACCTGCGGGACAGTGACCCACGAATCAACATGAGATTCTGGGTCAAGTCCACGAGCTTCGTTACCAAGGACTACGCCGACAAGCCCACTGAGGTCTGCTGAATAGATTGACTCTGGATTCAGACCGGCATCATTGTTGTGAGATGTTGTGCCGAAAAGCTTGACACCTGCCATCTGTAATTGATCAAGAGAATCAATTTGCCAAATAGGAACATGCAACATTGCACCAGCCGAAGCGCGAAGAACTTTCGGAGACCAGGGATCAACCGTGGAACCAACAAGAACGACGCCACTTGCCCCAGCAGCTTCGGCACTACGTACCAAAGTTCCTAGGTTGCCAGGGTCTGATACTTCAACAAGAACCAATAGCCAATCAGAAGATGAAAACGACAATGGACGACCGGATGGCATTTCACATACCGCCATGATTCCGCGAGGTGATTCAGTATCGCTAACCGAATTGAAGGTGCGCTCATCAAGAACATGCGTGTACACGCCAGCAGCTTCATAACCGTCGTAATCATCGCGAACGAATTGATCGACAAGTACAAAACCTGCTGCAACAGCCTCTGCTACAAGAGTTGGACCCTCAATGACGAATGAACTTTCTTCATAACGAACACTGCGACGCCCGATGAGGCGTCGCAGTCGTTGAACCCGAGGGTTTGCTGAAGAGAGTGGAAGCCGGCTCAGGCGAGCGCAGCCTTTGCAGCCACAACCAAAGCCGAGAATGCTGCTGCATCGAATACTGCAAGATCAGCCATGACCTTGCGGTCAACTTCGATTCCTGCTGCGTTCAGACCAGCGATAAAGCGGCTGTATGAGATGTCGTTCTGACGGCATGCAGCGTTGATGCGCTGAATCCACAGACGACGAAACTCGCCCTTCTTTGCGCGGCGGTCACGAAATGCGTATTGACCTGAGTGCAATACCTGCTCGTTAGCTGCGCGAAATGAACGGCTCTTATTTCCGTAATAACCGCTTGCCTTCTCGAGGATTGCCTTGTGCTTCTTGCGGGCATGTACGGCCCTTTTGACTCTTGCCATGGTGTTACCTTCCTAAATCTTTCCTGTATCGATTAACGCATGCCCAGCAGGCGCTTGATGTTCTTGGTATCGCCTGGATGCACATCAGTGGTTCCTGCGAGACGACGGGTACGAACACTCGACTTCTTTTCGAACAAGTGCTGGCGGTTGGCTTTCTGACGGCGCAACTTTCCTGTACCCGATACTTTGAAACGCTTTGCAGCGGTCTTGTTTGTCTTCATCTTTGGCATGTCGTGTTTCCTCTTATTCCTGTACTTCTGATGTTTCTTCTGGTTGAACCACATTTTCAACAACTGGTGCTGATTCCTGTGGCTCGTCCTTATCTGACGATTTCTTGGCTGGCTTCTTGTCTGGTGAAAGAACCATTGTCATATTTCTGCCTTCAAGTCGCGCCTGGGTTTCCACCTTGGCAAGCGAGCCGAGTTGTTCGAGAGCTGCATCAAGGATTTTTGCGCCCAATTCAGGATGCGCTACCTCGCGGCCTCGAAACTGCAGAGTTACTTTTACCTTGTGTCCGTCTTCTAGGAAATCACGCATGTGGCGAACCTTTGTATCGAAGTCTCCCTTTCCGATCTTTGGTCGGAACTTCACCTCTTTCACGGTGACGTGGGTTGTCTTCTTACGAGATTCCTTCAGCTTTTGTGCTTCTTCGTAACGGAACTTGCCGTAATCCATGATGCGACACACTGGCGGGTTTGCAAGCGGAGCAACTTCGACAAGGTCGAGGTCTAACTCGCGAGCAAGGACTAGTGCGTCAGCCGTGGTGCGAACACCAACTTGGCTGCCATCTGGACCAATGAGGCGAACCTCGCGCGCACGGATGCGTTCGTTGTAGCGCGGTTCACTCGGTGGCGTAACTATGACTGTTCACTTCTAAGCAATGGGCAAGCCCTCCTCTGTATCAATAACGCAAGATGCGATATTTTGCGCCAGTGCGCAAAGCAGACACAGAGCGACAGAATCGCTCGCCTTCTCGACCTGTCGCAACCGTATGGCTGGACCGGTGGGGGCAAATGCCCCACTTCGCTCAGTTGACGCCAGTTAGGGTATCGGCACATGAGCTCTGACCACACCATGCCCCCCACAGAATCCACAAAACCGGAAATGGACGAAGGCACTGCCGAAGCACTCGAGGCTGTGGCCGAAGCCCGTCGGCGCCTCGCAGAGGTGCCAGCCTCCATTGTTGTTGCCAACCATGCCATGGGTCTCTTTGAGTTGGCAGCCATTCACCTGTCTGTGGAACCGGTTCGTCTATCAGACGCCCAAGTGGCCATAGATGCGCTTGGACTGCTCGTTGATGGGCTCGGAGAGCGCTTAGGAGAGCACCAC
Organism: Ilumatobacteraceae bacterium; assembly: GCA_044232585.1. Lineage (GTDB taxonomy): Bacteria > Actinomycetota > Acidimicrobiia > Acidimicrobiales > Ilumatobacteraceae > UBA2093. Next base: position 13,520 of record JBIILS010000001.1, read on the forward strand.
GACACTTTGGTGGCAGCTCTTGGGAACATCCGCCTGGTCTTTGTTCAGAAATCGTCTCCGGCTACACCGAACGAATAGATACAGCCTCGGGCCGCGCTACGCGAAAGCCCGTGCGAAACATAACGGCTTGTCCAACTTCAATGGTGCGAGACCCATCGGCGATCGACACACAATGAAATGGCCACACGACTGAAGTGGAATCTGTGATTTCTCCAAGCCCATGTGCATCATTAAACGATGTCACCGTACCTGTGAGTTCTTCGCTCAATTCTTCCGACTGCATGAGCTAGTGGATGATTTTTGAAATTGGAATCTCAAGCAAGTCTGAGGCGCCAGCATCGATGAGATCTGGAATCAATGTGTTGATGCCTCGCTTAGGAACGACCGACTCAACAGCTACGTCACCAGAGGCTAATCGCGACACCGTTGGAGATTTTGCAGCAGGTAAAAGTGCCAGTACCGCGTCAAGAGCTGATTCAGCAACATTCAATTTCAACAACACTTTGTCGCGAGCCTCAAGAGTGCCCGTGAGCAATGTCATTAACTGTTCCATGGCGTGACGCTTCACTGGGTCGGCGTATGAATCCTTATTCGCTATCAGTTCCGTATAGCTAGTGAGAACGGTGTCAATAATGCGAAGACCAGAGGCGCGCAGTGCTCTACCTGTTTCGGTGATGTCGACAACACAATCAGCGATATCGGGAATCTTGGCTTCACTTGCGCCGTAGCTAAGACGAATATCAGCTTTGATGCCGCGCTCTGCGAAATAACGTCGAGTCATTTCCGGATATTCAGTGGTGACACGTACTCCGTCTTTCAAATCTTTCGCAGACTGAGCAGGTGAAGAGTCTGCAACTGCCACAACAACACGTACTGGCTGTGACGTAGCTTTTGAGTAGCGCAGCTCTCCGAGACTGACGACATCACTTGATGTTTCTTCAACCCAGTCACGACCGGTGATACCAAGATCGAACAGGCCCTCTTGAACATAGGAAGCAATCTCTTGTGGGCGAAGAATTCGCACGGACTCAACACGGGGATCATCAATTGAGGCTTTGTACTCAACTGACGACGAGCGAACCACGGTGAGGTCAGCTGCATCAAAGAGAGCAAGTGTTGCGGTCTCTAACGACCCTTTAGGTAAGACAATTTTCAGCACGTGTTGAGGCTAGCGAGACAACCGTTCCGCTCAGGGATGGTTTTACGAAGAGTTAGGAAAATTGAATGATTTCTTGGCCACTACGACCGCGTAACCACGCCGCAACATCCATGGCGGCTTTGCCCTCGGGTTGCACTGAGACCAGTCGAACCGCTCCATCACGCGTGCCAACTATTCCGGCAGCGTCACACTGGCCTGCATCTATTTTCACTGGGTCTAGTAACGGTTCTGCTCGGAGGATTTTGAGTCGCTGAGAACCAATCATCGTGTACGAACGCACGGCTCGGACCCTACGCAACACTTCGATACTTGAAACATTCCAATCGAGACGAAGCTCGTCAGAACTGACCTTTGTTGCATACGTTGTCTCACCGGTCTGAGGGATACCTATTCCTAGTCCGTCGTTTAACGTGTCAACCAGCAGTTGTCCCCCCACGACAGCAAGTTCGGCTGTGAGATTCTCAGTTGTGTGCGTTTCCATAATGTCTATTTCGCGGCGAGCAAAGACGTCGCCAGTATCGAGAGTTTCCTCGACATTCATGATGCACACCCCGGTACGCATATCCCCCGCCAATATCGCACGTTCTACCGGAGCTGCTCCACGCCAACGTGGCAACAATGAAAAGTGGATGTTGACCATCGGAACCTGGGACAAAACAGATGAAGGAATGATCTTGCCGTACGCAACGACTACACCAAGCAGATCTCGATTGGAGTTTTCCTGTAACCACGTCATGTCGTGCGACACGCTTATGGAATTCTCGATGGCAATCTGCTTCACCGGACTTGCAGTTGTAGACGAGCCTCGCCCACGTCTGGCGTCGGCGCGAGTAACGACATGAGCTATCTCAAAACCATTTCGAATCAACTCCGACAGAACAGTGGCAGCAGCGATTGGAGTGCCAAGAAACACGAGAGGTCGAGCCTCACGGGTCATGACTACTTCAATCCGATATGGCGGGTCTCTCCTTCAGAGGTGCCCCCATCAGCAATACGTTTGTATTCAGTCAGCGCTTCTTCACGTTGATCTGGAGTCATACGTTCGAACATCAGGACCCCATTCAAGTGGTCAAGTTCGTGTTGGAATAAGCGAGCCAATAATTCGTCGGCCTCGATCTGGATTGTGTTTCCACCAAGGTCAACTGCTTCAAGCAACACTTCTTTCGGACGAAGCATTTCCACATACAGTCCGGGAATTGACAAACACCCCTCGTCGTACACCCACTCGCCTCGTGATTCGACTATGCGAGGGTTCAACAAAGTCACAGGTTCACCGTCGACGTCGTACACAAAAATCTGTTTCTGCACTCCAATTTGAGGAGCTGCTAATCCGAGACCTGGTGCTTGGTACATAGCTTGAAGCATTGCCTGAGACAGGCGCACGATCTTGCCGTCGATATTCTCGACTTGCTCAGCTACTGAAGTGAGAACTGGATCTCCGAAGGTGCGAATGTCATAGGCCACAATCTGAAAGGCTACCTGCGGAGACAACATGCCAAAGAACACCCCCTCATCATCAGACCCTCAGCACTATTTTTCGGAATCACCACAAGCCGAGTCACGTCGCAAAGAGTTTGCTGTTTCTGGCGCTGATGGCGAGTTAACGCTTTCTACGGACGCGGGTATCTTTAGCCAACACGGCCTCGACAAAGGCACATCAGTCTTTCTGGAAGTAATGGCCAAACATGATTGCGCACCGATTGCGCCCGGATCATTTCTCTGTGACATCGGCTGTGGCTCTGGCGCCATAGCGCTCACTCTCGCAGTCCGCTACCCAGCGTGCACGATCTACGCAGTAGACACAAACAAACGTGCTCGGGACATTTGTTTGGAGAATGCCACGCGCAATGGGCTCACAAACATTGAGGTGAAAGCCCCTGAAGAAGTGGACCCATCAATTGTGTTTGCATCTATGTGGTCAAATCCTCCGATTCGTATCGGCAAATCTGCATTGCACGATTTACTGGAACTGTGGCTTGCGCGACTAGACACTGATGGAACCGCCTACCTAGTCGTCAACAAGAACCTGGGAGCAGATTCTTTATCGCAATGGATGACCGCACTGAGTTACCCCACTACTCGAATTGCGAGTCGCAATGGGTTTCGCGTTCTTGAGGTTAAAACCACACGCTAAAAGCGATACGGATCTATGTGGATACGTACAGCAGTGCCAAATTCTTCTCGAAGCAATGCAACCGCAGCATCAAGTTCAACGCGAGATGATGCACGAAGCAGAAAAGCGTCATCATCCCGAGCCATGTTCACTCCAGCCGGCAAAGTGACTTCGGTAATTGACCGAGGGGCTTTCACCGAGACACGAGCAATGGCCCCAAATGGCGGCAACGTCATTGCCCGACGTTGTTCGGAATCATCGTCACTCCATTTTTTCAAGGCAAAAGACACGTTTGAGTGAGACAGTGCCACGATTAAGGGGTTATCAACTTGCCGCGTCTGAATCACAAGAGTTCCCTTGGCTCCCACCATCCGTGCTGCTTTGGCAATCATTGACAGCACTTCATGAGCACCTGTCATTCGAGGAGCTCCGAGATCGCGATCAATATCAGCGAACACCACAGTGTCTGCTGAAGGGATGCGGTGCAGAACTGCTTCGGTACCGATGAAGACAGTCCCCTTGCTCCAGTCATCGGGCGTGTCAGATGAAATCTCAATCACTGGGTTACGAGTCGAAGCCTGAATCTGAGACACCAATTGAGACACACCCCCGCGCGGCACGGTGAACGCTGCACGACCACACGCCAAACAAACACCTCCATGGGATTCTTGGCAGCGCACGCACCACAGATTATTCGCATCGTCGTACGTCAATAACGAACTACATGAAGGGCATACCTGTACGTGACGACATGACTTGCAGACAATAAGCCGTGCTTTCCCTTTCGTGTTCAAAACACACACAGTTGTTTCACCAGAAATACCTACGGATGCCAACAACTCACTAGAGAGCAATGACTGTGCAACGGGAACATCTGAAAGATTCACAACAACGATCCGGGGCCAACCGTTTTCTGCCTGCATATGCACTGTGTGCTCACTGTTGATATGTAGCGACTCGGCTGATGGCACAGCTGAAGTACAAACGAGGGGAATACCAGCCTGACGTGCACGCTCACTCGCCACAGCAGTCGCATCCCATGCAGGCGATCGTTCTTCTTTCAACAGTTCATCATGTTCATCGATGACGACTATCGCAGTTAGTTCAGGACATGGCGCAAAAACTGCTGACCGTGTTCCGATGACAACATCGACGCCACCGCGAGCAGCATCCCATTCGTCTGGAACCAACGCAGTGCTCAACCCCTTACGGCGAAGAAATGCCGCCCCCATTGACGCCATCTTTTGGGACGGACAAATAACAAGCACAGGACCAACACTTGCAAGCCGCAGCACTACCGCAAGTGCGGACAGTGCTGGCGGGACAACAAGCAACCCACCACCTGATTGAAATAGTTCGAACGCAGCAACGGACACCGCGTCTGTGCCGATCTCCTGCGAGCGATTACGACGGGAATGAACTACTCGCTCTCGCATACGGGGAGCCGATGCGCTTGACAGCACCGAACGCCATGACCCCCACCATCGCGCTGAAATCCATTTCGTTAATGGAATCAATTCAGGCGCAACGCCCATTCCCGACACAGACACAATCGGCATGAGCCGATCGAGAGGCACACCAGAATCATCGCCTTCGCCGTAACGAGAGACAGAAGTAATCCAGCCGCCTACACGACGACCATTAAGCATGATGCGAATACGCGCACCAACAACTGCTCGATTCTCGAGATCAGTGGGTATGAGGTAATCAAAGACCTTGTCGATACCCGATACGTCCGGAACTACCGACGCAACGAGTGGCGACTGATTGCTCAGAGTTTGACAGCGGCCTTGAAATCAGTCAGACGTGACAAGGCTTCCCAAGTGAATTCTGGCTCTGGACGCCCGAAGTGACCATACGCTGCGGTCTTTGCGTAGATAGGGCGCTTCAAGTCAAGGTCACGCACGATTGCGCCTGGACGAAGGTCGAATACGTCGCGAACTGCTTTTTCGATTGACTCTTCGCTAACAGTGTTAGTACCAAAAGTTTCAACCAAGATGCTGATTGGTTGTGACATACCAATGGCGTACGCCACTTGCACTTCGCACTTTTCAGCAGCGCCACTGGCAACAACATGCTTTGCAACCCAACGAGCCGCATATGCAGCTGAGCGGTCAACCTTTGAAGGATCTTTACCGGAGAATGCTCCACCACCATGACGACCCATACCACCGTATGTATCAACAATGATTTTGCGACCTGTGAGACCGGTATCTGCATGTGGCCCACCAAGAACAAACTTGCCTGTTGGGTTGATGTAAATCGCAGGATTATCATCTGCAAACGCGGCAGGAATGATCGGCATGATCACTTGCTCGATCAGGTCTGGGCGAATTTCAGTTTCACGACTCACGCCATCACGGTGTTGTGTCGAGATAAGAACTGTCGACAACTTCACTGGGCGGCCGTCAACATATTCAAACGTGACTTGGGTCTTGCCGTCTGGACGAAGGTACGGAATAAGTCCGCTCTTACGCACTTCTGTAAGACGCTCTGCGAGGCGATGTGCCAACCAGATGGGAAGCGGCATGAGGTCAGGAGTGTCGTTGCAGGCGTACCCGAACATCATTCCTTGGTCACCAGCACCCTGGCCATTGATGATGTCTTCGCCGCTCTTACCACTGCGCTGTTCTTCACTGATGTCAACGCCTTGCGCGATGTCAGGACTCTGTGCATCGAGAGCAACAACAACACCACAGGTGTTTCCATCGAAACCGTATGCTGCGTCGTCATAACCGATGCGCTTGATTGCGGCACGAGCGATAGCCGGAATATCAACGTAGGCGTCTGTTGTGATCTCACCAGATACAACACAGAGACCGGTGGTCAACAATGTCTCGCACGCAACGCGACTGTGAGGATCAATAGTTAACAACGCATCAAGAACTGAGTCAGAGACCTGGTCTGCCATCTTGTCCGGGTGACCCTCGGTCACGCTCTCAGACGTAAAAGTGAAATTTCTCAAAGGGACTCCTTCATCATTGCGGACGATGAGCCATCCGCACCCGAGACACGCTATCTAATACAGCGGTCGCGATGGTGTGTTTGTCAGCAAGGGGCACTTCAAGGGCCTCCCCTGACGCAAGCAAAATGGTGACTTCATTCGTGTCGTGACCGAATCCGACCAGATCAGCAGACACATCATTGGCCACAATGAGGTCCAAATTCTTGCGTTTCAACTTGCCCCGAGCGTTATCCACAAGGTCGCTGGTCTCAGCTGCAAACCCCACAAGAATCTGTCCAGCAGGCTTATTGGCTCCGAGGAACCCGAGAATATCCACTGTCGGTTCAAGAAGAATCTGAGGAACACCTTCGTCCTTCTTGATCTTTCCGGCAACAGCCGTAACAGGACGAAAGTCAGCAACGGCTGCGGTCATGACTACTACGTCGCTAGATGGCGCATGACAAGAAACGGCATCCAACATTTGTTGAGCGGTCTCAACTGGCACGACGGTTATCCCAGCAAGAGTCTGACGATCAACTGTGCTCACGATGGTGACAGTTGCGCCACGCTTGTGAGCTTGTTCGGCAATTGCGTAGCCCTGTTTCCCACTGGACCGATTTGCAATCACCCGTACAGCATCGATCGGTTCACGAGTTCCACCTGCAGTTACCAGTACCGATGTCCCTGCCAAATCTTTTGCTGAACCATTGAGAGCAGTCGTTACGGCATCGACAATGGTTGCCGTATCGGCCAAGCGACCCGTACCGATATCGCCGCCCGCTAGTCGACCAGATTGTGGCTCCACGATGACGACGCCGCGGGAACGCAACAGCGCAATGTTGTCTTGTACTGCGGGGTGTTCCCACATTTCAGTATGCATTGCAGGACACAGCACAACAGGCGCCCGTGTAGCAATCAATGTTGCACTAAGAAGATCGTGAGATAAACCCATTGCATATGCAGCGATCACACGTGCGGTAGCGGGAGCAACGACAATGGCATCAGCATTCTGGCCTAACCGCGTGTGCGGAATAGGCGAAGCATCGTCCCACAAACTTGTGTGCACTGGTTCAGATGCAAGCGCAGACACTGTGACAGGTCCAATGAACCGATGAGCGTCTTCGGTCATGATTGGTGCAACGTGCGCACCGGCATCAACTAACTGTCGACACAGTTCAACTGCCTTGTACGCAGCAATGCCACCAGAGATTCCAAGGACAATAGAACGACCGTGTAGAGAATTCATCACGACTTTCGGGGGGTGTAGAGCGGGATGATCCCGAAAAACTATTCAGCGTCTGATTCAGCAGCGTCAGCGACAACGTCGCCTTCGACTTCACCAAAAATGGCAGCTGCTTCAGCTTCCATTTCGTCGTATGGCAAACGCTCTACTTTGACAATCTTGTCAGCGGCAATTTCTTCGAATGCAATAGAGAGAGGCTTACGAGCAACTGAGGAGACCTGAGGCGGAACCATGTGACCAAGACCTTCACCCAACTGGTTGAAGTACGAGTTGATCTGACGCGCACGGTATGAAGCAAGCGTGACGAGGCTGAATTTAGAGTCAACGCGATCAAGCAAACCTTCAATGTTTGGATGAATCATGGAGTCGTTTTGACGGGACATGGTGGACCTCCGAAGTCGGCTAAAGGTTATCGGCGTTCGGCCCGTGCCGCACCGATAATCCCCTGTATCTCTGCGACTGCACGCTCAAAATCGTCATTTATGACCACCTCGTCAGCCAGCACTGCCCCCTCGCGCTCTTCATCGTCTGCTTTACGCAGACGCTCAACCACATGATGTTCCGGATCTCCGCGGCCCTGCAGGCGACGCTGTTGTTCCTCGCGAGACGGTGGACGCACAAATACAAGAATCGCTTCAGGATGGCTTTGCTTCACTTGTTGCGCTCCATGCAATTCAATTTCAAGAACGATGTCTAACCCAGAGTCAACAGAAGGTCGTGGAGAGCCATACAGATTTCCTAAAAACTCTGTCCACTCAAGAAATCCGTTCTCTGTGATGTGTTGTTCGAACTCAGCTCGTTTTACAAAAACATACGCGTCGTCAGATTCACCTTCGCGTTGAGCTCGAGTAGTCCACGACCGACTCAACCACAATGTGGCATCACGTTGAATCAACGCTTCAACAATGGTCCCTTTCCCGGCACCGCCAGGACCAGAAACAATGACAATGATTGGATCATTCATCGCGGATTCTCCACCACACCAATGAGAGCCATGCGCTGAGAATCCGTGAGATCTCGCACACGCGAAAGTGGTTCGATACCAAGTTCAGCCATGAGTCGGCGCCCCGCAACTTTGCCAAGCCGTGGCGATACATCAAGAAGTTTCACAACATAGACCTGAGCCTCATAAGAATCAGATGAGGCATTCAACACTGACGCCACGTTGCCCTTAGAGGATTCAAGCACCGCCGCAACACGAGAAGCGCGCAATTGCGCAACCACTTCCATGTCCGTATACGTGCTTTCCATAACCCAATGATAGTTCCGAGGAGCCACTTGTGACTCTCTTATGCGAAATCAGACTTCGTGTACAGCATTGACAATGGACGACCACGAAGATGCGCCGAGCGCATGCGCACGAGTGGCAGCTGAACAAGCAATTCGCCATGTCGCGTTCGGTCGAGCGAATGACGCCGTGCCAACCTGCACTGCATTTGCACCCGCCATCATCATTTCGATCGCATCATCACCTGTTGCAATTCCACCTACTCCCACGATGGCAATGCTTGGAAGCGCTACGCGGACATCGTGAACAGCACGTACTGCAATGGGGTGTACTGCGGGGCCAGATAATCCCCCACCACCATTTCCGAGGCTCCGGCGAGATGTGCGAACATCAATCTGCATACCAAGCATGGTATTCATCACAGTGACAGCAGTAGCACCAGCATCAGACACTGTTGTTGCGACTTCAACGATTCGATCTGTGTTTGCGCTCAACTTGGCCCATACAGGCACATGTGACCGAGCACACACGGCTGAAACTATTTGCCCAGCCAGAGACGGGTCATGCGCGATGATTCCGCTTCGTCCCTCAAGGTTCGGACAAGACAAGTTCACTTCAATGGCACTGATTCGATTGCCAGCAGCAACTAATTGTTCGGCCGCCAAAACATACTCGTGAACAGTGCGACCCCAGATACTGGCAACAACAACTGCGCCTTCCGATTCAAGTTTTGGAAGAGACTCATGAATCCACGACACGACGCCCGGACCTTGCAACCCGACTGCGTTCATCATTCCGCTCGCTGCAACATTCACACGGGGTGACGGGTTGCCGGGCCATGGTTCATGAAACAAACTCTTTACAACTACTGCGCCAAGACGACGTAGTGGCATGTATCCGGAAAGCTCGACATCATTTCCACTCGTGCCAGATGCGGTCATGAATGGATTAGCGAGAAGTACTCCCCCAACATTCACGCCACCCAAGGCATCGAGATAACGCGCACCGCGCCGCATTGTCATGCCCTGCCGTGATATTCCTGCAGTGATCTCACTTCGACCTCACTTGAACGTTGCTCCCACAAACCATTAACAGCAGCCAAGGCAGCTTCAACAGTTGTTACTGACGATACGCCATTTGCATTTGCTGCTTTTCGAATTGCCTCGCCATCTTGACGCGAGCCACGACCATGAGGGGTATTGACTACAAAACTGATCTCACCATTGGCCACCAACGCTGCGGCGTTCTCAAGAGAAGACCCTTCAATCTCAGACAGCTTGCCGACGATGCGATCAACGGGTAATCCGAACTTGGCCAAGTAGTTCGCAGTGCCAGTTGTAGCTGCCACACCAAGTCCCAGGTCTCGCAATCGCTTTGCAACAACAATTCCCGCTGGCTTGTCACCATCATTGAACGACAAGAACACGGTGCCTGAAGTGGGCAGCACGGTTCCGGCAGCAGTCTGTGACTTAACAAAGGCACGACCAAATGTTCTATCGATGCCCATCACTTCACCCGTTGAGCGCATTTCTGGCCCGAGAGCAGTGTCAACTTCAGGGAAACGATTAAACGGCAGGACTGCTTCTTTCACTGATACGTGACCACCAGTTACCGGGGGAACCAGTAGCCCTTCAGTACGCAGTTCAGCAAGCGTTGCACCCAACATGACTCGACTAGCAACTTTGACCAATGGCACACCTGTTGCCTTCGCAACAAACGGAACCGTACGAGATGCTCGCGGGTTAGCTTCGATTACGAAGACAGTTGTTCCGAGAACTGCGAACTGCACATTGATTAGCCCACGTACATCCAACGAGTTAGCAATAGCAGTTGTGTACGCACTGATTACTTCAACCACCCAAGCAGGGAGCGTTTGAGGCGGAATCGCACATGCAGAGTCACCAGAGTGAACGCCTGCTTCTTCCACGTGTTCCATAACGCCACCAATGAGAACTTCACCAGTGTGGTCACGGATCGCATCAACATCCACTTCTGTTGCGTCTTCCAAGAAATGGTCGATCAGAACTGGACGCTCGGCAGAAAGTCCACCTTCTTTTCCGAGACTTCCATCTCGTGCCATTTGGTCCATCGCGCTTTCCAACGCCTGAGCATCGTGAACAATCTGCATTGCGCGCCCACCGAGCACATAGCTTGGACGAACCAATACCGGGTACCCCACTCGTTGCGCGATAACACTTGCTTCTGCAAAAGTGACTGCCGTTCCGCCCGGAGGCTGAGGAATTGACAATGAATCACACAACTGATTCCACTTCTCGCGGTCTTCTGCCAGGTCGATTGAGTGAGGAGAAGTTCCGGCAATGAGCGCTGGGTCAATGAGCCCAGACAATTTCAAAGGTGTTTGCCCACCAAGCCCAACAATCACCTTCGGAGCAACGCCACCAGACGCAAGAGTTTCGGCTGCAATCACATTCAACACGTCTTCACGAGTCAGTGGTTCAAAGTACAGACGATCAGACGTGTCGTAATCGGTTGAAACAGTTTCTGGGTTGCAGTTCACCATGACGGTTTCGAACCCAGCTGCACGCAAGGCGAAACTTGCATGAACACAGCAGTAATCGAATTCAATTCCTTGACCAATACGGTTTGGCCCTGAGCCGAGAATGATTACCCGAGGCTTGCTGGATGGACGTACTTCGTTTTCATCTTCATATGACGAGTAGTGATACGGGGTCTGCGCATCAAACTCTGCACTGCAAGTGTCAACGGTCTTGTACGTCGGGATGATTCCGAGAGATTCGCGATATGAACGAACTGCCATTTCATCATCTTTCAGAACGTATGCAAGTTGACCGTCAGAGAATCCGAGACGCTTCGCACGGCGCAATTCATGACGACTCAACTGAGTCAGTGACTTACCTTCCAAAGAATGACGCTCGTCAATGATGATTTGCATCTGATCGAGGAACCACACATCAATTTTGGTTGCATCGTGAACACGATCAACGCCCATGCCTCGGTTAAGCGCCTCGCCGACTTGAAAGATTCTCTCAGGCGTAGCGATGGCCGCTTTCTTGAGAAGATCCTCATCGCTGAGACTGTCGTATAGCGATTCTCCAGCATCGCAGTTCAGGCCAAGCCTGCCCTGTTCAAGTGATCGAAGACCCTTCTGCAAACTTTCAGGGAAAGTACGACCAATGGACATAACTTCACCAACACTCTGCATTTGTGTTCCAAGAACACCTGAGGTGCCAGGAAGTTTCTCAAATGCCCAGCGAGGAATTTTTGTCACCACATAGTCGATGGTCGGTTCAAAACTTGCTGGTGTCATCTTTGTGATGTCATTTGGAATCTCGTCAAGCGTGTAGCCAACTGCGAGTTTGGCTGCAATCTTTGCGATCGGAAATCCTGTGGCCTTCGATGCCAAAGCTGACGAACGAGACACGCGTGGGTTCATTTCAATAACAACCAAATCACCGTTGGCAGGATTCAAAGCGAATTGAACGTTGGAACCGCCAGTTTCCACGCCGACGCGTCGAATACAAGCGAATGCAGCATCACGCATCTCCTGGTATTCCACATCAGACAAAGTCTGTGCCGGAGCGACAGTGATTGAGTCACCGGTGTGAACACCCATTGGGTCGAAGTTTTCAATACTGCAGATGATGACGCAGTTATCTGCATGATCACGCATCACTTCAAGTTCGTACTCCTTCCAACCAACGATTGAGGTCTCAACAAGAATTTCTCTAATTGGACTTGCATCAAGTCCATTCGATGCAAGCTTTAGGAACTCTTCCATTGTGTTTGCAATTCCTGTACCGCGCCCACCAAGGATGTACGCAGGACGAATGATTACGGGAAGCCCAATCTCTTTCAAGACCTCTGTTGCTTCGTCCATGTTGTGAGCGATGCCGCTATGAGGAACCTTGAGCCCAATCTCAATCATCGCTTGCTTGAACTTGTCACGATCTTCGGCCGTTGCAATTGCTTCTGCATTTGCACCAATCAGCTCTGGAGTACCAGGAACACCGACAAGTCCTTTTTCGAAAAGTGCCATTGCGAGGTTCAGACCGGTCTGCCCACCAAGTGTTGGCAGCACAGCATCTGGTTTTTCGCGTTCAATGATTCGAGCCAAAATTTCTGGTGTCAATGGCTCAATGTAGGTACGGTCCGCGAAGTCTGGGTCCGTCATGATGGTTGCCGGGTTCGAGTTAGCCAGAATGACCCTGTATCCCTCTTCTTTCAGAACACGACATGCCTGAGTTCCTGAATAGTCAAACTCGCATGCTTGCCCAATCACAATTGGGCCAGAGCCGATTATAAGAATTGTGTGTAAATCGTTACGACGAGGCATTATTTCTTCTCCATGAGTTCTGCAAATTGTCCGAATAGATAGTGGCTGTCATGAGGACCGGGCCCCGCTTCAGGGTGATACTGCACACTGAATGCACGAAGATCGCGCAAGCGCATTCCCTCGTTTGTGTGGTCATTGAGGTTGATGTGCGTGATATCTGCAACTCCTGATAGCGAATCAGGGTCAACACAGAAGTTGTGGTTTTGACTTGTGATTTCCACTGACCCGGTTGCAATGTGTCGCACTGGGTGATTTGCACCATGGTGACCAAACGGCAATTTGAAGGTGTGTCCTCCGAATGCGCGAGACAACAACTGATGCCCAAGACAAATTCCAAAGGTTGGTGTCCCAGCTTCGACAATCGTGCGAATTGCTTCCGTAGCGCCCTTGACCATCTCAGGATCACCAGGACCGTTCGATAAAAACACCCCTGCTGGTGACAATGCCAACACCTCTTCAGCGCTCATGCTTGCAGGAACAACTGTCACCGTTGCGATTTCAGACAAGTGTCGAAGGATTGTGGTCTTGATACCGAAGTCGTATGCGACCACATTAAATTTGCCATTACCCACTGTGTATGCCTGCGGGGTTGTTACCTCTGACACCAAGTCAATTCCTGAAGTTCCCTTTTCGTTCTTTGCCGCAGCAAGCAACTGGGCTTGGTCAGCTGTTCCGAATGCGCCACGCAATGATCCAGAGTCACGAAGCAGTCGCGTAAGACGGCGAGTATCCAGTCCTGCGACGCCTGGAAGCTTTTGCGCCTTCAACATTGCATCAAGGTCTGACTCACTGCGCCAATTACTGTGACGGCGCGCCATGTCGCGCATGATGACGCCACGAGCAAATGTTCCGCGTGATTCTGAGTCAATAGGAGTGACGCCATAGTTGCCAATGTGCGAGGTAGTGAACGTGATTATCTGCCCTGCATACGACGGATCAGTGAACACTTCTTGATAGCCAGTGAGTGCGGTGTGGAATACAACCTCACCCGCTGCAATGCCGTTCTCTGGCATATACCCAATTGCTTCTCCTTCAAAGACAGAACCGTCTTCAAGCACGAGTGCAATATTTGTAATGTCGGTACTCACGCGAGTGCCTTCCCTTCCTGCACGACCAATCGGCCGTTGTAGATCGTGTGCCGCACGCGGCCACGAAGTTCCATGCCGTGATACGGCGTATTAGTACTGCGACTTGCAAGCCCATCGCGGGACACCGACCACACAGTGGTTGTATCCCATACTGCAATGTGAGCTGGTTCCCCGACTGCAATCGGGCGACCTTGATGGTCAGAGATGTTTGCTATGACTGCTGGGTTCCATGACATAAGAGCAGCAATCTTCTGCGGCGTTAATGCGATAGCGGTATTAACAACACCAAGTGCTGTCTCGAGACCGAGCATTCCAGGCGGTGCTGTATCTAGTGTTTGCTCTTTTGTATGCCCAGCGTGTGGGGCATGGTCTGTAGCAATCGCGTCGATGGTTCCATCTGCGAGGCCTTCATGCAATGCAGCAATGTCGGCCATTGTTCGTAGGGGCGGATTCACCTTAAAGATCGGATCAAACCCCGTGAGCAATTCATCAGTGAGCGAAATGTGGTGAGGAGTAACTTCAGCCGTCACGGGAAGCCCTTCGGCTTTTGCCGCCCGAACTAACTCAACACTTCCCTTAGTGGAAAGATGCATGAAGTGTTCTCGAGCACCCGTCATGCGCACCAGCTGAATGTCACGGCGCACCATTTCTTCTTCAGCTGCTGACGGCCAACCGGGCACTCCCATCGTGGAGCAACATGCCCCGTCGTGCATCACTGCACCAACCGTCATGCTTGCAACTTCACAATGCTGAGAGATGGTGAGATTCAAACGTTTGGCTGTCATCAATGCGCGTTGCATGACCAGTGCGTCTTGCACCCCAGTGCCGTCATCAGTAAACAGCGTGACACCTTCATTGGCTAACTGATCAAACGGAACCAATTTCGCACCAAGGCGCCCAACGGTGATGCACCCTGACGGAATTACTTCGCACAGACCAATAGCCCGACCACGTTCACGAACGAATTGAACTGTCGCAACATTGTCTTGAGCGGGATCTGTGTTTGGCATCGCTACAACAGCAGTGAACCCGCCCAGTGCGGCTGCACGACTTCCCGATTCAATGGTCTCGGCTTCTTCTTTGCCTGGTTCACGCAGATGCGTATGAAGGTCGACGAAGCCAGACGAAACGAAACATCCGGTCGCTTCCAGAACGATGTCGCCAGCAAGGGCGTCTCCGACAGCTTCAATGACTCCGTTGACGATGCGAACGTCGGATACAAACATGGAATCAGGATTCACAACTGTTGCTCCGCGAATGACTATTGACTGCTTATCGTCACTCATGCGTCAACTCCGTTTGACAATGTGGCCGTTGCGTCGCCGCCGAGAAGACTGAACAACACGGCCATGCGAATCGATATTCCGTTGGTGACCTGCTGCAATATGCGTGAACCAGGAACCAACGATGGGTCAACAATCATCTCGACGCCACGATTGATTGGCCCAGGATGAAGCAGCAACGCGTGACTTTGCATTCGGGCTGCACGCTCTGGGGTAAGTGCGAACAAGGAGCTGTATTCACGAAGACTCGGCATCTGCGCCGCATCCATTCGTTCGCGCTGAATACGCAACATGTACACCACGTCAACCACGCCAATTACATCATCAAGAGAATCAGCAGTCGTGACTCCCCAGCCGTCGAGCGTGCTTGGTAAGAAAGCAGCCGGCGCCACCAAAACCACCTTGGCGCCAAGACGGGTGAAAACGTCTATATCGCTACGTGCCACTCGTGAATGCTTGATGTCTCCGACAATGGCCACTGTTCGGCCATTCATGGAGTTCAGTTCATTGAAGTTGCGCGTGATTGTGTAGGCATCTAACAGAGCTTGCGTTGGGTGTTGATGCCACCCGTCTCCGGCATTAACAACCGAGGCGTCAGTCCATTGTGTGATTTGTTGAGGCGCACCACTTGACTTGTGTCGAACTACAAATGCATCAACACCCATCGCAGACAAAGTCTCAATCGTGTCGCGTAAACTTTCACCCTTGTTGACGCTTGAGGAACTAGCAGTGAAGGTCATCACTTCTGCAGATAGGCGTGATGCCGCTGTTTCGAAACTCAAACGAGTTCGGGTTGAATCCTCGAAGAACACGCTGGCTATCGTGCGACCACGCAACGCTGGCACCTTAGGCACGGCTCGCGAATTGATCTCCGCCATGTGGTCCGCCATCGCCATTAAGGAGACAATGTCGTCTGTGCTGAGGTCGCGTGTCGACAAGAGATGCTTCACGCCGTTTCCCCCGATGCCGCAACCACTGTTACTCCATCTGGACCAACACTCACTTCATCTGAAAAGTGCGTAGGGATGTTCTTGCCTACATAGTCAGGGCGAATCGGCAGTTCTCTATGACCACGATCAACCATGACCGCTAACTGAACGGCGCGCGGGCGACCGTGATCATTTAGCGCTTCCAAAGCTGCTCTGACCGTTCGCCCAGTAAACAACACGTCGTCTACCAGCACCACAGTTTTCCCTGTCAGATCGACGGGGATATCCGTTGGGGCAGACAAGACAATTGGCCGAAGACTGAAGTCGTCTCGATACATGGAGATGTCAACCGCACCGAGCGGGACTGTGACAGATGGGGAAATTTGAGCGATGTTCTCGTGTAAGCGACTCGCAATCCAAGTTCCGCCAGTTTGCATGCCGACAATCACCACATCAGATAGATCTGGATTTCGCTCAACGATCTCGTGAGAAATGCGCTTCAACGCCTTATCAACATCAGTGACGCCAAGAATCTCAGACGAAACAGTCGATGCCGAACTCATTACGCCGCCACCTCTGGAAGGACTGGCATGAAAAACGCCCCTCGCGAGGGGCGTGCGTGCATGAAGAATCGAGCCATATTGTCCTTCCGTTCGAGCCTCACAGGACTCGTTTTACGGTCGGTACTACTGTAGCACGACCGATGGACGGTGCGCTACTAAAAGTTTCCTACACAGCGGGGCGGGCAGTCTTGGCCACTGCAGCAAGGACACCATTGACGAATCTTCCAGAGTCGTCCGTGGAGAACCTCTTTGCCAATTCGACTGCTTCATCAATAACTACAGCAATCGGTACATCGAGACGTGAGGTCAATTCGAATATGGCTAGGCGGAGGATTGCGCGGTCAAGAGCCGGCATGCGGTCGATTGCCCAACCTTTTGCATGAGCGACGATTGCTTCATCGATAGCAACCCGATTGGCTTCAATGCCATTCAGCAGCTCCCCTGTTAGGTCAGCTGAAGCGACTCCCCTGTCAGCCAATAATTCAAGTGGCGACATAGAGCGCTGTTCAGATTCATAGAGAAAAATGACTGCCTGCTCACGAGCATCAGTTCTTTCGTCACTTGCGCGGAATGATTCCGGATCGCGCGCCATTAGACGCGTGTGACGTAATCGCCCGTGCGAGTGTCAACCTTTACTTTGTCGCCCACGTTCACAAACAATGGAACTTGAATAACTTTGCCGGTCTCAAGAGTGGCTGGTTTGCGAGCACCCGAGACGCGGTCACCCTGAACTCCAGGTTCAGTATCAGCAATGATCAATTCTGCAGAGGCTGGAATTTCAACTGTGATGATTTCATCGTTGTGATAAGCAATGATCGCCATTGCTTGCTCTACGAGGTAATCCGCGGCATCACCGAGAGCGGCCGGAGTAACGGTCATTTGGTCGTATGACTCTGTGTCCATGAATACAAAGTCGTCACCGTCTTTGTACAAGAACTGCATGTCACGCTTGTCAAGAATCGCTTGTTCAACACGAATACCCGCATTGAAGGTCTTTTCTAATACATTGCCGTTCTTCAGGTTACGCAACTTGGTGCGCACAAAGGCTCCACCTTTTCCAGGCTTCACGTGTTGGAATTCAACAACGGTAAAGAGTCCGTTGTCGAGTTGGAGTGTGATTCCGTTTTTCAGATCGTTCGTGGTGATCGCGGGCATGTGAGGTCCTTGGGGGTGTGCGTAAGAATTCGGCACGAATCGCCGGTGACAACGACCAGATCCTCGATCCGAACGCCGCCTACCCCACCACGATAGAGCCCAGGCTCGACTGTCACCACCTCATTGACACCCAGAACTGCTGTGCAACGGGGCGAAAGGATGGGTTGCTCGTGGATATACAGGCCTATTCCATGCCCTGTGCCATGAACGTACTCGTGGTCAACGCCCTCCCGCAGAAATACTGCCCTCGCTGCCGCGTCTACAGCCGCACCAACGGCTCCGGCCTTCACTGACGCGATACCCGCCGCTTCAGCCTCAATCACCAGGTCAAACATTCGCTGATATTCAGCCGAGACATCCCCGACGCGAATGGTTCGAGTCATGTCACTCTTGTACCCCTGCACCATTGCTCCGAAGTCAATAACGACTCCGTGACCATCTTCCACGATTGCATCAGATGGTTCATGATGTGGTCTTGCACCGAGAGGCCCAGTTGCGACAATCGTGTCAAAAGCAACATCATCAGCACCGGTCTCACGCATCAGATGGTCAAGACGATTTCGAATCTGCTTCTCTGTTTTTCCTGCAAAACCATCTGTCACCACCGACAACAATGCATTGTCAGCAATTGACGCTGCTGAGGCAATCAGAGAAATCTCAGCCTCGTCTTTCACTCTGCGTAAGTCGTCTAGTTGGGTGCGCTCATGAACAACAGAGCAATGACTCTGCAGCACGGTCATGAAGTGGGCTGTTAGATGCGTCGGATCAACGGCAACTGACGATGTGCCGACAATACGCGCAATCATCTCATCTGTTGATACATCCGGAACAACTCGTTCAATGTGTACAGAAGCTCGCGAAGCCGTGGTCTCATCAACCGCACGTTCGAAATAGCGCCCGTCAACCAGAAGCCATGCCTCATGATTACTGCGAGACACGAGAAGTTGAGCAGTGCCGCCCGTGAAGCCAGTAAGCCACCGGATGTCTTCAACTCGAAGTATGAGAACAAACTCTGCGCTTCCGTTGTTGACGAGACGAGAAAGACGGCCCGAGACATTCATTACTGTGCAGCTAATTCCACCAACGCCTCAACAGCCAAGGCATAGCCCAGGCCACCGAAACCGGAAATTGTTCCGTTGACAACGGGAGACAAAACACTGACGTGACGAAACTGCTCACGTGCACCGGGATTAGATAAATGCACTTCAATCACATTGCCTGGGTACGACTTCAAGGCGTCGTGCACCGCCCACGAGTAATGCGTGAATGCTCCGGCATTAACAATGATGCCATCAGCGTTCGCCTTTGCCGCGTGTATCGCGTTCACCATCTCGCCTTCAGTATTTGTCTGAAGGTGCTCAACAGCAATGCCGTGTGTAGCCGCAGCAGCAACCACTGTGGCCACATGGTCCGCCAAAGTTGCGTGTCCGTACACCTCAGGCTCTCGCGTACCGAGGAGATTCAAATTTGGGCCATGTATGAGAAGGATGGACGACAAAGACATATCAGCCACCGTACTCTGCCCAGGTCGCCTGACCGATGGAATAAACGATGTGGGACTGACCCCACCACCCTGGGGTGTTCGGATGGTCGAAATCCAAATCTTCTCGGCGTTGCATTCCGATTCTCTTCATCACGGCTTCGCTCGGCGTGTTCGATTGGGTTGTAAAAGAAAAAATCTCGGAGATCTGGTGTTCTTCGAATCCGATTCGCAATGATTCCTTCGCCGCCTCGGATGCAAAGCCCTTACCCCACGCCCACGGTGCGAGTCGCCAGCCCACTTCAACACATGGAGTAAATGTGGTTGCAAACGTTGCCCGAGCCAAACCAGTGAATCCGGCAAATAATCCTTCAACTTCTAGTGCCCAAAGACCGAAACCATTTTCAATATGACCCTGCATCTGTCGTTCAATGAACCCGACACATTCGTCATAGGTCATGACCGATGGGAAATATCTCATGACCTGTGGGTCCGCACACATCTGAGAGAACGGTTCGATGTCTGCCTTAGCCCATTCGCGCAGCAGCACTCGCTCGGTGCGATACATGACTACCTCAGGCGGGTGATGAGGTCCGTGAGAGCTTCGCGAATCTTGGTGTCGGTTACACCGGATACCACCTCAAGCCCAGTAGCTGAATCAAGAACAAAGGTGATTGAATCGATTGCCTTCTTGTCGCGACCCATATCAATGATGAGCTGATCAGGAGTAATCCCAATTGGCAAAGCATGACGCAAGCCGTACACACCGTGCACAACTTCGTAGTGCTGATCAACACGAGCCTCATCGATTCGACCCATGCGGTGCGCCAGATGAGCCGCGTACAAAAGACCAATTGCTACTGCTTCGCCGTGAGCGATAGAAAAATCGGTTGCAATCTCCAAAGCGTGAGCCAACGTGTGGCCATAATTGAGAAGCGCGCGAATGCCGCCTTCACGTTCATCTGCTGAAACAATGTCAGCCTTGATTCGCACACAACGGGCAATACGATCAACCATTGACAAGGAACTCAGGTCTTCACGAACAATGAAGTGGTACTTCGCCATCTCGCCGAGCCCACAACGCATCTCTCGTTCTGGCAAGGTATCGAGCGCGTCCATTTCACACACAACACCATGTGGTTGCCAATATGCACCTACCAAGTTCTTGCCCTCAGCAATATTGACGCCAGTCTTACCTCCGACAGCAGCATCAATCATTGCGAGCAGTGAAGTGGCAACGTGTACCACAGGAATACCACGGTGATACGAAGCAGCGGCAAAACCAGCAACATCAGTGACCATTCCTCCACCAACCGCGACAACTACGTCTCCGCGAGTGAGACCAGCTTGAGAAAATTCACGGCACAAGCGTTCAATAGTGGAAAGTGTTTTGTGGCTTTCCCCTACCCCAATAATGTGCGTTGAAACGACAAGGTTGGCAAACGATGGTATGTACTCGGCGGGGATTCCGTCTTGAGTAACAATGGCCACTCGGCGCGCAGAAGACGGGATCATGTTTTGGGCATGAGACAAGACTCCATGACCAACAACTACAGAATACGAACGATCACCGAGATTGACGATTTCTTCAACTGCATCACTCATGTTCTTTTCCCACAAATTCTTCTTGCTCGTCTAACGCACTTATCAATAAATCAACAACTGACTCAACACTTCGGTCAGAAACATCAATCACTATGTCTGCGACAGAAGCATAGAGCGGGCCACGATCTTCGGACATCTGCGTCAAGGTTCCCATTCGGTCATTGTCAAGTAGCGGACGATGAACACCTTTGGCCGTACGTTCTGCAAGCACTTCGGGTCGAGCATGTAACCACACGACCACAGCTTCGCCAGAATTTCGTGCGTCATCCAGCATTGACCTGTTCTGCTCTCGCACTACAACTCCGCCAGCACCGGCAATGATTGGACCACCCGGCCGCGACAGACACTCACGCAGAACTTCAGTTTCTAGTTCTCTAAATACAGCTTCACCGGACTTTTCAAAGATCTCGCGAACTGACCGACCATCACGGGATTCAATCAATTTGTCCGTATCAAGCAGTTCTGCATGTCGGTGTTCAGCAAGCAATCTTGCGACCGTGGTTTTGCCCGTTCCCATAAGTCCAACGAGGACAATGCAGGGTTCTGAACGGGTCACGACTCTAGTGTGGCCCGAAATGACGTTGCGTTGCGAACGAATTCGGAAAGTGAGTCTCCGCCGAACTTGCGTTGCGCCTCTGCGGCAAGCACTAAAGCAACCATTGTTTCGGCGATAACGCCCATCGCCGGCACTGCCGTGACATCTGTGCGTTCTTTGAAACTGACAGTTTCTTCTTTAGTCACCGTGTCAACGGTCTTAAGAGTTGGCTTATTCAAAGTAGCTAGGGGCTTCATAGCTGCACGCACGATGAGAGGTTCACCCGTTGTGATCCCGCCTTCTGTACCGCCCGATCGATGGCTTTCACGCACATAGCGATGTTCTATTGCATCCCACGAGATTGGGTCATGAGCCTGACTGCCACGTAAACCGGCAACTTCGAATCCATCACCAATTTCAACACCCTTAACTGCCTGAATGCTCAAGATCGCTTGTGCCAATAGGGCATCAATCTTGCGATCCCAATGAACATGACTTCCTAAACCAATTGGCACGCCGTGCGCAATGACTTCCACAATTCCACCAAGGGAATCGCCTTCACGAGCTGCTGCCTTAATGGCCGCAATCATTGCGTCTTCACCTGACTTAGAAAAACACCGCACTTCAGATGCATCGATAGCAGCGAGGTCAGCCATCGTTGGCAATGTCACCGATGGAGCAGCGGCGTCTCCCATACGAATGACGTGACTAAGAACTCCGACACCAAGGTGCGACAACAATTGCTTCGCCAATGCGCCCGCAGCAACACGAGCCGCTGTTTCACGAGCACTTGCGCGTTCCAGCACGTCACGTGCGTCTGTGAACCCGTATTTTTGCATTCCGACAAGATCGGCGTGACCTGGGCGAGGTTGAGTGAGAGGAGACTCTGTAGCACCAGGCTCTGGAGACATTTCTGCATGCCACTTATCACTGCGGAACCACTCGGAGTTTTGAATTTCGATTGAGACTGGAGACCCGAGAGTACGACCGTGGCGAACACCGCCTACCAGCGTTACGCGATCTTCTTCGAAGCGCTGACGAGGACCTCTGCCATAACCAAGACGACGGCGAGCCAATTCAGATTCGACATGTTCTGCCAAAATGGGGAGACCAGCAGGAAGACCCTCGACAATTACTGTGAGAGCGCGACCATGAGATTCACCGGCTGTGAGGTACCTAAGCACGGTTTTCAGACTACTTGCGGCGAGCGGAAAGTTCCCGCTCTGCGGCTAATCGCATCGCCGATGCGTCTGAGAATTCGCCAAACCAGAGTTTTTGCTGGTGCCGAGCTTGGTGAATAAGCATCCACAGCCCATCTACAACTGTGGCACCGGTCTCACGAGCGCGGACAAGAAGCGAGGTTTCCAATGGCGAATACACCGCATCAAGAACGGTGAGTTGGCTATGTAGGTGAATCGGATCAATTGGAAGATCAGAGGAATTCATGCCGACAGATGTGGCGTTGACGAGAATTGATGCTGACGCAATGCTGCTTTGGTCGCCGACCGAGATAGACACTTCGTCTCCGAACCCTGCAAAAGAATTAACAAGGTCCAACGCGTTCGACTGTGTTCGATTAACGACTACAACATGTGCGCCACGTCTCACCAACGCAAGTGCGATGGAGCGCGCAGTTCCACCGGCACCTAGAAGTACCGCAGTTGCACCACGCAGATGAACACCCCCCTGTTCGATTAGTGCATCACAACATCCATCGCCATCGGTGTTGTGGCCAATTGACCCAGAAGCACCAAACGAAATGCAATTCACGGCATTCAAGAAGTCCGCATCAGGAGTCACGAAATCGAGAAAGTCAATGACAGTTTCCTTCAGGGGCATCGTGACTGAAAGGCCAAGTAGTCCGGCCGACTGAAGGCTCTCCATTGTTGCCTCGACTTCACTGACCCCACATTCAACTGCCACATATTCGCCATCACGTCGTGCGGCCGCAAAGGCCGCATTGTGAATTGCTGGCGAGAGAGAATGCGAAATTGGGGAACCGATAACAGCAGCAATTGTGCTCATGGCAGCAATCCAGCCGTTTTGGATTTCTCCACATTCGCTAAATGTTGGTCATACGTCGTTGCAAAAACATGCCCACCTGCTTCGTCTGCCAAGACGTAATACAAGTATTCACATTTCACACCAACGGGTAGGCCGACGCATGCAGAATCGCTAGCTGGAGGCGCTCCAAAAGGTGCCAGAGCCGCCTGAATAGATGCTTTACCCGGGTTTGCAATTGGAGTCGGAGGCAACCCTGCGTTGATGTACGTGTTGTACGGCGTATCAGTGGCCTTCATCTCAGTCCATGTCATCGCCGGATCTTGGCCGTACTTCACTGAAGCATCTATCTCTAGTTTCATCTTCTTTGCCAATCGGTTGTAGATGACTTGAGCGATCTTTGAACGATCATCAGCAACCTTTGCCTCACGCTCAATCAACGAAGCAATGATCAAGACTTCATATGGACTAAAGCCTCTTGCTTTAGCCCCGGCTGCCAGATCAACCTGACGTGAAACTCGCTCCATCATGGAAACCAAACGAGCAACCACACGAGACTCCGTATCGTCTCCCGAAATTTGATACGTGTCGGGGAATAACAAACCCTCTAACGAACTGACGTCCTTTGGCCGTAATGACGATTCAGTGTCACTACTGTTGGCGGCCGCCAAGAACTCTTCAGAATTCATGAAAGTCATCTTTTCGGAAAGTCTCCGTGCCATTTGAGCAATTGTCATTCCTTCAGGAAATGTGACGGAGATGAACGTCTGAGCAGGCGGAGTTGATAGTGCTTCAACAATGGAACCCGCATTATCTCTTGGCTTCAATGCGTAATATCCAGGCGTCAGAGCAATTGCCCCCTTAGTTGAGACATACCACCGAAAGATTGTCGCATTACTAATGACGCCGGCTTCTTCTAGCCGTGAAGCGACGGACGAAATAGTGTCGCCCTCGTTCACCGTGAAGTTCACGGCAATGCCAGGTGTGCCTGATGGATTCAGAACTCGAAC
Source organism: Ilumatobacteraceae bacterium (assembly GCA_044232585.1). GTDB lineage: Bacteria > Actinomycetota > Acidimicrobiia > Acidimicrobiales > Ilumatobacteraceae > UBA2093. The sequence continues at coordinate 38,171 of JBIILS010000001.1, forward strand.
TGCCCACCAACCGAACGCCCCAAGCAACAGCATTGAAGAAGCAACCACGATGGCCACTGTGCGAGTTACTCCACGCAGATGGCGTAACTCAGGAGGCATTGATTCGAGCGCCTCTTCAGGTACGTCAGACACTCGATCCCATGGGTCGTCATGCCAGTTGTTCGGCAGTAGCGGATCGCCTGTCATGAGTCAGCCAAATGCGCTTGAGTATCTAGCCATGATTGCAACATGACCGCCGCTGCAACTTTGTCAACCACACGGCGGCGCGCCTGAGCATTCATTTTTTGTTCCATGAGGACTCGATCTGCTTCCACCGTTGTCAGGCGTTCATCATGAACATGAACAGGCACTCCCACAACCGTAGCCATGCGCGCTGCTTCGACACGGGCAGCTTGTGCGGCCTTTCCTTCTGAACCGTCCATATTTAATGGCAGTCCAACAATGACCGCTTCCGCTTCTTCTTCAACCACCATCTTTGCGATGTTGCGATGATCGCCCCCCATGGAACCACATCTCTTCAAGACTGTGTATGGAGTTGCAATAGTTCCGCTGCGATCAGACGTTGCGATACCAATTCGCTTCGAACCGAGATCGATGCCAAGCACTCTCACGAATTATGCAATCGAACCGATGGCGGCTCGGGTCTTGTCCCGCGCAAGTTGTAACGCTTCGTCGAGCGCGGCTGGATTCTTACCACCTGCTGTCGCAATGTCGCCTTTGCCGCCACCGCCTCCGCCAACGGCCGCGGCTGCTTCCTTGATCAGTTCAGATGCATTGCCCTTTACTGCAGACGTGGTGGCAGCTACGAGTGACACTCCACCGGTGTCAGTAACAGCACCAACAATGACAGCAACAATGCCCGGTTGTTGGCGAATAGCGATGGCAAGGTCGCGCACATCACCTGCCGTTAGCCCATCAACACGTGCCACAACGAGACCATCTATTGCTGTGGCGGCTAATTCAACTGCTCGGCCCACGGATAACTTCCCACGCAAAACCTTTATCTCATCATTCGCAGCTTTTAGTTCATCAAGCCTGCGCGACACACCGGCCACAGCTTCATCGGGACGTACGCCGACGGCTTGGGATATTTCATTCAGAATGGCATCATTTCGCTGCATGTACGACACGGCATTTGCGCCAGTGACAGCTTCAATACGACGCAAGTTCGAACCGATTGAGGACTCACCAATAATTTTGATGAAGCCAATGTCGCCGGTGGCCGACACATGTGTTCCTCCACACAGTTCAGTTGATGAGCCCGCGTTCAAGACACGCACCACATCGCCGTATTTATCACCAAAGAATGCAATAGCCCCCGCAGCTAATGCCTCTTCTTTAGAAGACTCCGTGGCTGTGACGGGTGAATTTGCCAATACCTGAGCGTTTGCAATCATCTCAATCTTGATGATCTCTTCAGCAGTAACGGCATCGTAGTGACTGAAGTCGAAACGCAAACGATCGGGTGAAACGAGCGAACCTGCCTGTTTTACGTGCTCGCCCAAAACCGTACGAAGCGCCCAATGAAGTACGTGAGTACCTGTGTGGTTTCTGCGGGTAGCTGTACGTGCGTCAACATCGATTCGAGCCGTGACTGCTACTCCTTCAGCGGGGTCGCCTGACACGACTCGACATACGTGGCGACGAAGTCCTGGTAATGCGAAGTTCACATCAACGACGGACAACTCGAAACCGTCACCGACAATGGTGCCAATATCACCGACTTGACCGCCACTTTCTGCATAGAACGGAGTGTGGTCTAGGAAAACTTCGACTAACGAGTCGTCACCATCGATGACGGCAAGGACAGTTGACTCAGATGAGTCATGAACATATCCAACGAACTCGGTGACTCCATGTGTTTCCATTACCTCGCGGTATGCCTCTACTCGGTCGGCATCAGATCGACCTGACTTACGTGCGCTCTTGGCTCGTGTCTTTTGTTCGTTCATCTCTGACTGAAAACCTGCAATGTCTACTTCGACACCACGCTCACTGGCAATTTCCTGAGTCAGTTCCAATGGAAAACCATACGTGTCGTGCAGCAAAAATGCAGATGTACCGGACAGTTTTTTGTTACCGCCAGACAGATCATCTTCAAGAATGGACAAACCCGTCTTCAAGGTATGACGGAAACGTTCTTCTTCCTTTGTCAGTACTCCCAACACGAAGTCTTTATTCTTCGCAATATCGGGATAGGCATTAGCCATAACATCAATCGCGGTATTGGCCAACGATGGCATTACAAGTTTCTCAGTACCAAGCAAATAAGCGTGTCGGACTGCGCGACGAATAATTCGTCGCAGCACGTAGCCACGGTTTTCATTACTTGGGAAGACTCCGTCATTGATAAGCATTGCCGCTGAACGTGCGTGTTCAGCCAACACACGAAGACTGAAGCTATTGCGATCTTCGTAGTCGCCAATTTTGTAGTGTGCGCCAGTTGTCGACTGCGCTTGCTCAATGATGGGAAACAACACGTCTGTCTCCCACACCGAGTCAACGCCTTGCACCAACGCCAGAATTCGTTCTAAACCAGCGCCGGTATCGATACTTGGCTTTGGCAGTGGCGAGCGAGAACCATCAGGAGCTTGGTTGTACTGCATGAACACCAGGTTCCAGAACTCCATGAATCGATCACCAGTTGGGTCGTTAGCAGGACCACCATCGGGACCGAAAGCTGCGCCTCGGTCGATATGGATCTCAGAACACGGACCACATGGGCCCGTATCTCCTGCTTGCCAGAAGTTGTCTTTGTCACCAAGTCTTTGAATGCGATTCATTGGCACTCCGACTTGTTCGTGCCACATTGCTTCGGCTTCGTCATCTGATTCATGCACGGTGATCCACAAACGGTCGCCGTCAAAGCCGAAAACCTCTGTTACCAATTCCCATGACCAGGGAATGGCATCGGATTTGAAATAGTCACCGAAACTGAAGTTGCCAAGCATTTCGAAAAAGACCAGGTGGCGCTTTGTACGACCGACTTCATCGAGGTCATTATGTTTTCCTCCGGCACGCACACACTTTTGGACTGTGACAGCACGGTTGTACGGCGCTACTTCGTCTCCCATGAAATATGGTTTGAACGGCACCATTCCAGCCACCGTGAACAACAAGGTGGGGTCATGAGGAATCAGGCTTGCGGATGGGACAACGGTGTGTCCCTTGTCAGCAAAGTAGCCAGAAAAGGCTCCACGAAGCGCATCTGCTGAGCGCGGGATACTGGAACTTGTTGACGATGCCATGAAGGCACCATCTTAGCGATGGCTGGTTCTCTGGCGGGGTGGGTTATGACGTCGCGTCGGAGCGTTTGAAGAACTGGACAAGGACGGAGGCATTGATGACGGTCTCGATGCTTCCCTATTGCGCAGTGCATCAATCAAAGACAGCACGCCATCTGATAACGCCATAACGCTTCGTCTCACTCCTGCGGCAATGGCGTCAGTGATATGGGCCGGGGTCAATTTCTCAGACACAGAGACAATCGTTCGCTTAACCCAGACCACAATGCTTGCGCCAGCAACAGCCCCAGACACAAACCAGAACATGCGACGCATCATGATGTCAGCCCTGCTCCAGCGTTACGGATGGTCCTCATGGTCTTCACGGTAGTACCGCAATTCGCCTAATCCCAATGGGAGATACGACGGAGGCTCAACCGTTGTCGGAGGGGCTTGCCCCGTATGGCCTTCGCGCACATCTGACAGTGCACGAGATATCGCATCAGTCACAGCACGACTCTTCGGAGCACGAGCCAAGTAAATCACCGCGTGAGCCAGATTCAGTTGCGCCTCTGGTAGCCCGACCCTTTCAAGCACCTGCGCTGCTGCAGTCGCTATCAGCAATGCATTGTTGTCAGCTATTCCAATATCTTCACTGGCAAAGATCATCATTCGACGCGCAATGAAGCGCGGATCCTCCCCCGCTTCAAACATTCTGGCTAACCAATGAAGTGCGACATCTACATCGCTCGCTCTCATGGACTTTATGAATGCAGAAATCACGTCGTAATGGTCATCACGACCCATTCGCGACACACTGGTATCTAGGGCTGTAGTAGCTGCTGCAATATCAATACGGCCATTTGTGGCGAGCGCACAACACACTTCGAAAGCAGTCAAGGCTTGTCGAGCGTCTCCGGTCACACGTCGAGCAATCAATTCGAGTGCATCATCGTCGGCAGGAATACCTTCTATGACTACTGCACGATTGAGCAACTCCATAATCGCCTCTGCATCAACCGGCTTAAGAGCAAATACAGACGAACGACTGCGCAGGGCAGGGTTAACAGAGAAGGCAGGGTTTTCAGTTGTGGCACCGACAAGAGTGATCAGTCCACTTTCCACTGCGTGCAGAAGTGCGTCCTGCTGCACAGTAGAGAACCGATGAATTTCATCCACGAACACAACAGTTCCACGATCATCGATTGTGAGCCTCCGGCGCGCAGTCTCGATAACTTCACGAATATCTTTGACTCCTGCAGTCACCGCGCTTAAACGTTCAAAACCACGTTGTGTCGTTGAGGCCACAAGTTCAGCAAGTGTGGTTTTTCCTGTGCCGGGCGGGCCCCACACAATGATTGATGACAAACGATCGCTCTCTATCAATCTGCGCAATGGACCCGTCGGCCCGACTAGATGACTCTGACCTACAACATCGTCAAGAGAACGTGGTCGCATTCGTGCAGCAAGCGGAGATCTAGCAGCGAGCCGATCTTCTGAAGATGAAGAAAAGAGGTCAGGCGAATCCACGACTACGACGAAGCAGGAGGTGGAAGCAACCGCAGACCCAGATCAGCAAGATGCGAAGGATCAACAGGCGTTGGCGCATTTGTCATTGGGTCTGAACCGCTTTGAGTCTTTGGAAATGCAATCACTTCGCGAATGTTTTCTTCACCAGCCAAAATCGCGGCCAGACGATCAATTCCGAATGCGAATCCACCATGTGGAGGTGCTCCATATTTGAACGGCTGCAAGAAGAATCCGAAGCGCTTATCAGCTTCTTCGTCACTGATGCCCAGTTGGTTGAATACCCGACGTTGCATTTCAGGCTCATGAATACGAATAGAACCAGAACCAAGTTCCCAACCGTTCAAAACGAGGTCATACGCAAGCGCACGCACTTTTAGAGGATCAGTATCAAATAGCTCCATGTCGTCAGGATGAGGATGACAGAACGGGTGATGCCCCGGACGAGGACGTCCAGAGATTGGATCAATTCCGATAAACAACGGGAACTCCGTGACCCAAACGTATTTGTATGGACCTTCATGAACCGGCGGACGGCCAATGTCATTTCGCAGTTGGCCAAGCACTTCACACGTGGTATCCCATTCGTCTGCAACCAACAAGAGGAGGTCACCCTCGGCTGCACCCATTGCAGACACCAACGCACTCTTTTCATCATCGCTGAGGAACTTGGCGACTGGTGAATCAATAGCGCCGCCGGCACCAATCTTCATCCATACAAGACCTTTTGCGCCGATCTTCTTTGCGCGATCTGTAAGAGCATCCAATTTATTGCGGCCATATGCCGCTGCATCTGGGTAGGTCTTTGCATCAACACAAATGCCCTTAATGCACGATGCACCTGCGAACGCCTTGAATTCGGTTCCTGCAAAAAGCGGTGTCAATTCAACAAGTTCCATTGCAAATCGAAGGTCTGGTTTATCAATTCCAAATCGATTCATGGCGTCGTGCCAAGTAATGCGTTCAATCTCGGGAGGGGCTTCTCCTGTAACGGCTATTGCTGCTGCAACTACTGCACGTCCAATGTTTTCCAGCACATCATCTTGCGAGACGAACGACATCTCTGCGTCAAGTTGCATGAATTCGTATTGGCGGTCAGCTCGTAAATCTTCGTCTCGAAGACACCGGGCTATCTGGTAATACCTGTCAACGCCTGCCACCATGAGCAATTGCTTCCATAGCTGAGGCGACTGCGGCAAAGCGAAGAATGAACCAGGCTCCTTTCGAGAAGGAACAAGAAACTCACGTGCACCTTCAGGAGTGGAAGGCATCAAGAAGGGAGTTTCAACTTCAACGAATCCGTTGGTTTCCATTTCCTTGCGAATAGCACTGTTGATTTGTGCACGCACACGCAAATTCTTTTGCATCCGTTCACGACGGATATCGAGGTATCGATATTTCAGGCGAATCATTTCATCGACATCATCTGCACGCGCATCAACTGGAAATGGTGGTGGCTCAGCAGAGTTCAGAACCTCAACAACACAGTCACCTATCTCCACCATGCCAGTAGTAAGCGATGTGTTGATGGTTCCATCGGGGCGAGCCCGCACGACTCCGGTAACCCTGATGACATATTCACTACGAACATCAACATCATTGTCGACCACACATTGCATGATTCCGGAATGATCACGAATGTCCAAGAAAGCAAGGTGTTCACCGTGTTCACGGCGACGTGCAACCCATCCGCAGAGGGAAACTGTCTGCCCAACGCTTGCTATATCTAATTCTCCACACATGTGTGTTCGCATTGCAGTGGATCTCATGGGGTGTGCCGCCTTGGCTGTCTCGGTCCAAGAACTGTCGTCAGATGATTCTGAAGTTCGGTTAATGGAATAGTTGTTTGTTCGGAGGTGGCAAGATTGCGCACGGTGCAGGTGGACTCTTCTGCTTCTGTTTCGCCAATAATCACCGCGACCTGTGCCCCGCTTCGATCAGCGCTCTTCATCTGTGACTTCATGCTTCGAGCTTCAAAAGCGCGATCTGACGAGAAACCGTTGTGGCGTAATTGATGGGTGACGGAAAGAGCATGGCTTCCACCCGTGGTGTCAATGACAAAAACATCTAACACTGGAAATCCGTAGGTAAAGCATTCTTCGGCATCACATGCAAGCAAGGTGCGATCAACTCCGAGAGCAAAACCAATACCTGGTGTTGCAGGGCCACCCAAATCTTCGACGAGACCGTCATAGCGACCTCCACCACCAACTGCATTCTGTGCAGAGTCAAGTGATCCGGAGACAAATTCAAAAGTTGTTCGCTGGTAATAATCAAGACCACGAACAAGGCGCTCATTGACAACGTACGGAATATTCAGTGTGTCGAGCCCCGCACACACCGCTGCAAAGTGTGCCGATGCATCAGTGCTAAGAAATGCCCCAATTGTTGGCGCACCAGCAATAGCGGCCGCATCTTGTGGCCTCTTAGAATCAAGAACACGCAGTGGATTGCGTTCTAATGTCGCAAGTGCTTGTTCGCTCAGAGTTTCACTTTGGGCTTTGAAATAGTCACCAAGAGCCGCGATATACCTACCGCGATCACCTGCATCACCAAGCGAGTTCACAATGAGAGAAACATTCCGTAACCCAATTGCTTTGTAAAAATCCCAACCAAGGGCAATGACTTCTACGTCTAGCTGAGAATCGTCAACTCCAAGAACTTCGATACCGACTTGGTCAAATTGGCGGTAACGACCAGCTTGAGGTCGTTCGTAGCGAAAGTTCGGACCTGAGTACCACACCTTCCATGGAGGCGTGGGGCGGTGTTGCGCGAATGCCCGACACACGCTGGCAGTGTGCTCTGGGCGCAGAGCAATATGGCGACCACCTTTGTCCGTAAAGTCATACATCTCCTTGGTGACTACGTCAGTTGCGTCACCAAGACGCTGGAATACTCCGAGATCTTCGAACATCGGCGGAATGATGTTCTGATAGCCGGCTGATTCGACACCGTCAGCAAAGACTTGCACCAAGGCACGCCATCTGCCCGCATGAGGAGGCAAGATATCGCGGGTTCCCGGACTTGTTTGAAACGATGACACAGCCAATCAGGCTAGTCGGACTGCCCACCAGGAACGATGCGATATGCGTCGTACACCGAATCAATTGACTTAATCATCCGCAAAACAGCATCTAGGTGATTGGGATCACCTAGTTCGAATTCAAATCTCATCTTTGCCACCCGATCAGAGCCGGTGTGGGTGCTACACGCGACGATATTGACGTGTTGTTCAGACAGAGCGTTGGCAACATCGCGCAGTAGCTTGCTGCGATCAAGGGCAACGACTTCAACGCCCACATTGAACATGGTGCCTGGCGATGTTCTGGCCCATTCCACGTCAATCATTCGAGTGGGTTCGCCTTCCACCAAAGATTCAGCATTCGCACAGTCGGAGCGATGAATGCTCACTCCCCGACCCTTTGTGATGAACCCAGAAATTTCATCTCCTGGCACGGGGGTGCAACAACGAGACAAACGTACGAGAACATCTTCAAGGCCCTCAACATGAATTCCTGTTGCGCTTCGCTTTTCAGTAGTGATGAGGTCCATACGCATTGGCATGGCCAGCTGTTCATCGCTTCCTTCCCGACGCATTGCTCGACCAATTCTCTGAGCAAAACCACGGGCAGACACATGGTGTTCACCGATAGCGGCAAACAACGTATCGATGTCAGTCATGTTGAGAGCTTCTAGTTCCTGCAAGAACGCATCAGATGTCCAGATGCGTTGCACGGGAAGGCCTTCTCTACGCAATTCTGCAGTGAGGTCGTCTCGACCAGATTCGACCATGTCTTCGCGACGCTCACGTGTAAACCAGTTCTTTATCTTGTTCTTTGCCCGAGGCGATTGAACAAACCCCAACCAGTCACGTGAAGGGCCCGCACCTTCAACATTGGAAGTAAAGATTTCACACGAGTCTCCGGACACCAAAGTCGAGTCAAGAGACACGAGGCGACCATTTACGCGCGCACCAACACATGAGTGCCCAACTTCCGTATGCACGGTGTAGGCAAAGTCCACTGGAGTTGAGTTGATCGGCAACGTAATCACTCTGCCCTTTGGCGTGAAAACAAATACTTCTTCTTGTTCCAGATCATTCTTCAGGTCGGCCATGAATTCGCCAGGATCTGAAATCTCTGTTTGCCAATCGATAATTCGGTTCAACCAATCAGAATCGTTTGTATCTGTGCCCTCTTTGTAGGCAAAGTGGGCCGCAACACCACGTTCGGCTCGTTCATGCATCTCTTGAGTACGAATTTGAACCTCAAGCGGACGACCCCCAGGCCCGATCACTGTGGTGTGCAGTGACTGGTACAAGTTGAATTTCGGCATTGCGATGTAATCCTTGAATCGACCAACTACAGGTCGCCATTTCCCGTGCAAACAACCGAGCGCGCCATAACAATCACGAACACTGTCAACAACAATTCGGATTGCGACCAGGTCAAAGATGTCATCGAAATCTCGATCTTTCTGAACCATCTTTTCATAGATGCTCCAGAGATGCTTCCCGCGCCCGGTCACCTGGGCTTCAATATTTACCTCCGACAACCGGGCCGACACTTCTGCAATTGCTTTCGCCAAATACAAATCTCGTTCTGGAGTTCTTGTAGAGACTAAGTGATCCAATTCAGCAAAACGCTTTGGATACAACGCAGCAAAGGACAAATCTTCAAGTTGCTGTTTTACTTCTTGCATTCCCATGCGGTGTGCAAGCGGTGCATAAATATCAAGTGTTTCCTGGGCTGTGCGCTGTTGCTTCTCAAGTGGAACTCCAGCAAGGGTTCTCATATTGTGCAATCGGTCTGCGAGCTTAATGACTAGCACCCGCATGTCTTTTGCCATAGCAACAAGCATCTTTCGCATCGTTGCTGCTTGCTGCGCTTCACGTGAATCAAACTGCAGACGTTCTAACTTGGTGACTCCATCAACAAGCATTGCAACTTCGTCACCAAAATTACGCTGAACATCATCAAGAGTGATTTCGGTATCTTCTACCGCGTCGTGCAAAAGAGCTGCGGCTAGTGACACTTCATCGAGACCAATGTCAGCGACAATACGTGCGACCGCTATCGGATGATTGATGTATGCCTCGCCAGATGAGCGCATCTGATTTGTGTGCGCGACTCGCGCAACCTCATAGGCCCTGTTCACCAACGACACCGACGCCTTCGGATGGCGACTACGGAAAGAAGTTAAAAGCGGAGCCAACTCTTCGATGGGCGCGTTCTGCTGACGTCTCCAAGGAAGAACTCGATCGGCAGTACCCATGGTCAAAGGTTAGCGACGAGACTTCTTTCGTGGGCGCGGTGGGTGACTCAAAAGAGTTTCCACGGCCACAGGGGCTGGAGCAACACCCTGGCTTGCCTCGGTGGCTGCCCGAGCTGCTGCTCGGCGCCCAACGGGGGCACCAGTTTGCATGAGGTGGGACATGTCGGCTCCGACGGACAAGTGACCCTTCATTGAGCGATAATGGTCTGAGCGTTCCTTCAAGATACCCACCAGAGGGGTTGCAATGAAGATCGACGAGTACGCACCAGTTGCGAGACCGACAAGTAGAGCCAGGGCGAACTCACGAAGAGCAATGGCACCTAATAAACCAGAGCCAATGACGAGCAAGCTAAGTACAGGAAGCAATGCCGCAATCGAGGTGTTTAGAGAACGCATTAGAACTTGATTCATGGACACGTTGACAATGTCGCCGTAAGACACTTTCGAACCGCTGAAACGCTCATTGTTCTCATGCACTTTGTCAAACACCACAATGGTGTCATACAACGAGAACCCAAGAATAGTGAGAAACGCCACAACGGTTGCCGGCGTGACTTCTAGCTTGAGAACAGAATACACACCGACACTGATTCCTACGTCGTGGACCATTGCAGCAATCGCAGACAACGCCATTCGCCATTCGAATCGCCAAGCAATGAACAATGAAACGATCACGAAGAAGACCAACAAAGCATTGATGGCCTTAGTAGTGATGCTGCGGCCCCACGTTGAACTTACGGTAGCAACACTGACATCATTCACCGTTGCGTTGGCTGCTTTGGCCAATGCACCTTGAATCGTCGTGCGTGTATCAACCGGTAGGTCACCTAATTGAATACGAATTCGTTCTGTGGATCCCGATGTCAAGGTTTGAATCTTTGCGTTGTCGGTTCTGATCTTGTTATCAGCCAGAATTTCCTTAGCTTTCGATTCAGACATGGTGCCGGCTACGGGCACTTCAAAGGCGACGCCACCCTTGAAGTCAATACCAAGGTTCAATCCTTGAGTAAACAATGAACCAACAGTCACCAGAAGAAGTAATCCTGAAGCGATAAACCCAATATTGCGTCTGCCGTAAAAATTGATTGTTGTTTCACCACGAAACAGCCGTGACAATCCACCACTCATCACGCCACCGCCTCTGAAAATTTGTCCTTAGCCACGCCAAGCACCCGTCCCCTGTTAAACAACTTCGTCTTGGCCAACAGAAGCACTGCTGGCCTCGCAAAGAAGTAAGACACGATCATGTCGGAAAGTGTGGATAAACCGAGAAAGAAGGCGAATCCTCGAACAGATCCGACAGTGAGTTGCCACAACACGACCGCACCAATAAGTGACACCGTGTCAGCTACCAAGATGGTGCGCCACGCACGATCAAAACCGCGTGCTGCAGAATTTCGTAGTGTTCGTCCTTGTTGGACATCGTCTTTGAGTTTTTCGAAGAACACAACATACGAGTCGACCGTGACACCAACTGACACGATAATTCCGGCCGCACCAGACAAAGTCAGAGCCAACCCGTTGGTCTTTGAGAGCCAAGAGATCACGCTCCATAGCAACAACCCAGAAATACCGAGTCCGCCAACAACAACAATGGCCAGAAGGCGGTAATAGAACAAAAGGAACAGAAGTACAAGCAAAAGTCCGAGGAGCCCAGACAAAATTGCGGCTCGTAATGAATCTTCACCAAGTGAAGCAGACACCGTCTGCACAGTTGGGGTATCAAACTTCACGGGCACAGCACCGAACTGCAACACGCGAGCTAAATCTTTTGCTTCGGTTTCAGAAAATGAGCCGCTGATTTGCACACTGCCATTGTCAAATGTTGCCGTCTGCACTGTTGGGGCAGAAATTACTTCACCATCAAGAATGATTGCGATTGCTTTTGTCGGGCAATCAGCGCCGCCGGCAAAACACTTTGTTGACAATGCATTCCATGTATCAGCTCCAGCAGCACCGCTATTAAGTTTTGCAACTACTACCCATGCTCCAGCGTCTACTTGAGCAGAAGAATCATTGGAAAATACTTCTCCGGTTGCCTCAGCAGGGCCAAGTAGGTAAATAAGTCCATCTTTACGACCAGGAAGAATTGTTTGACCTTCCGGCAAACCAGTTACCGGATCCACAGCCTCAGTCGGAGCGGGAACAGTGGTTGTCGTCACTGCTGCGGTGCGTGAACTACCAATTCCGCCAGCTGGAGGAGGCAAAGTTGTTGACGCTGGTTTCAGTGTCGTTGTGGTTGCACCCTTGACAGTTGTTGTGGGTCCACCAGCAACGGTCGTGGTAGTTGTGTTTTCAGGATTCTCTGCAACCTTCAGTACTGGTCGCATTTCTACGGCTCCGGTGCGCCCAATGGTGTCAAGAGCCTGTTGCTGATCCTTTACGCCGGGCAAGTTCACAACGATTGTGCTTCCTTGGCGAATGATTTCTGGTTCAGCAACACCAAGTGAGTCAACACGCTGACGAATAATGTCCACTGCAACAGTGAGAGCCGCCTCTTCAACTTCCCCAACCGGAGTCATGGTGACGGAGGCGCCACCTTGCAGGTCAAGCCCGAGGGCAGGAAAGTTACCAGCGACAATGTTTGCGGTGAATGTTCCGCCAGCAAGCAGAACTATCCCCAGAAGAGAAACAACTAGGCGACGAGTCATGCTTTATTTCGTATCGTCCGTAGCGGCCTCAGCCGCAGGCGCTTTACGCGCGACAGAACTTCGGGCCACACGAATTTCAATCCGCTCTGTTCCGTGACCGTCCGCAACATCGACCCACAACACATCGCCTTCGATGGCCGTTACAAAGCCGTAGATGCCCGAGTTCAGAATGATTTCATCGTCGACAGCGATTGAGCTCTGAAGCAATTGACCCTCTTTGAGGCGACGGCGCTGAGGACGAAGCAACAAGAAATACATGGCGGCGAAAATGGCGCCAAAAAAGAACAAAGTAAACAATGGATTGCCATTGCTGTTTGAAGTTGATGTTTCAGAGAGCAGGATTTCAATCACGGCTAGTAATCCTAGCGACCAGAGACTGATTCAGCCCGATTTCCCCTATGCCCACACGTCCAAAATGCCCCGTTTGAGGTCAGAAAAGGTGCCCTGCTGTATTGCCTGTCTCATGTCCTTCATCAGCGAAATAGTCCACGCCAGGTTATGAACAGACACCAAGCGAGACCCAGTTGGCTCGCTGGTCTGTGCCAGATGGCGAAGGTACCCACGAGAATGAGATGCACACACCCAGCACGAGCACAAGGGGTCGAGTGGCTCGTCTGAATCTAGGAACTGGGCGTTCTTAATGTTCACCCTGCCTTGAGATGTCAATGCAGTTCCATGGCGACCTAGGCGAGTTTGCAATACACAATCGAATTGATCAACCCCAAGACCTACTGCCTCAACAAGCGACGCAGGGTCACCAACGCCCATGAGATAACGCGGACGATCTTCGGGAAGTTCGTCAATACACGCAGCAATTGACTCCACCATCTCAGCGCGGCTTTCACCTACAGAGAGACCACCGATACCGAATCCGTCAAAACCGACGTCTACTGTTCGCCGAGCACTTTCCGCTCGCATCGCAGAGTTGGTTCCTCCTTGCACGATGCCAAACAATGACTGATCAGTTCGAGTATGAGCCGTCTTTGCTCGCAACGCCCATGCATGTGTTCGCTCTAGCGCTAGGCGAACCACATCAGGTTCAGCAGGTAACGATGTGCACACATCAAGAACCATTTGAATATCTGCACCGATTTTCTCTTGTGTCCGAACAGCAATTTCTGGTGTGAAACGGTGATATGAACCGTCATAGGTTGATTTGAATGTCACACCGTCATCATCAACCTTTGGGTCGAGAGAGAACACTTGGAATCCGCCTGAGTCCGTCAGGGTTAATCCATCCCAGCCACTAAACGAACCTAGGCCGCCAAACTTCTCAACAACGTCTGCTCCGGGCCGCAACATCAGGTGATACGTGTTGCCGAGAACAATGCGAGCTCCGATATCTGCATAGTCACGCGCGCTGAGATACTTCACTGCGCCGCGAGTGCCAACCGGCATAAAGCACGGCGTCTCGTATGATCCCCGATGAGTAAAAGCAGTTGCAGAACGTGCTGCACCGTCTCGTGAATCAATCTCTAGTTGTACGGGAAACATGCAATAAGCCTTTACGAACGAGCCAACAGCATGGCATCACCGAAGGACAAAAACCTGTATTGCTCTGAAATGGCTTCTGCATAAATGTCACGCCATCTTGTGCCAATGAATGATTCAATCATTAACAACAGTGACGTTTTTGGCAAGTGAAAATTCGTCAACATTATGTCAACTACTTTCCATTGGAAGCCTGGCGTTATGAATAATGACGTGCGACCTGTTAGTTGACCTGACGCGGCAACTGATTCAAGAGCGCGAGTTGCTGTAGTACCTATTGCAATAACTCTCTTCGCTTCCTTACATGCATCCATCACTCGCTGGTCGACTGAGTAAAACTCAGAATGAATGAGATGATCTAGCGGGTCAACAGTTGAGATTGGCTTAAAGGTGTCAAGCCCCACTACTAATTCCACTGTCTCTACCAGCACCCCTTTTGCGACAATTCGGGCCATAAGTTCTTGTGTGAAATGAAGTCCAGCCGTGGGCGCTGCAGCACTTGCCATTCTTCTGGCATAGACCGTTTGATACCGCTCTAGATCAGTGAGCGAGCTGCGAATGTACGGCGGTAGCGGCATTGCCCCTATGCGCTGCAAAAGTTCCATTGGATTCTCATCAAGGATCTCAATAACGAACGTGTCTCCTGCTTCCGTACGCGGCCCTACACGCACAACACGCTTACCGAAATATTCAAGCACCTCGTCTGGTTTTAGCTTGCTCGCTGGCTTCACTAGGGCTTCCCACAGTCGAAAGTCCGACGACCTCTGTTCCAGCAACAGCACCTCTGCTGCCCCACCCGTTTTTCGATGAAGGGCCAAGCGCGCTGGCAATACGCGAGTGTCATTCACAACCATGACATCGCCAGGCTCAAGAAAATCGACGAGGTCTGTCACATGCTTGTGTTCGACTGTGCTCGGGTTAGTAGCTACCAATAGACGCGCAGAGTCACGCGGTTCTACGGGGTGCTGAGCTATGAGTTTTTCAGGAAGCTCATAGTCAATGTCGGAAAGATTCACGCACTGAGGCTACGGGTTTGCAAGGTGTGAACGGGCAGCATCCATAGCCACTCGACCACGCGGTGTACGAGCGATAAGACCCTGCTGGATAAGGAACGGCTCATATACGTCCTCCACAGTTTCTGGTTGTTCACCGACGGCAATCGCCAAAGTTGTCAGCCCCACAGGGCCGCCATCGAATTGATCACACAGACTTCGCAGAATTGCACGGTCTACTTTGTCAAGCCCCAGTTCGTCGACACCGAACACACGAAGTGCCTCAAGTGCAGTTGTGGAGTTGATTGTTCCGTCACCGCGAACTTCTGCAAAGTCACGCACGCGACGCAATAATCTGTTTGCGATACGAGGGGTGCCTCTACTGCGACGCGCAATATGCAATGAAGCGTCATCTGACAGAGGAACATCGAGTATTCGTGATGTTCTCTGCACAATCGCATCAAGTTCCGCAGCGTCGTAATAATCAAGACGAGCAACAAGACCGAACCGGTCGCGGAGCGGACCAGTAATCATGCCAGTGCGTGTTGTTGCGCCAATCAGAGTGAAGCGAGGCAACGTAAGCCTGATGGACGACGCTGCTGGACCTTTACCGACGACGATGTCTATCTGAAAGTCCTCCATGGCTGGGTACAAGATCTCTTCAACAGGTCGCGAGAGGCGATGAATCTCGTCGATGAATAACACATCGCCTTCGCCAAGTTTGGTGAGAATTGCAGCAAGATCGCCAGCACGTTCTAAGGCAGGGCCGCTAGTGATGTGAAGCGCTACGCCCATTTCGGCAGCAACAATGCAGGCCATTGTGGTTTTGCCAAGACCTGGGGGGCCTGCCAACAAAATATGGTCTGCAGCTTGCCCGCGCTGCTTGGCAGCTCCGAGCACAATGTCAAGATGCTCTTTCAGTTCACGTTGCCCGACGAAGTCATCAAGCAATCGCGGACGTAGGCCAACTTCATCTGCAACTTCGCGATCAGAAGCAAGGATTGGTTCAAGAAATTCATCCCGCACGACGGGCTCCTAACAAAGCAAGCGCATCACGCAACATAGTTTCTGAATCAGTTGCTGATACCAGCAACCGCATTGTGTCTCGAATTTCGTCTGTGCCGTAACCGAGTGCAGTCAATGCATCGCGCACATCTGCAGCACTTGATTGCACGGAATCTATTGATTCAGTAGAACTCAGTCCATCAAGGTGCAGTCGTGATTTCAGTTCAACCATGAGACGTTCCGCAGTTTTCTTGCCAACCCCCGGAACAATGGTGAGCGCTGCTAAATCTCCGGATGCCACCACAGTTACCAGTGCAGTTGGAGAATATGTCGACAAAATTGCCATTGCCATCGATGGCCCGATGCCATGCGTGGCGAGCAAAACATCAAATGTGTCTCTTTCAATACGCGATGTGAAGCCAAACAGCGTTTGATTGTCTTCACGAATATGGTGATGAATGTGCAAGAACGCAACGACTGTTGGTTCAAGTTCGCCAAATGTAGACGACGTGACGTTGCACAAATATCCGACACCAGCTACTTCCAACAGAATCGTGTTAGGTGTGAATCGTTCAAGAACTGTTCCGCGCAGACTTCCGATCATCGCGCGCTCCGAGCAATAGCGGCATCGCGTGACGCAATGAAGGGAGCGATTGAGCAATGACACAGTGCAATTGCAGCTGCATCGGCTGCGTCGGCCGGTTGAGGAATTGTTGCAAGGTTCAAACGTTGCTGCACCATGTGGCCTATTTGGTCTTTTGTTGCACTTCCCCACCCCACAATGGTGTTCTTCACTTGTGATGGCGTGTATTGAGCAACCGCACAACCAGCACGACTAGCTAAGGCCAGCACGATTCCGCTTGCCTGACCGACACCCATGGCTGTGCGAACATTGTTCTGGAAAAAGACCTGTTCGATAGCCACTGCATCTGGCTTGAATTGAGACAGCAATGACTCCATTTCGCCATGGATTTCAGCAAGCCGCTCGTGAATTGGACTACTGGGCGGAGTACGGATGACTCCGATGGCGACTGCCCGAATGTTCTGGTGCGACGACATTTCCAAAACGGCATACCCACAACGAGTGAGACCTGGGTCGATTCCGAGAACCACATGGGGGGACGCAGCGGAGGCCTGGGCGAACATATGTTTGATTGTAACCCACTCGCACGGGAGTGGGGTGAATATCAGCGAGAAGCCTCGACGGCTGCCACCAGTTCGCTCACTGGCCGGTAGGTGATGCCTGCAATGGCTCGATGTGCATAGGTAATGACCCCGGCTGCATTGATCACAAAAACGCTGCGACGAGAGAACCCAAGCGGGCCAACGGTGCCATACAGCGATGCGACGGCCTTGTCCGTATCTGCAAGCAGAGGGAATCCGAAACCATGCTTCGAGGAAAACTGGTCATGACTGGCAATGTCCTGGGCAGATATTGCCAACACTTGAGCTCCGACACCTTCGAAAGCTGAAAGCTCGTTGTTGTAGGAATTGAGCTGTTTTGTGCAGACGGGCGTGTCATCGCCTGGGTAGAAGACAAGGACAACCGGTTGACCACGAAACGATGACAAAGACACTGACGTGCCACCTGTAGCTGGAAGATTGAAATCGGGGGCGAGATCGCCGACTGAAACTGCCATTATTCGATCTCCTGCATTAGTGATTCGTCGATGTCGAAGTTTGCATAAACGTCTTGTACGTCATCGCTTTCATCCAACATGTCCATAATACGCAGAATCTGGCGAGCATCGTCAAGATCTGTGACTTCAATGGTGTTTGCAGACACCATGGTGCTTTCAGCACTCAGAACTTCAATATTGGCAGCCTCGAGCGCCTCTTTAACCTCGTACACAACGGACGAATCAGTGAGCACGCGCCACGTATCGCCATCGCGTTCAATGTCATCGGCGCCAGCTTCAAGAGCCGCTGTCATGACCGTATCTTCTTCCACCGATCCTGACACGACTATGAGACCACGGCGAGCGAACTGCCAACTGACAGCACCAGGCTCTGCAAGCGAGCCACCAAATTTTGTGAAAGCGTTTCGAACATCAGATGCAGTTCGGTTGCGATTGTCGGTCAGTACATCGACAAGCAAAGCAACACCACCCGGCGCATAACCCTCGTACATGATTGATTCATAATTGGCACCGCCAGTTTCACCACCGCCACGCTTGATTGCGCGATCAATAGCGTCCTTGGTCATCTGACCTGCTTTTGCTTTTTGCACCACGGTGCGTAATGAAGCGTTTGTATCAACGTCCATTCCGCCCGAACGTGCTGCAACTTCAAGTTGGCGAGCAAGTTTCGCAAACAACTTTCCACGCGCTTTATCAATAGCGCCCTTTTTATGTTTGATTGTTGCCCATTTGGAATGTCCAGACATTGGCTACACCTTTTTCTTATTTGCGGTTATAGAAACAAAATACTCATGAAGACGGGCGTCGTTTGACAATTCAGGATGAAACGATGCTGCCAATACATTTCCTTGGCGCACCAACACTGGTTCATCATTGATACTTCCGAGAACTTCGACTTGTGCACCCACTCGTTCAATGCGGGGAGCACGGATGAATACCCCATGAAAATCCCCGACCGAACTATTGATAGTGGCCTCAAAGGAATCAACTTGACGACCAAAAGCGTTACGACGAACCGAAATGTCTATTGCCGAAAAGTTTCGCTGGTCGCTACGGCCATCGAGAATCTCAGATGCGAGCAGAATCATGCCTGCACACGTGCCGAAAACTGGCATGCCCTCTGCAATGCGTGTTGCAATCGGGTCAAACAAACCTGACGATTCCAACAGTTGGGACATCGTGCTTGATTCACCACCAGGCATCAATAAGGCATCAACGGAACTCAGTTGTTGCGGAGTGCGTACTTCAATTGATTGCACGCCAATAGACTTTAAGCAATCAGAATGAGCAGCAAATGCTCCTTGAAGTGCAAGAACACCAACTTGCATGTTCACCCGGAGGCCTCGCAGTCATGACTGCGACTACCAACCGCGCTGTGCGAAGCGCTGTGTTTCGTTGATTTCGTCCATTGCGATACCGGTCATGGCAACGCCTAACCCACGGCTCACGCGTGCAAGCACAGCTGCATCACGGAAATGGGTTGTCGCTTCAACAATTGCTTTGGCACGAGGTGCTGGATCTGCACTCTTGAAAATTCCTGAACCGACGAAAACAGTTTCTGCACCTAACTGCATTGCGAGCGCTGCATCTGCTGGAGTTGCGATGCCACCTGCGGCGAATACTGGAACTTGCAATTTGCCAGTCTCTGCAATCTCTTGCACCAACGACAACGGTGCTTGAAGCCTCTTTGCCCATTCGAATAGTTCGGCTGAATCTGCCTGCGTGATTTTACGAATGTCTCCGAGAATCGAACGGAGATGACGTACGGCTTCCACCATGTTTCCTGTGCCAGCTTCGCCCTTTGAACGAATAAGTGCTGCACCTTCAGAGACGCGACGAAGCGCCTCGCCCAAGTTAGTGGCACCACAAACGAAAGGAATGGTGAAGTCAAATTTGTCAATGTGATGCGTTTCATCAGCTGGAGTCAGGACTTCTGACTCATCTATGAAGTCAACGCCAAGTGACTGAAGAATTTGCGCTTCAACGAAGTGACCAATACGAACTTTTGCCATGACTGGAATATGAACGCTTGCCTGAATAGCCATGATCATTTCAGGGTCACTCATACGCGCAACTCCGCCATCACGACGAATGTCTGCGGGAACACGCTCCAATGCCATCACAGCACATGCACCAGCATCTTCTGCAATCTTTGCCTGATCAGAGTTGACGACGTCCATGATGACGCCACCCTTCAACATTTCAGCCAACCCACGCTTAACGCGCTGAGTGCCTGTTGATGATGAACCGTTAGTTGAAACCATGGTTGCCATAGTACCGAGGCGACGCGATGTCACCCCATGTGAATTACGGCTTTAGACCGCTGGAAAAGGAACCTTGGCTGGGTCAATTCCTGGAGCAACAGGTGCCAAGGAGTTCTTCCAAGCCAATTCAACCCAGGTACGGCCTGGAGTCAGACGAACGTATTGGTTGTTCGCATCGATAAGGGTGAACGGAACTTTGGCATTTCCACGCAACCAAGTGATGGGGATGATTCCACCGTCAGTCAAAACGAAGCCAGTGCCCTTGCCGGTAGTGAGAGCGTTCGGGCTCTTGCGATCTGCCTTGCTTCGAACGTATGTGACGTAGAGCACCACAACGTTCTTTGTATTGATTTGTCCGTCGTCTGCCATGTGCGGCTCGAGCACACGCTTTGTGTTCTCGCTGCTGCGCAAGAAGTTTCCAGATGCTGCATCCCATTTCCAGTAGACGCGCACGTTGTACATCGAAACCTTTGCGCCATCAATTGCAGTTGAGGTTGACGGCTTTGCATCACTGTCTGAACGGAACAGGAACTGAGGTTTTGGAGCTACTGCGCCGGCAGGTGCAAGGGTCCACAGATTAGAAGTCTTTGCATACAAGTTGTGTGGCGCCTTCATGGTCTTTTCGCGGTAGTAACCGCCCTTGCCACGAGATGCGCTGTAACCAACATTGACCATGTCACTGGCATTAACTACTTTGGTCACGCGATAGTTACCACCACTCCATGCGAACAACGGTTGGCTGAATGACTTCAGAATGTCAATGTCTTGTGTACGGCCACTACGAATTGGCCCAACGGGATCACTGCCTTGGCTGTGGAATACCGCTGCGAAACGAGTGAGCGACTCCACATTTTCTTCGAACACGATGTCAGCCTTATTGAGACCAGTTTGTGGACGAGATGCAGGGTGGTTGTCAATCTTTACTGCCAAGGCAACACGCGATGCAGCAGCTTGATCAGTGATGGGAAGGCCGGTGAGTGGGTACCCCGGAACTGGAGGCGTTGTGGTTAACGGGTCAACCCACGCGGTTGTATCGGAACTTGATCCGCCGCCACCACAGGCAGCAAGAATGGATACCAATACGGTTGCGACCGTTAGACGAACAAGAGTGCGGTGTGATTTCAACATGTCAGATCTCCTTGAGAACAGCAATACGGTCAGCCAGTGGCGGACGCGCAAAACCCATAGTAGACATACCAACCGACGCATTTCTGGCATCCCCTGCTGAATCGGGAGTTGCAAACCACAACGGTTGAGCACCAATGCGCCCCAGAGGAATTGCAGCTGCTTGTTCAACGATTTCCAAAGCAGACACCATGGCTGGTGGGTAACGCGTTGCCTGGCAGGCAGCCACGTCGGCCCACATAACGATTCGTTCGTCAGCAACACGCTCAATCACTGATTGCATGATTCTCTGCCCACCAAAACGTTGCATCGCTGTTGACAGCGCCAACATGTAGGTCGTGAGACCGATGTCACCAGTACGAAGGCGCCACATCACATGCGCCATCACCGCTTCCATTTCGACGCGACCCATTGACTTCAGAAATCCTGCAGAAACAACAATCGTTCCGGCTTCCCCAGGCATGCCAACCGCAAGGGCAACCGGGTATTCAATACCGACTACTCGCAATGCTGGTCGAGCATCGCCTCCGACAACACACAGTCCATCAATGACATTGAACAGACGAGCATGTTCATATTCAGATGCGGGCAAGCCGCCCACCATCTTGAGAACAACATCGTTAGCAGTGCGATACACATTCCACATATAGCCACCGGAAACAGCAGCTCCGATTAGTGCAGCGATGATGGGTAATCCGACCAACAGCCCAACTACAAGAAAAATGATTGTGACGACAAGCGTGAAGGTCACGGGAAAAGCAAGCATCCGGCGAGTCATTAACTGACGTGAGTCCTCGATGGGAATCCATTGACGTTGATTCATATGTCCTTTCATAGAGTTGACAACTGTCAACTCTTATCGCCCGTCACCAAGGTGTGATCGCCGCAAGAAACGATCTTCGAACCGTTTCAGCATACGAGGCACCTTAATCGTGGTGATGTTTGTTGCTTCCATGTGTAATGCACGTTCGTACATCTCGATATACCGATCAGCGAGGGTGTCCATTGAGAAGCGCTGCGCATGCTCACGCCCGTTTGCCGTCAGCCGCGCAGCCAATCGTGAGTCAACAAGTACGCGGGCAAGTGCCGAAGCCAGGCTTGCAACATTTCCTGTTTCGACCAGTAGTGCAGTCTCATCGTCAGTTGCCACGTTGCGATACCCATCAAGATTGCTTGCAACTACCGGAGTTCCAGCGGCCATTGCCTCAAGAAGTACAACTCCGAATGATTCACCGTGTAGAGACGGAGCGCAGAAAACCGATGCTCGA
Organism: Ilumatobacteraceae bacterium; assembly: GCA_044232585.1. Taxonomy (GTDB): domain Bacteria; phylum Actinomycetota; class Acidimicrobiia; order Acidimicrobiales; family Ilumatobacteraceae; genus UBA2093. The sequence continues at coordinate 60,632 of JBIILS010000001.1, forward strand.
CTCATGCGACTTATCTTTTCCGCATCAGAAATTCGACCAAGCCATTCAATGCGTGAGTCAGAAGCAAATCGTGTCTTTAGTTCTGCAGTCTGCGGCCCATCTGATGCAATCCATAAACGCACATCAGGTGGAAGTTTCGAAAGTGCCTCAAGCAAAATGCTGAGTCCTTTTCTTTCTTCATGGCGACCGATGAAGAAAATTGCGTTCTCTCGTGGAGTTGTTGACTGCGCCGAGTAGTCACCTAATTCAATTCCATTGAATAACACTTCATAGTCACCACCGATATAGCGCTGTGCTAGTTCAACAGCATCTTTCGATACGGCAACACGAATATCAATGCGCGAAGCCACCCATTTCAATTGACGAGAGAATGTGCGGTACGCAGCTGACTCCCCTGCTGAATGAAAAGTGGCAACTACCGGTGCCATCTTTACAAGCAATGCAGTCAACGACGGGCCCGGAACTAACGGTTCGTGAACATGCACGACATCGAACGCTTCATCATTCAGTGCGCGAATGGTGCGCAACGCAGCTGACGCATCGGGGGCAAGCGGCGCAATAGAACCATTCACCGCAGTGGGAAGACTGTTACCAAGCGGGGTGACAAACGCATCAGGCGGGGGGCCGTCACATGGGCCAAGCACCCTGACCTCATGTCCCTTTGCACGCAAACTTCGCGCCAAACCAAGGACTTGCTGCTGAACACCCCCAGGAATTGTGAGGCTGTACGGGCTCACTATTCCAATTCTCAACATGCAGGCTAGGTTACGGGAATGCTTAAGGTAGATGCTTCTTTCCGTCCCGCCCTCTCAATCGTGGCCTCGCCCACCAAGAGACGAGCCATCCTAGAACTCGCTGTAGAGGCTGAGAACAAGGGAATCTCGGGCCTTGCCTGCCCGAGTCTTGGCGGAACCATGGGTTTGTGTGTCTCACTTGCTCATGTCACATCGCGCATCAATTATTGGACATCGATTCAGCCGATTTACTACAGCCACCCTGTTGAAATGGCAAACACTGCTTCACACATCAATGAAATGTCAGACGGACGTTTTCGCCTCGGACTTGGTGTGAGTCACGGGCCAGTAACAGATCGCCTAGGCGTAGAACCAGGCAAGCCCCTAGCTGACACAGCCTCTTACGTTGCAGCTATGCGTGCAAACGAACGCTTCGGCGGGCAATTGCCTCCGATATATCTCGCAACTCTTCGCAACAAGATGCTGCAACTGTCGACAGAAATTTCAGAGGGCGCCATCTGGGCAAATGCTTCCCTCAGTCACATGTCGAAACAGCTTTCAGAAGTTCCGAATGCAGTTCGTGATGACTTCTTTTTGGCAAACATGATTCCGACAGTGATTGACGACGATGTCGAAGCCGCTCGTGCTGTGAACCGTCGCACACTCACTGGATACGTTTCGCTTCCTAATTATCGCAACTACTGGCGTGCAGCCGGATACGTCGAAGAGATGGATGCGATTGAAGCCGCAATCGAAGCTGGCAACAAAGACGTTCTCCCGTCGCTCATGAGTGACAAATGGCTAGACGACAACACAATCAGTGGATCTGCATCTCATGTCCGTGCTCGTTTCGAAGAATGGGCACATACAGGCGTTACCCCTATTGCAGTGATGTCTTCAACTACAGGTGGACAAGTAAAAGCCATCAACCAGTTGTTCGACGTTTATAACTGAGCCAACAAATCACTGACGTGAGCCTTTATCTCGTCACGAATGCGCCGAACATCTTCAAGTGACTTCCCTTTCGGGTCGTCAAGTGGCCAGTCGATATAACGCTTCCCCGGAATGTACGGGCACGTATCGCCACAGCCCATAGTGACCACAACATCAACTGCATTCAATAAATCATCATTGAATTTCTGTGGCACATAGGTCGAAATATCGATGCCGACTTCATTCATGACATCAACTGCAACTGGGTTGACTGATTCTGCCGGCTCTGAACCGCCCGACAAAATCAAGACGTCACCGTTGGAAAGTTCGCGAGCAAATCCGGCTGCCATTTGTGATCGTCCAGCGTTATGAATACAAAGAAACAGAATGCCACTCATGACGATGCTGCTTTGTCTGCCCACAATGTTTTGATAATCAGCAAACCAATCAACCCGCCGAGTATTTGCATCACCGCAAACATTGGCATTGACTCTGGCGCAATACCTGCAAAAGAATCAGAGAACATTCGACCAATGCCCACTGCTGGGTTAGCAACACTGGTTGAAGAAGTGAACCAGTACGCCCCGGTAATCCAAGCAGCAACAAGAACTGCGACATTTGCGCCAGCTCTTTTTCCGCCCCAGATAACTAGCAACAAACCGACTGTCGCAACGACTTCAGAAAACCATGTTGGTCCACCAGTTCGCACTTTCGTCGATATCTCTATGAACGGGTGCGCGAACATTATGTTTGCAATAACGCACCCCACGATTGCCCCAGAAATTTGTGCGACAACATCAGTAACAAGAACAGAAACTGAAGACTCTCGATCAACGAAGTACCCAACCAAGGACACAACTGGATTGAACGACGCGCCGGAAAGTGGACCAAAAATTGTGATGAGACCAAGCAACGCTCCGCCCGTTGCGATTGCATTAGCCAAAAGTTGCAGGGCCACATCTTTTGTGAGGTTCTGAGCCATGATGCCCGAGCCGACAACTGCCATTACTAGTAGAGCAGTGCCCAGAAACTCAGACAGAGCACGACGATGCATCAGCAACCCTCTGGCCCGCAACAACTACCTGTTGAAGGCACTCCGAGCATGATCGGCATCACCTTCAACGAAGAGTCCGTGGGGGCATCAGCGAGAACTGTGTACCACTCCCATGGCAACTCGCCGCCTTTGATCCACACTTTGTCTTGGACTGCAAAGCAGCAGGTTTCACTTTCCTGAACCTCGATAGGCATTCCCATAGCCACAGCAGATTCAATTTTTGCTGCAACCTGTTCTGTGTCTTCTACTTCAACGCCAACATGGTTCAGTGTGCCTGGCTCTCCATGACCTTCGATAAGAACAAGTTTGAGAGGCGGTTCGGCAATAGCAAAGTTGGCATACCCTTCGCGAACTTTGGCTGGGCCTACACCAAACATCTTGGTGTAGAACACGATTGCATCATTGAGATTGCCCACGTTTAGCGCAAGTTGTACTCGTGACATTTTTTCCTCTCATCAGAAATTTCCAGAATGGATACTTTGATACCTGTCAATATATCCCACATTGATGAGTATCGATGTATCATTTGCTCATGACGAATGCCAAACCGATTCAGCTCGGCAAGGGGCCGCTTGCCGACAACGCAGCCGCTTCCCTGGCGCCCATGTTTGCCGCGCTGTCTGACCCCACACGTTTACGGCTCTTTGATTTGGTTCGTCGTGCAGGTCGAGATGGCATATGTTCGTGCGATGTAACGGAGCCGCTTGACCGAAGCCAACCCACAATTAGCCACCACCTAAAAGTGTTGCGTGAGGCCGGACTTGTTGAATCTCGTCGTGACGGAACATGGATCTGGTATTCCGTCGCCCCACATGCGCTTGATGCCGTGTCTCAGTTCATTCAGCGATAGTGCGGGCACGCATCTCTGCATACCCAGGATCGCTCGGCCAATTCGGCTGGAACAAATGCCACTGTTCAGGTGCGCGGCGAATGAGGCCTTCCAATTCGAGGGCGAGTGCCTGGGTACCGGCCGCTACTTGCTCTCGTAGGCCCCCTACCTTCTCAAAAACAAGGGGTGGACGAATAACGCAATGATGACCATCAACTGCCGATGTGAAATACACAGCACCGGGTACGACAGCTGCCCCAGAACGAATACCTAACATCGCTGGACCAGCTGGCAACGTAGTGCGCTCGCCAAAGAAATCCACTTCAACGCCATTGCCTTGAATGTCACGATCAGACAACAAACACACAACTTCGTTTCGGCGCAATGCGGCAAGGACAGCTGGTGCAGCGCCAGGCCCGAGTGGCACAACATTCATGCCAAGGTCACTACGTAACTTTGTAAACCAGTCGAACAACTCTGGCGGTTCGAGTGGTTCCACAATGACGGTCATGCGGTGCCCCATCTCTGCCATCCAACGTCCTGCCCATTCCCAACCACCAAGGTGCGGTAGAGCAACGATTGCCCCCTTACCAAGCTCTAATGCGGATTCGATGTAATGAAAACCATCATTAGAGAGCGACTTCAACACATGTTTGGCAGATAATGTCGGCAAGCGGAAACTCTCGGTGTAGTAACGCATGTAACTGTCGAACGCTTGTTGCGATGCCCGATGCAACGCGAACCCAGTGAGCGAAGGGTCAACTCTTTGCAGATGGCGTTCAATCATGAAACGACGTTTACGTAACGACAATGCAACGCCAGGAGCAAGAAGCGAAACAGCACCTTGTGAAATAGGGGCCGGAGTTAAACGAGCAATTACCGAGCCGAGCCGATAGCCACCCACTGTGAAGGCGTCAGCAAGTTCGTCGAATGGATTAGCCATTACGATTGCGGCGACGTTGGCGCGATTCAACCGACAACTGACGACGTGAAGTGCGGGCACTAATTCGCGTCATGCGACGTCCTTGGCGAACATCGCGTTTCTCTTGAGTAGTCGAAGACACTTCTGCCTGACGCCACACCTGGACGAACCGCTGAACTGCCGTTATTACCGTAAGCACCAGCATGATCCACATGATCGGCACCAGCAATGAATCAAACAAAAGACCAATACAAAGCACCACGATGCGCTCAGCACGTTCCATTAATCCACCCTTGGCATACAACCCGAGCGCTTCAGCTTTTGCTCGTTCGTATGAAATAAGCGACGACACGCCCATAATCGCCATCGGTAGCAAAACAAGGTGAGGGTCTTTCTCCGATGCGAAATACCAAGCAACGCCACCAAAGAGGACAGAGTCAGTCACTCTGTCCACAACAGAATCAAAGAAAGCACCACGCTGACTTGATGTTCCAGACGCCTTTGCTAACGCCCCGTCAAGCATGTCGGGAACTGCGGCCAAGATGACCAACACAAGTCCGCCACGAAGGGCGCCGTTGCCGATTGCGAACGAAGCAACTACAGCAAAAGCGATTCCGAGAATGGTGAGGTGATCAGGTGACATACCTGTTTTTCTCAACAACTGACCAATCGGGCGCACAGCCTTCTCAATTGGTGCGCGAAAACGCCCGTCAAACATAGAGTGACGCTATCGCTCTTGAGTATCCGCGGATGGCATCTCCGCCTCAGGGTTCTTCTCCACCAAACATTCAACGACATGCCCATCAACAGCGTCAATCAGCACCAGGGCCTGCTGTAGTGGCGGTTCTTCCGTGCTGTAGCAAAAAATTCTCCATGTTGGCTTGCTGCGAATTCCGCGCCATACCTGCTGCGCTGACGCATGTCCAACTGCAAAACCTGCTGTACGAGTAGCAACCACTAGAGCCTCTGACTCGTTCATTGTCATTCGCCAACCACTAGAAATCGTAATGATGGACATCACAGCCAAAAGCACCGCAGCAAACAACAGCCCATTGTTGATCAACGCTGAATCATTGCTATCGGCAATTGACCACACAACAACGCAGAGCACCGCCAAGATTGCATACATCACTCCGGGAATGCGACGGCGGCTGTTATCGGGAAAATCATATGCGCCGACATGATCGACAGCATTCAGATCATCAGGCAGTTGGTCACGTAGTTCGTCGGTCATTGTGTAGCTTTCGGCCATGCATCTCGAATTTTGGATGCGGTGAGAGGAAGTGGTTCTGGAATCGTACGAGTCGAGGCCACTGAAGTCATAAAGTTCGAATCGCCATTCCAACGCGGAACGATGTGAACGTGTAGATGCTGGGCAATACTGCCTCCTGCGGCAGCTCCGAGGTTGATACCGACATTCAATGCATCAGGTCGATGCGATGCCTTAATCGCAACGGTTGCTTCAGTAACAGTCGACCAGAGATCTATACATTCTTCAGTTGAGAGATCTTCTAGATGTGCCACTTCACGGAATGGCAAAACAAGCACATGTCCAGATGCGTAGGGATATGCGTTCAAAATCGCGAAACTGAACTGAGAGCGATGCACAATAAAAGCGTCTTCGTCAGACAATCCTGATTCCAGAATGGAGGTAAACACTGAGTCCGACGAATTTGCTGAATTCGCATTCGCAGTGCCGATGTATTCGGCCCGCCATCCATTCCAGAGTTGCTCAAGAGACATCTACGTCGCCTAATTGTCCTTCTGCCACTTCGGCGGCAAGACGAGCAATAAAGTCCACAACCGAAACGTCACGCTCCACTTCCCCACCCCGCGGATTGACACCTACAGAATGATGCGCAACGTCATCATCGCCAACTACAAGAACATACGGAACCTTGCTGGTCTTCGCGTTGCGAATGCGCTTTCCTAACTGTTCATCAGCATGATCGATATCAACTCGGAATCCGGCTTTCTTCAACTGAGCCACGACAGACTGTGCGTACTCGTCATGAGCAAGCGCAACAGGAAGCACTCGCACTTGTTCTGGTGAAAGCCAACTTGGGAAAGCACCTGCATAGTGTTCAATCAACACACCAAAGAATCGTTCAATTGATCCGAACAATGCGCGATGCAACATAATCGGACGATGACGAGCACCATCTGAACCGATGTATTCCAATTCGAATCGTTCTGGCAAGTTGAAGTCACATTGGATTGTGCTCAACTGCCACTTACGCCCAATGGCATCACGAACGTCGATATCAATCTTCGGACCATAGAACGCGGCATCGCCTTCCTTGATCTTGTACTGAACGCCATGACGGTCGAGTGCTTCACGCAAGGCCTCAGTAGCTTTGCCCCAGATTTCATCCGAGCCAACTGATTTTTGTGGGTCACGCGTGGACAGGTTGAATTCGAAATCACTGAATCCGAATCTGCGCAACACAGACATAATGAAATCAAGCAATGATGAAATCTCATCTGCCATCTGTTCTTCGGTGCAGTAGATATGGCTGTCATCTTGAGTGAACCCACGGATGCGCAGTAGACCATGAAGAGTTCCGGCACGCTCGTACCGGTACACATTGCCTAATTCGAATAAACGCAACGGAAGTTCGCGGTAACTGCGCTGACGGCTGTCAAAGATAAGACAGTGCATCGGGCAGTTCATTGGCTTCATGTAGTACGTGCCGTTATCCATCTCCATCGGCGGATACATACCGTCGGCGTAGAAATCAAGATGTCCGGACTTCGCAAACAGATTGGCGTTAGCAAGGTGCGGCGTGTACACGAACTGATAATCACCATCTTGGTGACGTTGACGGCTGTAGTCCTCCATCAATTTGCGCACTATCGCACCCTTTGGATGCCAGACAGCGAGTCCGCCACCAAGTTCCGTTGGAAAAGACAAAAGATCTAGTTCGTTAGCCAGTCGGCGATGATCTCGCTTCGTAGCCTCTTCAAGCCGATGCAGATGCTCTTTCAGTGCAGTGTCTGATTCCCACGCGGTGCCATAAATGCGTTGCAGCATTGGGCCCTTCTCGTTTCCGCGCCAATACGCCCCAGCGACTTTCATCAGACTGAAATGCCCAAGGCGAGATGTTGAAGGCACATGAGGACCACGGCACAGATCAACGAACGAATCTGAGTTGCGGTACAGACTGACGGAGTCAGAACTACCAACTTCAGCAACATCAGTTCCGTCTGCGGCACCCGACGTGACACGCTCAATAATTTCGCACTTGTACGGTTGAGTAGCAAAGACAGCCAAAGCCTCTTTGACTGAAACTTCGGAACGAGTGAAAGGCTGATTTGCCTTCATGATCTCGCGCATCCGCTTCTCAATCGAAGCCAGATCATCATCAGAGAATGTCTTGTTTCCGGGCAATGCAAAGTCGTAGTAGAAACCGTCTTCGATTGCCGGCCCAATTGTGAAGTGAGCCCCCTCAAACAACTGCACGACAGCCTGGGCCAGAACATGCGCAGTGGAATGTCGAAGTACGTGACGACCTTCTTCAGAGTCGGAAGTAATGATTGACACTGAGGCTCCGTCAGGCAATGGCACTGACAAGTCGACTTCTGCACCATTTACAGTGCCTGCCACCGCTGCCTTTGCAAGCCGAGAACCAATAGAGGCAGCTAAATCGGCAATCGAAGAGCCAGCAGGCAGCGAGCGCGAGGAACCGTCGGGAAGAAGTACTGAAATCTCTGACATGAGACACCCATTCTACGGCGCACCGGAGTGTCGGCTCGGGTCTATTTAGCCGTGATCTACCACTGCTTGCTCTGTTGGGATGCTCTCTGCACGTTTAGTGGCATAGACGTTGCGGTATTCCTGCCCGGTGAGAGCTTGGATTTCAAACATCAGTTCATCAGTGATCTCGCGCAGCACCATGTGGTCGTCTGCTCGGTCGCGATACCGAGACACATCAATTGGCTCACCAATTTTGATTGTGCATTCAAGCCTCAAACGTGGCATCACAGTGTCAGGTGGTTGTATTTCTCTAGTGCCAATAATGCCAACCGGCAAAATGGGACATCCCACTTTCATAGCAAGACGAGCAGCGCCAGTGTGACCTTTGTACAACATGCCATCTCGACTACGAGTTCCTTCAGGAAATATCCCAAAGAGTTCCCCGCGCCGAAGAACTGCTTCTGCGGCAATGAGTGCACCTTCGCTTTTTGACCCACCTGAACGATCAATCGGAATCATGCCAAGGGCTGGAAACAAATGTTTCGTCTTCCACGAATCCATGTACTCAGCTTTTCCCACAAAACTGATTTGACGACCGGCATGGACCATAGTGAAAACAGAGTCGAGAAAGCTGATGTGATTCGGACACAAAATTGCTGGCCCAGCATCGGGAAGATTTTCAAAACCTTCAAAATTAAACTTCCACAACTTCGTGGTGAGAGGCCGTAGTAAAGCGCGAGCTCGCGGTTGAGCTCGGCTGGACACAGACTTCACCTCATCATCGACTGATGATTGCGAATCGGAGTGTTTGGCCATGCTCGGCAAATAATACTCCTGATTTTGAGACCTCTTGGTCAGTACAACCAGTTGTTAGCGCGGTCCAACAGGAGTGAGTAATTCCACTCCCAAAAGAGCCGCCGAGGCACTGACGTCGACACCTGCTGCTGCGGCTGCATCAATCAGCGCAAGCGCCGAAGGCGTATCAAGGTCGTTATCAAGGCAGGCGCGCACCGAATCCAAAAGGTCTGATTGAGTTCCTCCGACAGAAGCAACCCACTGCGCCAGGCGCGCCGAACTACGTGGCATCAGGGCTTCATCCCACTCCCACTCTTTGCGGTAATGATGCTCAATGATTGCAATGCGAATCGACCGAGGGTCCCACAATGTTCGCAACTGATCAACAAAGACCAAGTTGCCAAGACTCTTCGACATCTTCTCGCCATCTTTGAACACCATTGCTACATGCATCCAATGCTTTACAAATATTTCACCAGTTGCAGCCTCAGACTGTGCCCGTTCACATTCATGGTGAGGGAAAATCAAGTCGCTTCCACCACCATGTAAATCGATAGTTGTTCCGAGATCACGAAGTGCAAGTGCAGAACACTCGATATGCCAACCTGGTCGACCCGCGCCCCATGTTGCATCCCATGCTGGTTCATCTTCAGCCGACGGATGCCACAACACGAAGTCCAACGGATTCCGTTTCTGAGGATCATCCACATTGCCGCCGCGTTGACGTGCAAATTCGAGCATTTGTTCGTGACTGTAATGAGATACTTCGCCGAAGGTCGGCACTTTAGTGACATCGAAGTACACGGAACCACCGACGGCATATGCAAACCCTCTGTCAAGTACGAGGCCGATGAATTTACGAATATCGGTAATTGCAGACGAAGCGCGAGGAGTGCTGTACGCAGGCAACATTTCGAGTGCTTCCATATCGCGATTAAAACGTGCCTCTTCGCCCGCTGCTAGATCAAGGTAATGAACACCGAGTTCTCTAGCTTTAGCGAACAACGGATCATCAACGTCTGTTACATTGCGCACGCACCGAACGGTATGCCCCAGGTCAATCAGTCTGCGTTGCAGAATGTCGTAGAACAGAAAAGTAGAAGCGTGACCCAAATGCGTTGCGTCGTACGGAGTAATGCCACAGGTGTACATCAGCACCAACTCACTCGGAGTAAACGGCACGACGTCGCGCCGCGCAGTGTCGTACAAACGCATCGACATGTTTAGAGAGCTTTCGCCCGAGGATCCTTCGTGATGCCTGTCAACTTTGGCGCAACACGCGTCTTGTAGCGAACATTCAATTGCAAAAGAACAGCTGTAAAAGCTTCGATTGCTGTTGCGTTTGACAATTCACCGGCATCAAGTGGACGACAACCAGGGATATGCGCAGTGATGTCCATGACTATTGTTCGTGCCTCAACATTGTCAGAACAAATCAGCACATCGGAATCAATTGGGTCACCGAGGTGTCCAAGTTCCGTGGCTGGCAAATGATGAAACGCCGCCACAACACGACACTCAGGTACAGCGGCCTGCACATGAGCAGCAACACTGCCGCGAGGCGGCAAGAGAGGTTGGAATTCAGGGCCTACTCGCACAAGTGCGTTGGCCATACTGATGATGACTTTGCCACGCAACAGATCAATGTGAGCTTTAGCTGTTGTTGCTGCTGAGTCCCATGGCGTGGCAAGAACTACTACGTCACAAGCCGAAGCCTCGTCGTTGTCGCCACCTTTCACACTCAGGGTGAGGTTCGGCCACTTGGCTTTCAGGGCATCACACACTTCGGTGGCTCGTTCTTTTGTCCGAGACCCAATGACGACGTCATACCCCACCGAAGCAAGGCGCGCCCCGAGGGCACTTCCGGCGGGCCCGGTGCCGCCCAATATTCCAATACGCATTCCGTAGAGCCTTACACATAGACCCCTTGCGAACTACGGTCATATGAATGGGACTTCTTGAAGGCAAAAAAATCGTTGTGACAGGTGTCTTGACCGACGCCTCTTTGGCATTCAGTGTGGCGCAGTTAGCCCAACGCGAAGGCGCCCAAGTTGTGCTCACGGGCGCCGGCCGAGCCCTTTCGCTGACACAGAGATCCGCTCGCAGACTTGATTCGCCCGTTGATGTCTTCGAGTTCGATGTCACAGTGCCCGAACACATCGAATCAGTTCGTGAACAAGTGCGCGCTTCAATGGGTCACGTTGACGGCGTACTGCACGCAATCGGCTTTGCCCCCGAGGTATGCCTAGGCGACGACTTCTTGGCAGCTCAATGGAGCGATGTTGCAATCGCCATGCAAATTTCTGCTTATTCACTGAAGACACTTGTTGACGCGTTTCTACCCTTGATGTCTTCAGGCGGGTCCATCGTTGGTCTTGACTTTGACAACACAGTTGCGTGGCCTGCATACAACTGGATGGGAGTTGCGAAGTCAGCGTTTGAATCAACAAGCCGATACCTAGCAAAAGAACTCGGACCGCGAGGCATCCGTTGCAACTTGGTGGCAGCTGGCCCCATCAAAACAATGGCTGCAAAGTCAATTCCCGGATTTCAAAAGTTCGAAGACATTTGGGATGACCGCGCTCCCCTTGGATGGGATGTATCAGACCCGATTCCTGTAGCTAAAACTGTTCTTGCACTCTTTTCTGACTGGTTTCCTGCAACAACAGGTGAAGTGATTCACGTTGATGGCGGCTTTCACGCCATGGGCGCGTGACAAACAAACTGTCGGAGGCGTCGTCGCCTTACTTGCGACAACACCGAGATAACCCAGTCCATTGGTTTCAATGGGGCGACGAAGCCTTCGCTGAAGCATCTCGTACGGGCAAACCAATTCTGTTGTCAGTGGGCTACTCGGCATGTCACTGGTGTCACGTCATGGCTCACGAGAGTTTCGAAGATGACGCAACAGCAGCAGTAATGAATCAATTGTTCGTCAACATCAAGGTTGACCGCGAAGAACGCCCAGATGTTGATGCAATTTATATGGATGCGGTGCAAGCAATGACTGGTCGAGGTGGCTGGCCCATGACCGTGTTCTGCACACCAACTGGGGAACCCTTCTATGGCGGTACGTATTACCCGCGAGATTCATTTGTGAAGTTGATGCAGGCAGTTGATGATGCATGGCGCAATAAACGTGAGGACTTACAACAGAACGTTGATGCACTAGTAGAGGCTGTTGGTAGAACCTCCCGTATTGCGCCAGTTGCAGAGTTCAATGCTCATGAATTGGCAGATACCGCACTTCAGGCGATGTCGCAAAGTTTCGACACTCGTTGGGGTGGTTTTGGATCAGCACCGAAGTTCCCTTCAACATTTGCGCTTGATCTTGCAATGCGCTCATACCAACGCTCTCACGATGACCAACTTCTTGGAATGGTAAACACCTCCCTTGATGCAATGGCGGCCGGCGGAATGTACGACCACATTGGCGGCGGCTTTTCTCGATACAGCGTTGACGAGAAATGGCTAGTGCCTCATTTTGAAAAGATGTTGTACGACCAGGCTCTTTTGTTGCGCGCTTATACGCACGCATGGCTAATTCAAGGACATGATCGACATCGCCAAACCGCTGAAGAAGTTATGTCGTACGTCATCAACGAACTACGCCACCGCGACGGTGGTTTCTACAGTGCCGAAGATGCTGATTCTCTCGATGAACACGGACATTCTGAAGAAGGCGTGTTCTACACATGGACCCCGACAGAAATCAACACAATCCTTGGCCCAGACTCTGAGGCAGCTCAGGAGTGGTGGAACATCATTGAAGGCGGAAACTTTGAAGGCCGTTCAATTCCGAATCGCATTCCTCAACGCACATCACTACAAAGACCAGCACACATCGAATCTGCCCGTCAACGCCTCTTCAATCATCGCGCTACTCGACCACGGCCCGGACTAGACAACAAAGTCTTGACCGAATGGAATGCAATGATGTTGTCTTCACTATGTGAGTCAATATCTGCATTCAATCGACTTGACGTAATTCCCATTGCAGAAAAGAACGCAGAATTTCTTGTGAAGGAATTGCGAAATGCGGACGGAGTGTGGTCTCGCAGTTGGCAAGAAGATGCTCTCCCCCATGCTCAACACAGCGCACTTGCCCATGACTTGGCTCACGTAGTTGATGCCATGACACGCATGTATGAATTGACCGCTAACCATGCGTGGCTTCATGTAGCAACCGAAACCGCACATCAGTTAATCGATGAATACTGGGACCCAGAGCATGGTGGTTTATTTACCGTTGCTTCATCGTCAGAGCAGTTGATTGTTCGTCAGAAAGACTTGATGGATAATGCGACACCATCAGCCAACTCGGTAGCTGCGTTTGCATTTCTTCGCCTTGCGGCCATTACCGGTGATGCAGCCCTGGAAACTCACGCGCATCAGATACTTGCCCTGCTGGCCAGAGTCGCACCATCTGCGGCAACTGGCTTTTGCAATGCAATCTCTGCTTCTTTGTTTGCTCAAGAAGGCGCTGTAGAGATCGTGATCCCGGGAGACAATCCTGCGCTTCTCGCAACAGTTCGGTCACAGTGGCTCCCAAATGCCGTCACTGTGTGGGGCGAGCCCATTGACTCACCATTGTGGGCTGGCCGCGAACCTGGCATGGCCTACGTATGTAGGAATCATGAGTGTTTGTTGCCTGCACGTACCGAGCAGGAATTGCGCGACCGAATCGCTACCAGTTTTTCTGGTGAATAACTGATTCCACTGACCGACGAATTCGTTTAGCGCTACGACCCTGCGGATTTAACCCAGCAGCTTCGTGCCCAATTGCGATGGTGCCCAAAATTTCTATGTGGTCAGGAATGTTGAACTCCTGTCGCAACCCTGCTTCATTCGAGTGAGCAAAAAACAGTGCCCCTAATTTCACATCTTGTAGGGCAAGAAGAAATGTCATGGTGGCAAAAGAAGCGTCGATAGTCCAATACGGTGCCGGCCACTTCTCAAGACTTTCACCAAGCCCTGTTGCCTTTTTATCTGGTTCTGAATAACGCTCGAGATACGCGGTGGGATCACACATACTGATCACAATTACTGGCGCTTTCAACAAAAGTGGAAAAGCGAAACCCTCGCGTCGTTCCGGTGTTAGAGCAACATCCCAATATCGCTGCGTTGATTCGTTTTCCAGAATCAATACATGCCAACCTTGTGATTTTCCTGCACTTGGTGCACGCGTTGCTAGTTCAATGCACGATGTAATTACTGCAGGATCGACTGCTTGATCGGAAAATGATCTCGACATCCGACGTGAGCGGACGATGTCGGCGAAGTTCACTGACTTAGACGCGAGCGCCGAGCTTGACAAGGCTTTCGGCCATGGTCCAACCATGAACAATCAACACGCCACCTTTTTTAGGATTAACGCCTTCAAACAAGGAAGTGATTTCTGGTGAGATTTTTTCTGGCTTCAATGACTCATGATCAAGGAAACCACTTTGTCCGCCTGACGCAACAATGAAGGTTTTTTCGTCATAGGTGGAATCAACACCGAAACGACGGGCAAGGCGTCGGCCCCAAGCGCGCTCTTCACCTACTGCACGATGACCAAATGTGGGAATCATGTCAGTGACTGCCTTCATTGCTTCCATGCCGTCAGCTGTTGCAAAGCGACTGCCGACAACAACGTCCTCATCAGGAAATGCCATAAGCGCGCGGTGATACGCCTCAGTCATTAAGCCTTTAAGAACTGAATCACGTTTCGCAGTGCGCTTAATGGTCATGAGACCGAGCAACACACAGGGCGTTCCGCCAATGCGCTCAAGTGTTGAAAAGGTGACACCATGCAACTTGCCATCAATGCGGGCAAGGGTGCACAACACCCAGTCTGTTCCGGCCTTTGCAAATTGCTCAGCAGTAAAAGACCCCTCAATGGTGAGGAACTCTTCAAACTGGGCCTCAGTGAGTGCGCTGCAGTCTTGTGTGGCAACTTCCAACGACATTGACTGGGTGACTCCCTATGACACTCGGGCGGCACTAGTGCCGACAACAACCCTTCTATTCTGCCATTGCCAGAAGCCAATTCCTGAAATCACAGGTTATTTAGATGATTTTTACGGCATTAGAGCCAAAGGTAACGCGCAATGGCCCCAGGGCCTTCTCAAAGTCAACGAGCCCAGACGGCCCAAGATCGAATACTTTGCCACCAGCTAACTTCACTTTGCATGGCGAGGTTCCGGGAAACTCAGCGATTATTGCTTTAAGGCGCTCGAGTTTTTCTGCAGTGAATCCAGAGGGAAGCGACAATTCAACTTCTGCAATCTTGTCTCCGAGATTTTCAGGAACCGAAATTCTCTGCGCCGAAAAACTAGGCGGGGCGTCATCGCGCTGATTGAGGCGGCCGGTAACCGTGACCACTAAGTCGTCTGACAACAAGTGACCGTATTCGCCCAACACCTTTGCAAAAACAGTTACTTCGATAGCTGCATCCATGTCTTCCAAAACAAACGTGGCCATCTGATCGCCTTTTTTCGTGAAACGACGATTAAGGCTCGACATCACTCCACCAATCGTGACCATTCCAGATTCACGTGCTTCAAGTTCCTGAATAGAACTTGTAACAAGCCGACGCAATGCGTGTTCTATTCCGCGTAGTGGGTGGTCAGAAATGTACAGACCAAGCATTTCCTTTTCATGGCGCAATTGATCTGGCTTTGTGAACTGCATGTCTGGAATGGTGACTTCTGCACTCCACCCCGTAGTTGATGCATCTTCCATTTCGCCGAAGAGCGACATGACTCCTTTTTCTTCTTCGCGTCTAGCCACGACTGCAGAATCAATGATTGATTCAAAGACCATGAGTAGACCGCGGCGAGGATGCCCAAATGAATCAAATGCTCCTGCCTTAATGAGCGACTCAACAGCACGCTTGTTGAGAGCCTGTTCAGGTGCGCGGCGCGCGAAGTCGTGGAATGACTCGTACGGGCCATTGCGGTCGCGCTCTTCCAAAATCTGAAGAACAATTCCTTCTCCAACATTTCGCACACCCGACAATGCAAAAACTATTCGCTTCTGACCATCAGCTGTAATTGCCGCAAAGTCTGAGCGGCCTTCATTGATGTCAGGGTTCGACACCGTAATACCAATAGACCGAGCGTCAGCAAGATGTACGGCTGCCTTTTCATAGTTGCCCTTCACAGAAGACAACAAGCATGCTGAGTACTCAACGGGGAAATGCGCTTTGAGATATGCAGTTTGATACGCGATTAATCCGTAGCCGTACGCATGGCTCTTATTGAAGGCGTAGTCAGCAAAACCGCGAATAATGTCGAACAACTTCTCGCCTAGTGGTCGTCCGTATCCGGTCTTCTCGCAGCCGTCAACAAATGACCCTTCTTCGGCGGCCATGGCTTTCGGGTCTTTCTTACCGCAGGCTTTGCGCAAGTTGTCTGCTTGGGCAAGCGAATAGCCCGCAAACTTCTGAGCAACACGCATCATGCTCTCTTGGTACACCATGAGTCCGTACGTGTCATGCAGCACTTCCCGTGCATCTTCGTGGAAGTACTCAGGTTCTTCAATGTTGTTCTTGATTTTCGCGTAGGTGGTGTGCATTTTGGTGCTCATCGGACCAGGGCGATACAACGCAATGACTGCGCACACATCTTCAAACGCTGTTGGACGCATGAGTCGAAGCAAACTCTGCATTGGTAAAGACTCAAGCTGAAACACACCAATGGTGTCTCCCCTTCCGAGCAATTCAAAGGTTTCTGTATCTTCAAGAGAAATAATGTCGATATCAAAGTCAGGATCTGTTTGTTCTCTGATCATCGCAACTGCATCTGCAATGACGTCCAGGTTTCGTAAACCAAGGAAGTCCATTTTAAGAAGACCTAATGATTCAACGGCATGCATTTCATACTGAGTAACTATTGGAGCATCGTTACCCTTGCGTTGAATTGGCAGATAATCCATCAGCGGCTTCCCAGTGATAACCACTGCAGCGGCATGGATACCATCTGAGCGCTTCAGGCCTTCCAACCCTCTTGCAACTTCAACTACTTTTGCTGCAATCTCGTCTGCCAGAACCAAGTCACGCAAGCCCTGAGCTTCGCGATACCCGGCTGCATGTTCATCGCTGTACTCAAAACAAGCCGCTAACGGAGTGTCACGCCCTTGTTGCAGTGCTGGCATAAGTTTTGCAATACGGTCACCGACTCCGTATTCATGGCCCAATACTCGAGCAGCATCTCGCACAGCATTGCGAGCCTTGATTGTGGCAAACGTAATGATCTGAGCAACATGGTCACGCCCGTATTTTTCGGCGGCGTACTGAATCATGTGATCGCGATACCGCGAGTCAAAGTCCATATCGATATCGGGCATGCTGATTCGAGATGGATTCAAAAATCGTTCAAATAGAAGGTCGTACTTCAACGGGTCTAGGTCAGTGATGCGCAAGCAATATGCAACAGCACAACCAGCAGCTGACCCACGACCAGGCCCAACACGAATATTTGACTCACGTGCATGACGAATGAGATCCCACACAATGAGGAAATACGCATCGAAGCCCATGTCACTAATTGTTTTCAATTCGAACGCAAGTCGTTCGACAACAGCCGATGGCAAGTTGTCTCCCCAACGCTGTTGAGCACCTTTCCATGTGAGGTACGAAAGATAATCCGCCGGAGTCTTGTAGTCGGCTGGAATTGGGAAATCGGGAATTTGATACTCATCAAAAGTGATGTCAACTTGCGCACGCTCCGCAATGAGCAATGTGTTGTCACACGCTTCAGGCAAGTCTTTCCATATTGATCGCATTTCGGCGGCTGTTTTTAAGTAGTGCTCGTTTCCTTCAAATCGGAAACGATCTTGATCTCGCATCAATGCGCCGGTCTGAACACACAACAATGCGTCATGTGCCATGTGGTCACTTTGATTCACGTAATGCGAATCATTCGTTGCAATAATCGGCGCGCCAATTGCTCGTGCAATTTCAACCAGTTTCGGATTTGTGGTTCGCTGATTCGCTATGCCGTGATCTTGCAATTCGACAAACAAATTGTCTTTGCCGAAAATGTCTTGTAGTCGAGACGCCTTAGCGATTGCACCCTTTTCGTCGCCATTCAACAACGACTGCAGTACATGGCCTCCGAGACAACCAGTGGTGGCTATGAGGCCTGACGAATACTTCTCTAATAGCTCCCAGTCGACGCGGGGTTTGTAGTGATACCCCTCGAGGAAGGCGAGGCTGGATAACTGAATGAGGTTGCGATAGCCCACATTGTTTTCGGCCAACAAAGTGAGGTGGTAGTACTGCTTGCGACCACCTTCATCAGATCCGCCATTGTCGTCAAGGCGTCCTCTTCGGGGAATGCGCTCTGAACGATGGTCATGCGCCATGTATGCCTCGGTACCAAGGATTGGCTTAATGCCCTGTTTGACGCATTCTTTGTAAAACTCGATGACGCCATACATGTTGCCGTGATCTGTGATTCCGAGAGCCTTCTGGCCATCAGAGACTGCCTTTGAAACCAATTCGTCGAGTCGGGCTGCCCCGTCGAGCATGGAATATTCAGTATGAACGTGGAGGTGTGTAAATGACGAACCCACGAACTTTCCCGACTCCTTTTGTACTTACTGACAGCCTTGTGCTGTTGAGCAAGCGAACTGCACTGCGAGTTCTTAAATTAGCAGTCGGGTGCGCCTTCGGCATCAGAGACGCCAAGGATTGTCGTTTATGCCCGCTTCGCGAGCAAAGGAACCAACATTTCGTCGGCGGTTAATGATCCATGACGGCACACCAATGGAAATGCCCCACTGTCGAGAGGTTCTTCAAAACTCACGGGTTGGTGAGCCACCAGCGCCACATCACCCAGCCGGCGCTTCACCTCTTCGCTCATCCGCGGCCCAAACCATTTTTCATCAATGATCTGATCAGCAGTCGCCACCCATGCAACATCTGAATACATGGAACATGCATCAACAAGGGCTGCAGCGCGTCCGCGTTTTGCGTGTAACCATCTGAAACGTCCTTCGCCCGACTGATGATCGACGAGGTCAACAATCTCGCGCGGAGGAATGATGGTGCGTTCGCCAACATGAACTTGACCGTGATCTGCAGTCACAATCAGCACAGTGTCAGTGGGCAGTACAGACAAAATGTCTGCAACTATTCCATCAGCAGCGCGCAATTCAGAATCATAAAACTCGCCAAAGCCGCGTTCGTGTGCAATCTTGTCAACTCCGTCGTAATAGGCGTAGACAAAATCCTCGCCAGCATCGAGAGCTTGACGAACCAACACTGGAATGCTGCTCGCTGCGCGCCACCCCATGTGCTTAACGTCTGCGAGATGAGCCAATGTGAATCCACTTCCCTCTAATTCACCTTTGCTCAGAACCGGAACTCGCGACCCAAGAAAGGGTGGGCACGGCTGCACCAAATTCGGCGGGTAACGACGGCGCAAATCGCCATTCTCGTCTCCCCACCGCAATACATTCATCACCGTGTCACCCATATCGATGCGATAGCCGAGCAGGCCATGTTCCCCAGGGGAAAGGCCCGTCGTGAGCGAGGTCAATGCCGTGGCAGTTGTTGACGGGGCGACGGTGGTGATGAAAGACCCTTCGAAACCAGACAATGTGGGCATGCACGTCTTGTGATCCTGTAACTGATTCCAGCCAAGCCCGTCAATCAGAAGCACAACAACACGCTGCGCTCCACTAACAGTGGCTGGCATCCACGCAGGCACGCTTCGTGGGCCGCCTGGAGCACACAGCGCAGGGATGACGCCAGAGAGGCACCCATTGGCGTAATTGGGCAGAACTGGCGACGGAACACTCACCTCACTATCCAACCACCTACGATGGGCTTGTGCGAGTTTCTACGCGAGGCGATTATGCCTGTCGAGCCCTATTGTCGCTAGCGCTCCATTCCGAGACCTCACTGCCGACCTCTGTCAGGGATATTGCTGAGCGCACTGCCCTACCCCAGCCCTATCTCGAGCAAATACTTCTCGCCTTAAAGGGTGCCGGCCTTGTCCGTTCGAAGCGTGGAGTTGGAGGCGGCTATGTCTTAGCTAAGGCTCCTAGCGACATTCGCCTATCAGACATTATTTCTGCTGTTGATGGCCCGATCACACTTGGCGACTTTGGACAACCGCACCAAGACGGCTCGTGCGATCACGAAGGACAATGTGTCTTGCTCGCTATTTGGGATGTTGCGGCTCAGCACATGCGCGATCACTTAAATGACTACACGCTCGCCACTATTGCATCGGCTGCAACTGGCACAGGCCCCTGGCCAAAGAACACTCCACACTCGCACTGAGTCGTGGAAATTACTTTTCTGGAATCTCGAACGAGCACTTCGCAATAATTGCGGCCATGTCGGCTGGCAGTGTCGCCTCGAATGACATTTCTTCTCCGGAACCAGGATGAATCAGCGTCAATCGTCGCGCATGCAACATGGGTCGCGGCGCCACCAGTGCCGACTTTGCTCCGCCATACATAGCATCGCCAACAACAGGGTGACCAACAGCAGCAAGATGCACACGAATCTGATGAGTGCGACCTGTTTCAAGTGAGCATCGCACCAATGTCAATAGGGCTGGGTGATTGAACTCGGTCTCAACCTCGAGATGCGTGCGTGCCCACTTGCCGTTATGAACAACAGCCATACGCATCGGGTCGCGCGGGTCACGCCCCATCGCTGCATCAACAACGGCTGTCGGTGAATCAAAGTGACCCCACGCAAGCGCGATGTACTCGCGCCCTACTTCGTGTTCAGTTAGTGCTGCAACCAACGAGTCGTATGCACGTTGCGACCGCGCAACCACCATCATTCCTGTCGTACCTGCGTCAAGACGATGCACAATTCCGGGACGAGCAGGTTGGCCGACATCAGCCACTTCCGGATACAGCGCCAAAATACCGTTTACTAAGGTGCCAAGACCATGACCCGATGCTGGATGCACAACAAGTCCTGCAGGTTTGTTCACAACGATGATGTCTTCGTCGACATAGACAACATCAAGAACAATGCTTGCGTCGGGACCTGGAGGTTCAGTTACTGGCACCATGTCGAGATCCACAACAACTACTTGGCCTTCTCGCAAACGAACTTTTCCAGAAGGAGCTGGTGCACCGTCAACGGTGGCGCCGCCACTTGCAATTAGTTTCGATGCATCAGTACGAGAAATGTCCGCTATGAGCGACACAATCCGATCAAGCCGTTCATTGTTCAATGCCGATGGCAGTGTTTCTTCAACTTTCATGGTTGTTGTCAACACCTTTTCCGCTACGTGATTCCATCAGCATGGCAGCAATAAGCACACATGCACCCACAGTTATGGATGAATCTGCAACATTGAAAACCGGAAACCACTGCAAGTCGATGAAATCAACAACACGGCCGTGCAGCAATCCGTCCTCACGAAAGATTCTGTCAGCGATGTTTCCAATTGCACCCGCGACAATGGCACACAATGCAGCTGCAGACAATTGAGTCGTGGCCTTACGTACCGCTCTAAACAACAACACGACCGCAATGATTGCAAAAACACCAATCAAAGGCCCCAACCCTTGCCCCTGTGAGAACGCAAAGCCACTATTGAAACCGAGCGAGAACTGCAATGAACCGATGACGTGTATGACACGCCCATCAGCCAGTGCAGACACTGCCCACGACTTCGTCACCTGGTCAAGGAGAACTATAAGCACAATGAGTATCGCCTGCCGGCGAAATGAGAACACGGGGTGCTGGAACGCCTAACGGCGTCCTAGTCCACCGGCACGTTCAGTAACAAGCTCTGTTGCCCAAGGGATTGCGCGCAGACGCTCCTTAGGAATTGGCAAGACTGAAACAACCGAATAGCCATACTCGCCAGTTTTCATTCGAGCAAGTGCTGCATCAATCTCTTCGACCGTTTGGCGAGCTGCAGCTGACAAAACAAGATCTTGCTCACGCTCAACGACCATGGTGTCGCCTTCGCCACCTTCATCGTCAAACTTCACATCTCCCATTTCAGCATCTGCGATCATGGCATTTGCTTCATTCTCAAGGCGATTTGCTTGGCCAACTAATTTGATGCGCTCGAACTGAAGTGCTTCGCGTTGTGCGAAAAGGAACTTCAAATCAAAATCTTTTGACGACGTGATGCCATCTTCTGAAGGACCCTTCACAATGACAGGACGCTTTGGTGGTTCTGGCTTCTTCGCAACCTTTTTTACAGGAGCCGGTGCTGGAGCAGCTGCAACAACTGGAGCCGGCGCCACAACTTTTGCCGCTGCTACTTTCTTCGCAGGTACAACTTTTGCAGGCACAGCCTTCTTTGCGGGAGCAGCTTTCTTTGCTGGAACTACCTTCTTGACGATCTTCTTGACGATCTTCTTCGCAGGAGCAGCCTTCTTCACAACTTTCTTCGCAGGAGCAGCTTTCTTTACAGGAGCAGCCTTCTTCACAACCTTCTTGGCTGGAGCAACCTTCTTCACTACCTTCTTTGCAGGAGCTTTCTTCGCAGGCGCTGCCTTTTTGGCTGGAGCCTTCTTTGCAGGAGCTTTCTTCGCAGGCGCTGCCTTTTTGGCTGGAGCCTTCTTTGCAGGTGCTTTCTTTACAGGAGCCTTTTTGACGACCTTCTTTGCGGGGGTGGCCTTTTTCTTCGTTGCCATAATGAGCACTCTCTCCTTGCATCGGGCATCCGCCCGTGTTGCCCCGTGAGGCTACGGCCGAAAAGGGTGTTTTCTCAACCAGCAATAGCGACAGAGACCCCTATTAGGGCGCCCTCAACCGCAATTGCGCGCTCCCCTGATGCATCAAAGAGCACATCGACGGCAAGCGTCTCACCAGCAATCAGACCGACATGAGGCTGAATCTGAGCCTTCAACTCGTCATCGACCGACAAAGTCACGATGATTCGGTCTGAGATATCCAAATCAGCTTCACGGCGCGCCTGCTGCACAGCACGCACGATGTCTCGTGCTGAACCTTCGGCTTCCAGTTCGGCTGTGACATTGACATCGAGCAATACGACGCCAACTCCGCCTGGCAGAGGTGCACTGGCAGAACCTGCTTGCGTGACCAACTTCAATGAATATTCCCCCGGCTGCAAAGACTCGCCAGCAACATTGATGACATCACCATCCTGAGTCCACTCACCCTTTTTCACAGCAACAATGACTGCTTGAGTACGTGGTCCAAGTCGAGGACCAACAATTGCCGGTACAACCTGCAATTCATGTGACGCAATCGAATCAACGTCAGCCGTGAGAACCACATCACGGACGTTTACTTCATCGCGCACAATGTCAAGGAAGCCCTCAAGCGACGCTGCATTGGCAGCTGCAATTGTGAGAGACGCAAGCGGCAAACGAACACGACGCCCATGCGCTTTACGTACTGATAACGCAGACGAGCAAACATCACGGACCATATCCATAGCGGTTACCAAAACCGCATTGCGTGGGAGCTCTTGTGACGAGGGCCAATCGGTGAGATGAACACTTCCTGCCTCTGCCCCGTGGAGGCCTTGGAATACTTCATCAGTCACGAGTGGCAGCAGCGGCGCTGCAATTCGCACCACGTAATCAAGCACAGTGTGCAACGTATCTATGGCGTCTTGGTCTCCGGCCCAGAACCGATCACGACTTCTGCGGATGTACCAATTCGTGAGCACATCAAGAAAATTTCTGATTGTTTGGCAGGCTGCGAACAGGTCATACACATCCATTGAGGTCGTGACAGATTCAATTGTGTCAGAGAGTTTGGCAAGCACGTACTGATCAAGCACATTGGACGAATCAGTACGAACTACTCCAGAAATTCCATCTGCATTGGCGTACAGGGCAAGGAAGTAGTACGAGTTCCACAGTGGCAACAAGACTTGACGAACTGTTTCACGCATTCCTTGTTCGGTGACAGAGAAATCACCACCACGCAGGATTGGCGATGACAACAAATACCAACGCATCGCATCAGCACCATGAGAGTCAAACACCGCCATCGGGTCTGGATAATTGCGAAGACTCTTTGACATCTTCGCGCCATCGTCGCCAAGAACAATTCCATGACTAATGCACGACGTAAAAGATGGCCTATCAAAAAGTGCCGTGGCTAGAACATGTAACGTGTAGAACCAACCGCGAGTCTGACCGATGTATTCAACAATGAAGTCACCTGGGTAGTGATTGTCGAACCATTCCCTGTTTTCAAATGGGTAATGAACTTGGGCAAACGGCATTGACCCGCTCTCAAACCAGCAGTCAAGTACCTCAGGAACGCGACGCATCATTGATTTGCCCGTTGGGTCGTCTGGGTTTGGTCGCACCAAGTCATCAATACTTGGGCGGTGCAAGTCAGTTACCTCTACCCCGAAGTCACGAGACAAATCAGCAAGGCTTCCGTAGACATCAAGGCGCGGATACGTCGGGTCGTCGCTCTTCCACACAGGAATTGGTGATCCCCAAAAACGATTGCGGCTGATTGCCCAGTCACGGGCATTAGCTATCCATTTACCGAACGAACCATCCTTGATGTGCTCGGGTGACCATGTGATTTGTTCATTCAGTTCCACCATGCGGTCACGGAATTTTGTGACTTCTACGAACCACGACGAAATCGCTCGATACACGAGAGGCTCAGCGCAACGCCAACAATGCGGATACGAGTGATTGTAGGAATCGTGACGGATAACGATTCCCATGTCTTTCAGTGTGCGAACAATGTCAGAGTTGGCCTCAAATACATGTTTCCCAGCCCATGGCGTTATCTCAGCTGTGTAACAACCATGTTCATCCATGGGACACAACGTAGGAATACCAGCAGCATTGCATTCGATTTGGTCGTCTTCACCGAAACCAGGCGCCATGTGCACAACACCAGTTCCGTCTTCTGTTGTCACAAAATCAGCACCCAGGATCTGGAATGCATTCTTCGTTCCGGCAAAGAAAGGAAAAATGGGTGCGTATGTGCGGCCAACTAAATCGCGACCTTTTATGGTGCGCAGAACTTCTGCGCCCTCAAGTTCTTTTTCGTATGAACCCAATCGGGCCTCAGCCACTATGTAGGTATTGCCATCTGGGTGGGAAAGAACTGCATAATCAATGTCTGGACCAACAGCGAGAGCCAAGTTCGACGGCAAGGTCCACGGAGTCGTGGTCCACGCGAGAATCTTTTCTCCCGATTCAAGAGTGAAAGAAACGGTAAGGGCCGGATCTTGACGATCTTTGTATACGTCGTCCATTCGGGTTTCTGTGTTCGACAACGGAGTCTCGCAACGCCAGCAATATGCGAGCACACGAAAACCTTCATAGATCAGACCTTTTTCATGAAGCGTCTTGAAGGCCCACATGACGCTTTCCATGTACGGCGTGTCAAGCGTCTTGTAGTCGTTTTCAAAGTCAACCCAGCGAGCCTGGCGCGTGACATACCGCTGCCATTCATCGGTGTAACGCAACACGCTTGTACGACAGGCATCATTAAATTTGTCGATTCCGAATGCGGCAATTGCCGGATGCCCAGCGATGCCGAGTTCTTTTTCGGCTTCTACTTCTGCAGGAAGCCCGTGGCAATCCCAACCAAATCGACGATCAACGTGACGCCCACGCATTGTTTGATAACGAGGGACAGCATCCTTTACAAAACCGGTAAGTAAGTGTCCGTAGTGAGGCATTCCGTTTGCAAATGGAGGACCATCGTAGAAAATGAACTCGTTGTCGCCGTTTGTGCCAACGGGTCGCGCCGCAAGGCTCTTTGCAAAAGTCTGGTCACGTTCCCAACGCGCCAGAACGCCTTCTTCCAATTGAGGAAAGTTCGGCTGGGATTCAACCTTTGGATACGTCACGCAATAAGGCTAGAGGCGTAAGGGGCTTAGCACCCAAGGATGCGAGCGATGATGTTAACTCCGATGATTACGACCACGGGAGTGAAATCGAATGGCCCCACGGTCGGAAGCACACGACGAATGGGCGCAAATACTGGCTCTGTGGCCTTGTAGAGAAAATCAACAACAGGCAGAAAAGGACTACCAGAAGAGATAGGGAAAAAGGTTGAAATGGTGCGAGCAATCACAATCAAGACATAGATATTTGCAATCGCGCAGATGAGTCCCATGATGAGCCTTTAGTAGCGAGGTGAGTCAAAACTCACAGCAGGCTTTAACAAGTAGACGCCACTGCCTACTTTTTCCATTGTTCCGCTGAGTGCGTAACACATTCCACTTGCGAAGTCGATAATGCGACGTGCCATTTCCCGATCAGCACCTTCAAGATTCACAATTACAGGAACACCATCTTTGAAGTGATCTGCAATTTCTTGTGCTTGATTGAAGTTGCGAGGACGAACTGTGACAGTTTCGCCAGCTGTAGGAATTGTCCGCACTGTTGGAGACGTACGTGCAGTGCCGACAGGACGTACTTGCAAACCAGAGTCGTCAGGGCGACGTGCTGCACCAGTGTCGTCTACGCGCATTGGACGCGCGGCAGGTCGTTGTGTCTCTGATGAGTACTCGGGATCAAAATTGGATCGACGACCTTGGTCGGGCGCAGGACGTCCGACACGTTGTGGTCGTTCGTACTCCATCGACATGTCGTAGTCGTCGTAGGCTTCTTCCCCACTCAGACCGAGGTAATCCATTGCACGGCGGAAAAATGACATATTCAGAGGCTAATGCACTTCGAATAGCAGATGTGGGACACGTCTATTTAGCGACACGCACTCTGTCGCCAAAGAGTCCGCTTCCCACCCGCACCATCGAGGATCCGCACGCGACCGCAGTTCGGTAATCAGCTGACATACCCATCGAACAGACCGATAGCCCTTGTTCATTGACTAAACGGCGCAACAATTCAAAGGATTTTTCACATTCCTGCGGTGTTCCGTCAGTTGGGCCAATCGTCATCAGGCCCTTCACAACGAGACCCACAGATTCGGCTCGCGTTCTCAGGGTGTCTAGAAGTTCTGGCGCTACCCCACCTTTTGTGGGTTCATGTGTTGTATCCACCTGAATCAGGATGGATGCCCCAGGGGCCCGACGCCCTAATTCGTCTACAACTGATTCCCTATCAACGGACTGCCACAACGCGACGTGCCCGGCTAAGGAGCGCACTTTGTTTGATTGCAATGCACCAATGAAGTGCACATCAATCGGTGGTAGCCCATCACGAACCTTTTCCAGCAACTCTTGGGCGTAGTTCTCACCCACCCCTTCACAACCTGCAGCCGAGGCTGCACGAAGAGCATCGATTCCAAAAGATTTTGTGACAGCAATGAGGGAAACCTCAGAACCTCCAGCATTGCTGATCTCTGAACGAACACGCGCTACTCGATCGGCCACCTCTTTGGCGTCGATCATGTGTGAAGGTCTATTTCAGGAAAGACGGAACGTCGAAATCGTCGTCATCATCTGACAACGGATCGCTGTCAGAGAAAATGTCACGAACGTTGCTTGTTGGCGGACGTGAATCTGCTGGACGAGTTGATGTGCGAGTGCCAATGGATGATCCACTTGAACCTGCATCCCAACGTTCGAAACCAGCTGCGATAACGGTGACCTTGATTTCATCACCCATTTCATCATCGATAACAGTTCCGAAGATGATGTTTGCATCTTGGTGAGCGACACCATGAACAACTTCGGCTGCTGCATTGACTTCGAACAGACCCATGCTGGATGGACCTGTGATGTTGAGCAAAATACCGCGGGCGCCATCGATAGCTGCTTCGAGCATTGGGCTTGAAATAGCGTCTTTTGCTGCCACAACTGCACGATTATCGCCGCTTGCAATACCAATACCCATCAGAGCAGAGCCTGCGCTGGTGAGGATCATCTTGACGTCTGCGAAGTCAGTGTTGATAAGGCCAGGAGTCGTAATCAGGTTTGTAATACCTGCAACGCCTTGCAACAAAATCTCGTCTGCCATCTTGAATGCGTTAACAAGTGATGTCTTGTCGTTTGCGACTGTCAACAGACGGTCGTTCGGAATAACGATCAGAGTGTCGACTTTTTCCTTCAAGCGCTGAATTCCGTTGTCGGCTTGCACAGCACGGCGACGACCTTCGAACTGGAATGGACGCGTGACAACACCAATGGTTAGCGCGCCGAGCGACTTTGCGATTTCAGCAATAACTGGAGCAGCACCTGTACCGGTACCCCCACCTTCACCTGCGGTGATGAAAACCATGTCTGAACCATTGATGAGTTCTTCGATTTCTTCACGATGCGCTTCGGCAGCTGCACGACCCACATCTGGATCAGAACCAGCACCGAGGCCGCGAGTGAGGTCACGGCCGATATCAAGCTTGACATCAGCGTCGCTCATAAGAAGGGCTTGCGCATCTGTGTTAATTGCGACAAATTCGACACCGCGAAGACCAGCATCGATCATGCGGTTGACAGCGTTAACGCCGCCTCCGCCAATGCCAATCACCTTTATAACGGCGAGATAATTCTGTGGTGCACCGGCCATCGACCATTTACCTCCAGTAAGGAGTCCGTGAGGACTGAGTTGTTTAAGTTTCCCACATCACGAGCGATTTATGTGGTAATCCCCATTTCGGGTGACTGTTTAGCGGACTTGAACGGTCGGATCGCCCGTTGAAACGTCAATAACTGCCAAGGTCGATGGGTTCTGACGCCGCAAGAGCACCACAACTGCTACCAATTTGTCCTGCAGGTCATTCGGAGGTCCAAAACGAACGAGAGTGCCACCCTTCAGAGTCATTGCAAGCTCTCCTCCAGGGCTCACCTCAAGTGATTTCACTAATGGTCGCAGTTCATCGGGCAGGGCGAGAACTAGTTGTGCAGCGGCCCTATAGACATCATCAGCTGTTGCGCCTGCTTCAAGCGAAGGACCGACGCCAGTTACCCGAAGATATTTAGTCGGCCAACCATCGAGTACTGCGATGATGCGCCCACGCGCATCCACAATGCGCGCCTTTTGGTCGTCTCCGACATACCAAATGATGGGAACACGCTCTGCGATTTCTACCAGCGCCTTACCAGGGAAACGGGTGGTGATCCGAACGTCAGACACCCATGAGTCTTCAAGCAGTAACTCGCGCGCGCGTTGGGTATCAACTGTGAATACTGATGCGCCTTTCAATGTCTTTGTCACCGCAGCAAGAACCTCTTTAGATGTGTACACATTTCCTTCTACGGTTACCGACCGAATGGCAAAAATTGGTGAAGCCAGCAGTGCGATAACTACAACTACAGACGCCGCAACAGCACCAGCAAGCTTTAGCCACTTCACCTTTTGCAGACGTTCGCGCCTACGCGAGCGTCGTTGTCTCTCTTCAAAGGTTGAGTCAGGCCTGTCGTCGTCGACAATGACAACTCGGTCTAGGTCATCATCAATAACCACCAAAGTGCCCGCATCGTCAGCCATTCCGTTAAGAAGCGGATCAATCGGCTCTACACGTGGAGACGCATCAATACTTACATCATTGATGACTATGGTTTCAACTTCTTCACGGTCAAGTTCCTGTGGCGTCTCGTCCTTGGTTACCACATCAGCCAGGTCAACCACATCAGTAATCGTCATGTCGTTTAATTCGATTACGTCTTCTGATTCCGTGATGGTCTCTGATTCGCGAGCACCGAAAAGCCCCGACAATTCTTGCAACACTTGATCAGAGACCTCTGTGACAGATAATTCCTCTACCCGATCTTTGGGATGTGAGTTCTCCGGCTCTGTCATACATGTTCTCCGAGGAGAGTTCGTAATTGTTCCTTGGCTGCAACATGCAATGCAGAAGAGTGAGAAGGGTGCGTAAAACGAGTCATGAGGTCTGGTGAAAATCCAACAAGACATACTTCGCTGTAGATGCGAATGCCGTGAACCTCTTCAACGGTACTTTGAACATGTGCCATTACTGCTGCAATATCAGCTGCAGTTGACCCGTCCGCCGCTTGAATAAAGTTTGCGTGCTTTTCCGAGACACTCACTGACCCAATTGTGAAACCACGAAGCCCAGCCGAATCAATCAGTGCTCCAGCACTTTCGTCGCCAGCACCAGGATTCACAAAAACTGATCCGGCATTTCGGCCTCCTGGTTGATGCTCGCGTCGCCAACTAACAACTGCATTTATCTCGGCAGTGCCAGTAGCTGTTTCTTGAGCCGACGTTCTCATTCGAACCGAGAGCACAACATGATTGTTTGACAGTGCAGACCCGCGAAAATAGAAACCAAGCTGTTCAGCCGACACTCGAACGATTTGTCCGCTTCGAAGCGACAACACGGTGGCATCGACTACTGACGTAGCCATATCGGCACCATGTCCGCCTGCATTCATCCGCACTGCCCCACCAACGGTGCCTGGAATTCCGACACACCATTCAAGACCGCCGCGCCCTGCACCGACAGAACGGCGAGCCAACACCGGCATCAACATCGCGCCACCGGCCTCCACAATGTCACCATCAACAACGACGGCATTCTCGGTACTTGATGGCGACATAACAACGACAACGCCGTCGAATCCGTTGTCTGCGATAAGAAGATTGCTCCCGCGACCCATGACAAGAGTTTCAACCCCGGGGTGACGACGTAAAACTTCAGAAACCGCGATTACTTGTTCTGACGAAGACACTTTGACAACACACGCGCCATTACCGCCGACCCCGTAGGTAGTGAGCGGCGCAAGTGGTCGATCACCATGAACGTCGAGACCTGCTGAAGCCATCTCAGCAATTAGCACACCGGCAGTCACTGCAGAACTCCTCGAAGATCATCCGGAAATGACTCGATATCACCACAACCCATTGAGACACAGATATCACCGGGCGCAATCCATGACTCAACTGCGGCAACCGTGTCAGCCCGCGACGGGGCCCACACCACATCAGCATCATGATGGGCGTTTCGAATGGCATTCACGACCAATTCACCTGTAACGCCGTCAATCTTCTGAGTGCCTGACGCATACACATCTGTAATCACAATCCGATCTGCATGCGTAAAACAATCGGCATAAGAATCGGCCATCGTTGCGATGCGGTGGTATCGATTCGGTTGAAACACTGCCACCACACGACCTGTCAATGCTGGGTGTGAACGTACTGCATCAATCGTGGCGGAAATCTCAGCGGGTAAATGGGCATAGTCATCAATCAGCAATGACCCACGGAAATCCCCGCGTTCAGTGAATCGACGAGCAACACCACGAAAAGATGCTGCAGCAGTACACGCGACATCGGGTTTAACACCCAGTTGAACAGACATTGCCAAAGCAGCGGCGAAATTCATGGCGTTGTGCTCCCCGCGCAAACTCAGCGCACAACGATATGTATGGTCACCAATACGAACTTCAACCAATGTGCCATCGGTATGCGGCTTCGTTGAGATAATTCGAACCGTCGAATTCTCTGACCACCCAAAAGTTGTTACACGGCTGTCATTGCCCAGTGACTTCACAATGCCAGCAGACCCTGCATCATCAGCATTAAGCACAACAAATCCTGGAGTGCGTTCAATTGATTCTGCGAAACATGCCGTAATGGCTTCGAATGTTCCGAAATAATCAAGATGATCAATATCAATGTTTGTCACCACAATGCAGGACAATGGAAGAACATCAAGGGTCCCATCGCTTTCATCTGCCTCAATGATCAGAAGTGATTCATCACCGTGCACATTTCCGTTGTCCCCAAGAACTTCAGCACCAATAATTGACGAGGGATGCAAACCACCAGCAGTAGTCATTGCGGTAATGAGCGCAGTAGTCGTAGTTTTTCCGTGAGTGCCAGCAACACCTACTGCACGCGTTGCTGCGCACAACGATGCCAACATGCCAGACCTGTGGCGAGTCTCTAATCCGATGCGCCGCGCTTCTACTAGTTCCACATTGGAAGACGGAATCGCTGTTGAGTACGTAACGACGTCTGCTCCGTGAACTGCTGATTCCTCATGGCCAATAGAAATCTGCGCGCCGCGTTGACGAAGGTCGTCGATGACCTCTGACTCATGCACGTCAGACCCTGTGACCGAATGCCCCATCTCGACCAACAGGCGCCCGATTGCACTCATTCCCGGGCCACCAATGCCAACTATGTGACATTTGATAGGAGCATCAAGCGCAATCAGCGGTTCAGCAATTCGGCGAGAGACATTCATCAGTCGTCCATTGTTCCACGCGCGACAGTCGCGTGAGCGGCCCCCTCGATTGCATCAATGAGGGCCGAGCTTCGATGCAGGGTCCCTAATTGGTACGCCGTGTGCGCCATGGCTTTCACGCGTCCGCCATCTGCGAGCAATTTCGCTACTTCAGCTGCTGTTCGCCCGTCAGCACATGCCACATCATCCATGAGAATTCCTGCGCCGCCATCGGTCAACCATCTGGCATTCAGTTCTTGATGCCCATCAGCTGCATCCGGCCATGGAATCAAAACTGCAGCAACTCCAACAGTCGCTATCTCAGCAACTGAACTAGCACCCGCACGTGACACCAATACATCTAGCGCGCTGTACACAGTTGCCATTCGGTCTTCATAGCCGACTCGCATGTATTGCACGCCGGCAGGTACGTGCGGCATCGGATCACGCACAAAACGTTCACCACAAATGTGATACACCACCGATTGAGTACCCGCTAGTTCACGCAATAAATCTGTAACCATTGAATTCAATACACCAGAGCCCAAAGACCCACCCATCACAACCACCATGCGCGCATCCGGAGAAATACCTAATTCGGAACGCGCCGATGCACGGGAACTAGCGACATTCAATGCACGCAACTGTTTACGAACTGGCGCACCCGTCAGTACTGACCGAGGAAGTGAACTGCCTTCAAAAGCAACTGCCGAAATCGAAGCCTGTTTGGCTTGTCGTCGAGTCGCCAAGCCCGGAATTCTGTCGTAACTCACACATACCAGTGGCACATGTGCAGTTAGTGCCGCACGCGACATCGGCTCGCTTGCGTATCCGCCAACTGAAATAACCACGCTAGGTCTCCACATCTTGATAAGACCACGAGCAAGAATTCGGCTCCGCAATAAGCGCACAGGTAAAAGAGCATTTCGTGCCATGCCTTGAAGATTCCATGAACGCTGTAACCCAGAAATGGGAAGATACTCAGCAGAAATCTGAGAAGATTTCATTAACTCCTGTTCAACTCCACGTCGAGATCCGACGTATCGAATATCGGACGCCGAGTGTCCCGCCTCAACAAGTAGTTCGCAAATTGCCATCGCTGGAATTACGTGGCCACTTGTTCCGCCGCCGGTAACAACTGCGTACACCATGAATTAGCGAGATGTCTTTACGTCTCGTGCCACGTTCAATAACAATCCTGCAGCTGCCATCGAAGCAATAAGTGATGAACCACCGTATGACAAGAAAGGAAGCGTTAAACCGGTCATGGGAAGTGCACCAACTACCCCACCGATATTGACGAGAGCTTGCACTCCGAACCACGCAGAAATTCCACCAGCAATAAAAGCCCCATGGGTATCTGGTGCTGACAGAGCGACCTGAAGACCAAAAATAACTAATGCCAAGAATCCGCCAATCACCATTAATGAGCCGAAGATTCCCATTTCTTCTGCAATTACGGAAAAAATAAAGTCGCTATATGCAAGAGGCACGTAACCCCATTTACTTGTGCCAGACCCAATTCCGGTACCAGACCAGCCACCGTTGGCGATACTCAACAACGACTGATACACCTGATACCCAGCGTCGTCTTTCGTTCCATCCAGGTCCATAAATGCAAGCATTCGTGCACTGGCGTTACTGGCGAAGTTCAGTACGAGTACTCCGACAACGCCAATGCTTATTGTTGTCGCAATTAGTTGACGTACTGGCAGCCCTGCGATGAACAACATCACAAGAACAATGCCGCCAAAGATCAAACTTCCGCCGAAGTCCTTCTGAAGAGCGCACAGTCCGGCGCTTACAGCCATGGCAGCAATCATGGGCCACAACACAATGCTCGTAATCTGAACTGAACGATGTCGATGAGATAGCAAGTTTGCACAAAACAGCACAACTGCGATTTTCATGAACTCTGATGGCTGCATCCGGAACGGACCCATGTCTAGCCATGCACGTGCGCCATTCACCAATGCGCCTCTCAGAATCACCACGACATTCAAACCCACCACTGTGAGTACTACCGGCATCAACAGCGAGGACTTACGCCATGTTTCGTATGGAAACGCATACGCGGCCCACATCGCAACTGTTCCTAACGCGGCCCAGACCAATTGGCGTTGAAACATTCCCCATGCTGAACCACCGGAATGCAAATTAGTAACGGAAGATGATGACAACACCATGACAAGCCCCAACATCACGAATGAACTGACGATGATAAGAATCCAATAAAACGCCGCAGATGGTTTTTCTAAAGCCACACGATGACGGTCTGCTACTCCAGCCCGGCGAAGCGTTGCCAGCCGGCGTTCCTTCAGAGTCTGGGTGGTTCTGTTGTCTGTGACCATTATGAACTCAATTCTGTTTGATTGAAGTACTTACGTACCGTGTCTTGAAAGTCGTCACCGCGCTCGTTGTAATTGTTGTACCAGTCGTAACTTGTGCAGCCGGGCGACAACAGAACTGTTTCGCCATTTCTAGCCAAACCATGTGCAAAAGTAACTGCTTCATCCATTGATTTGGCGTCATGCACCAGGCACACACCTTCGAAAGCGCGCCGAATTGCATCAGCATCGTCTCCAATTGCAACGACTCCTGCCATTCGTTGTGGCTCTGTGGCCATCTGTGACAGATCTAGGTCTTTATTGCGGCCTCCTGCAATCAATACGACGCGTTCAAAAGACCGTATGGCGGTCAGTGCAGCGTGAGGACTCGTTGCCTTCGAGTCGTCGTACCAAGCAGAGCCATCAAATTCACCGACAAGCTCGATGCGATGATGTGCAGACTCGAAACTGTGAAGTGGCTTAGCTACATCCCCCACAGCGCTTAACCCGGATTCAATAACCAATGCTGCAGCAGCCAGCGAGTTGGTGATGTCGTGAGGCAGTGTGCGCCACAGTTGTTCCACAGAACAAATCTCTCCGTGTGGACTAACTAGTGCCCCTGCGGACACCATGTAGTCAGCGTTATCAAGACCGAACGTGACACAACGTGATGTAGTTGCACGAGCTGTTTCAAGAATCAATTCATTGTTCGTCGGAGCAATCACCACATCACCTGGTCGCGAATATGCCCACAGACGACGTTTCGCTCCTGCGTACTTGTCCATTGAACCGTGCCAGTCAAGATGATCCGGAGCCAAATTGAGCCACACGGAGGCGTCACAACGGAACGCATCTGTGAACTGCAATCGAAAACTTGAACACTCCACAACAAAAGCATCGAACGGTTGCTCAATCGCCGCCATAAACGGAAGATCTGTGTTTCCTACTTCACCAACAGAGCGGCCACCGCCCCGCAACAATGCTGCAGTAATCATCGTGGTCGTGGTTTTGCCATCCGTGCCAGTCACTCCGAGAATTGGACGGGGACCGCCAATTCTCTGTTGTTCCCATTCATAAGCAATATCAATTTCAGTGCGAACAGATACGTTACGCACGAGAGCCTCAACGATGACGCGATGGTGAGGTGCCACTCCCGGAGCTGGAATCAAGACATCTACTCCGTCAAGAAAGGCAACAACGTCGGCGTCAGTCACTACAGGCACGATTGCGCAACCAAGTTCACTTGCAAGACGACGATGTTCATCCACGATGACATCGTCAGACAGAACAACTTCAAGACCTCGCACTGACAATGCACGCGCAGCGGCTTCTCCGGCTAAGGCCAGACCAAAAACTGCTACTCGTTTCATGTCACCTCCCGGCAAAGGAATCGGCGATGTTCGTGAAGTCTGCAATAAACATTCCTACTGCGATCGCCACACAGATTCCAGACAAAATCCAAAACCTAATAATCACTGTTGTCTCGGGCCACCCAAGAAGTTCAAAGTGATGATGGATTGGCGACATACGGAACAATCGCTTCTTTCGGCCCGATGCTTTGAATACACCCATCTGCAACGCAACTGATCCGGCTTCCATTACGTTGAGCGCGCATATAAGCGGAAGCAACATATGAGTGTTCGTAGTCACTGCCAACAAACCCAAAGCGGCACCAATTCCAAGCGCTCCGACGTCTCCCATAAAAATTCGTGCCGGCGCAGCATTCCACCAAAGAAAACCTCCGCAGGCTCCTGCCATTGCAGCAGAAAACACGGCCAAGTCAAGCGGGTTCACCAAATTGTAAATATCGGGGTTACGAAACGCCCAGTATGCAATCACCGTGAACGCAAGGAATCCGAACAACGCTGAACCTGCTGCAAGTCCGTCAAGACCGTCGGTCACATTCACTGCATTTGTTGTTGCCCACACCATTAAAGAGGTCCAGATAACCCAGAGAATTGGCGACAAGTTCCAACCTGGGAAATCAAAGCGAGTGAACGACAAAGTCTCACTTACACCAGTGCCAAGAAGTAGCCATGTCATCATCACAACTACAAGTCCGAAGGTGATGTATCCCTTCTTCTTCCAAAAGATTCCACGATTATGCGCATTACGCACTTTCAAGAAGTCGTCGAGGAAACCAATGACAGATAAGACTCCACAGATAGCCCACATAATCATTGCTTGGTCAGAGAGTGCTATTCCCCCTCGCAAATGCGCTACGGCCCAACCAATGAACGCGGACAGCATGATGGCAATTCCGCCCATCGTGGCTGTCCCCTGCTTTTTCATGTGATGGACAGGACCATGGTCATCAGAACCAAGAATCGGCTGACCTTTCCCGATCGAGTCAAAGAATGAGATCAACGCCCGAGTTCCAAATAGAGATAACACCATGGAGACGGCTCCTGCGATCAGGACTGCAATCATTTCGTTTTCTCCTTTCGTATTTGCAACACTCGGGCAGCGATGGCTACATCGCTGCTTGGGGTCAACACGCCGTTAGCTTCCTGAGTCGTTTCATGACCCTTGCCAGCGATAACCACCATGTCACCACGCTTTGCACCCAAGATGGCGGATTCGATTGCATTTTCCCGATTCACGATGGAACTAACCATGGCGAGATTGGCTTCAACGCCTGAAACGACTTCGGTGATGATGCGATGCGGGTCTTCGCTTCGCGGATTATCGGAGGTCACAATCACCATATCTGCCCTGCGGGATGCGATGTCTCCCATGAGTGGGCGCTTTGCTTGATCCCTGTCTCCACCGCATCCAAACACCACCGTCAATCTGCCACGAGTTATCTCGCGTGCATTGATCAACAGGCCTTCCAATGCTTCGGGCGTGTGTGCGAAGTCAACTACAACATCGATGTCAACATCGTTTGGTACTAATTCAAACCTGCCAGGTACGGTCTGCACCGAAGCGCATCCAGTAACTATGTGTTGCTCAGGAACACCAAGTTCACTAGCCGCAGTAATTGCGGCTAGCGCATTCATGACTGCATACGAACCACCAATAGGAAGACGGATATCGAGACTCTTCCACGTGAAAGAAACATGGGATGCAGTCACCACAACATCGCTGATATTCGCTAGAGAATACGTGGAGGTCGGAATGACTGCTTCGGTATGCAACTGCTGTCCATAGGTGTCGTCCGCATTGACTACAGCGATTCTCGCCTGCTCTGAATTGAACAGGCGTCTCTTGGCCGCAAAGTAATTTTCCATGGAACCGTGGAAGTCAAGATGATCATGTCCCAGATTTGTAAAGACAGCAACATCAAAAACAATGCCGTCTACACGGTGATGTTCCAGTGCGTGTGATGACACCTCCATAACAACATGGTCAATACCCGCGTCCACGCAAGAACGTAATTGTGCATGTAAATCAATTGATTCAGGAGTTGTTCGAGCCCCTGTCAACGTACCCATCACATACACAGAACCACCATGAGCCTCTATCAAAGCCCCAAGTATTGACGCGGTAGACGTCTTGCCATTCGTACCTGTAATACCAACCATCTTCAGAGATGACGCTGGGTGCCGAAACGCAGCCGACGCGATGCGCCCTAGGACCTGGCGTACATCTGTTACGACAACCTGCACCACAGATGGGTCGATTGATTCATCAATATGGTCGACAAGCACTGCAACTGCTCCACGAGAAATCGCTTCACCGATGAACTGATGTCCATCGAATGAATCTCCGCGCACGCAACACAAAATGTCACCCGGTTCAACATTGCGAGAATCCTGAGATATGCCGGTAATTACAGAGTCTTTATCTCCAACAATTGTGGCAAGAACGTCGGCATGCATGACAAGACTGTCGATGCTCAATGGGGAAACTGAATAACGTGCCATTTCTCATGATCCGATCAGTGTCCAGCAGACTTGACGCCCGCCTTGCAACCAGTGCCTGAACCAGTTGCCTGAATACCAAGTTCGTGCATAACTCCCGGAACCAAACGAGCAAAAACCGTAGCTGCGGCCGTACCACCGAAGCGGTCACGTGATGAAGCGTCTGGCTCGTCGATGCTGATCAACATTGTTACTCGAGGATTCGCGGCTGGAAAATACCCAACGAACGAGGCGAAGTACTTACGTCCACCAGTATCAGTTGAATACGTTCCGTTTGCCTGCACTTTGTATCCGGTTCCTGTTTTGCCTGCAATCTCCATGCCCTTTACTTGAGCCAATTCGCCAGTTCCAGTACAAATCACTTCACGCAACATCTCTGTCATGCTTGCGGCAGTTTCAGGCTTCAACACTGAACGTGTAGCGGATTCAGGCACAGGGTGTCGTTTACCGGCTTTATCAATGGTGGCGCTCACCAATTGCGGCGCGACATATGTTCCCTTGTTTGCAACTGTGTTCACGCCGGCAATCATTTGAAGTGCAGTTGATGCCATTCCATAACCGTAGGACACGGTGACCTTCTCCGTGCCTCGCCACTTGTTTGCTTTTCGCAAAGTTCCGCGGCTTTCACCGGGGTAATCCAAACCTGTTTTCTGTCCGAATCCAAAGGCAGCTAAGTAATCATGCAATTTCTCGGAACTGATTTTCTCCGCGGTCATCAGAGTTCCAATGTTTGAGCTTTCACTAACGATGGTTCGTACGTTCATGTCAATTGGTCCGTGTGGCCATGCATCACGAATTGGAAACTTGTCAACAACAATCGAACCAGGAACAGTGAAGACTGATTCAGGAGTTACAGCACCTTCATTCAATGCAGCACTTACAGAGAATACTTTCGCAACCGATCCAGGCTCATACGCCTCTACAGCTGCAAAGTTTCCAGAGGCGAGAACCGCAGAACCTGCCGCATTCCGTCGCACATTAGACATCGCATAGATATGGCCTGTCATTGAGTCCATAACAATTGCAGTGCCACCCTTGGCACTGAGTTGTCCAACTCGGTCTAACAGCGCAGTGTCTGTTTGAAATTGAATGTTCTTGTCAAGCGTCAAGACTATGTCATCGCCAGGAACCGGAGCCGCCGTTGTGCTCTGTACTCCGGCAATTGAACGACCATTCTTGTCAACTTCACGAATGCCTTTGCCATCAACTCCTGTGAGGATTGTGTTGAACTGCTTTTCAAGACCAGATGTTCCGAGACCGTCCGGGTCTGTGCGACCAATAACAGCACCCGCTACTCCGCCTTCAACTTGTCGAGACGGTTCTTTATACGAATACACGCCAGGCAATCCGAGCCCCAGCAAGGTTTGCGCGTTCTCTTTAGTCAAACCGCGCGCTATGTAACTGAATTTCGAACCTGGTGCGCTGAGAGCTGCCAGCAATCGTGCCTCTTGTTCGGGCGTGTGCGCCAATGCAACAGACAGTGCTCTGGCAACTGCTGGCACATCAGTGATGTCACGAGGATCTGCATACACAGTTGTACTCGGAACCGACAGTGCTAATTCATTGCCGTTGCGATCAAAGATGACTCCACGCGCTGCGCGAAGGATGTTCACTCTGGTGCGTTGCTCCACACTTGCTTCGTAATACGCATCTCCTTGAATGGTCTGCAGAAGAACAACTCGGCCCAGCAACGCCGTTAAGGCGACGATGAAAAGGACAACTGTGAGACGGAGACGATTCTTAACGCGATGGTGAGCTTCTACAGATGGAATCTTGCTCGAACGCATAGACGCTGGCACTTCTCCTGTAAAGCTCATCTTGGTCCAGTGCCATACAGAGACAATGAAAGATTCAAAAGGTGATGTAGTAGGCGCGGGACGGCGAGTTGTCGACGAATTTCGAACAGGCGGACGGCTTGGCCTCTTTGCTACTGGAGGTCGGCTGGTAGAGCGAGAACGACTAGTCGATGTTCTGCTACTTGATGCACGAGATGCGGTTGAACGAGACGACGAACGCGATGATGACGGCGTTGCGTGTGAACGTGTTCCGCGATGTGAACCTTCCGAGTTGCTCATGGTGTTCCAACCACTACGGCTTTCATTCGACCGAACTCATCAAGTGGAGATTCAGTGTGAGTAGCAACGTCAGAGTCGACCTTGCCCACTGTTGCTGCCACTTCTGCTGCAACTGATGCCGGAATTCCCACCATGCGTATCCCAAGACTCGGAACTAAGCCCATAAGACTTGCCTGATTCATTAATTGACCAGGTGATTGAAGATTTGCTCTCTCTGCTCGCAAGGTTTCGAAATGTGCTCGGGCACGAGTGATGTCGTAGTTGAGTTTGTCAAGTCGCATCTCTTGTTGAGCCATGTATGCGCGAAGCGACACAATGCCTAACATCAGGATTGCGATGAGAACCACCGTGGTGATTACTCGGAGATAACGGCGATCACTTTGGGGAACCAATACCAACTTCGGCCGATTGTCGCGATCCTCGCGTGGTGCTAGAACAGCAGGAAGTTTGACAGCGACAGCCATAATCAGTTCTGACTCTCAATTTGGATTTTCTCAACAACACGCAAACGTGCCGAAGACGACCTCGGGTTTTGTGCCAATTCGGCTCTACTTGCATCACGTGGTGCACGCACCCGAACAACTGACCGCACAGCACCGCATCCACATGGAAGATTTGGAGGACAGTCACAATCACCCGTCTCAGCTGAACGCATTACCGACTTCACAATCCGGTCTTCGCCAGAGTGATACGACAGAACTGCCAAGCGAGCACCAGGAGCCAACAACGAAATGACATTGCGGAGCGCGCCAGGGAGAATTTCAAGCTCAGCATTCACTTCAATGCGAATTGCTTGAAAAGTCCTTTTCGCAGGATGCCCGCCGCGACGTCGGGCCGGTGCTGGGATTGCAGAACTAACAACGTCTGACAAACGAACAGTCGAATGAATCGGACGTGCGGCAATGATTGCTTTTGCAATCCGATACGCATGACGTTCATCAGCGTTTCTACGCAACATGCTCGTTAATGCATCTTCGTCATACGTATTCACAATCACGTCAGCACTCAATGCTTGAGTACGGTCCATGCGCATATCTAGTGGTGCATCAAATCGGTACGAGAATCCGCGCTCTGCAACATCAAACTGGGGAGACGAGACACCGAGGTCGAAGAGGGCACCAGACAACGCACTGATGCCCTCTTTCGCCGCGATCAGCGCCGCTGCATCGAAGCGGGCGCGCCGGAGGGCAACGCGTCCACTACAACCAGCGGCTGCAAGAACTTGTTCAGCTGAGTCAAGAGCCATGTCGTCTTGGTCAATTCCCAACAAAGACACATGTGGGTGCGCAGTCAAGATTGCAGTGCTATGGCCAGCACCACCAAGAGTCGCGTCGAGAAAAACACCGTCATTCATGTCGGAAAAGACATCGGTTATTTGCTCAAGCATCACTGGCAAGTGAGCAAAGACCGCGTTCATGGCGTTACCCGTGTCATGACGGACGGTCCCTGGCAGCCTCCCGGAAAGCAAATGCCACCCGGATGTATCCCCGGAATGCGCGCGATGGTAGCGGGCGGAGTTGGAGCTAACCACCGTGCCATCCGGGAGACTGCCAGAGACCGTCGGCCGCTGACTGATTGAAGAGACGTAAGGAGCATCGGGGATCACGCGCCCGCTCCAGCTATTTGTTCGGTACCCGAACTGATGTTGCGATCATGGCGATCTGGTTCCCAGATTTCGACTCGGTCAAAAGATCCGGCGACAATCACTCGTGAGCCGAGTTGCACTCCTGCGTACTCGCGAAGTTTCTCATCAAGGTTCACGCGACCTTGAGCGTCGATGGTGACCTCAATGGTGTTGGCGGCAAGAGCGCGCTGTTCGTTGCGGTCCATTTCTCCGCTACGAACTTTCTGCAGCATTTCCTCGGCAACTTGCTCGAAAGCTTCAGCTGTCAGGACATCGATGCACTTATCTCGGCCAAAGGCCAAATAGCAGCGGGGCTCGAGACGGGGGCGAAATGCAGCAGGGAGCGCGAGTCGACCTTTTGGGTCGAGCTGTCGCTCGTGCACTCCAACAAACACAGTCTCTGCCTTCCTGGGTGAAGTTCTCCGCCTCTCCCGTGGGACAGATTATCCCCACTTTCCCCCACTGTCAACCATTTACCCCCAAATTTCACCACTCTGTCCCCCACCTAGGCGGGAAAGCTGCTCCGAGATGGCATTAACAAGGGTGAGGGCCGGGATATCGAGGGTCGCCACGGCAATATCTGCGACACGTGATTGCACATCTTGAGAAGCAAGGACATGTGACCATTCGCTTGGGCGCCAATGTCGATACAACACGCACTGAAATCTGGCTCCGTCACGGCTGCGACGTTGACTAATGCCAACAAGTTTGTTTGTCTCCACAAAAACTTCTCCGGGCGATGAACTTGCAAAACAGACCACACGACCATCAACCCCAGTTGAAAAAGAATCGCGATACACCTCAGCATGCACCCATGGTGAGAGAGCTTCCACAAACAGTTCACCAAGCCACAGCATCGACTGCGCGACATCGTCTTTCCACAGCGGATCATCTCGACTAATTGTTATGTCAATCCATACTGAGTCTGATGGGTGCACGAATACTGCGCCCCCACCACTTCGACGTCGCGATACCAACACTCCACTCTCATCTGCGATGTTCTGATTCACATCATCAGTAGCTTGAGTTGATCCGAGAATCACAGTTGGGTCCGCTACTTGGCACCACCACATTGCACGTTCGTATGGCAATTCCATTGCATGAAAATCAGCAGCAGTACCTGTCCAATCATGGCGGCCCCACTCCATTGAAGGCGTAGTCATTGGGGAATTCGATTCGAGTTAACTGGCCTCAGCCAAGTACGGCTTCCACTGCTCGGGAATTCGTGGCACGGCATACATGATCCATGACATCTCGCGCGGTGCTCGCGGGATGCTCGACAACTGCATGCCTGCTTCTTCTGGCGTGCGATCACGCTTTCGTAAATTGCATCCGCGACACGCGGCAATCACATTTTCCCAAATGTTTTTCCCACCTCGAGAGCGAGGCATGACATGGTCAATGCTGTCGGCTGTTCCGCCGCAGTAACCACAACGATGGTGATCACGAGCAAATACTGCACGTCGCGACATAGTTGCGTTGCGATGATACGGAACTTTCACTACATATCTCAATCGAATAACGATTGGTGAGGCCAACGTGAGTCGCTCTGAGTGAACGACTGTTCCGTCGTCGGCAATGACTTCAGCTTTATCGCAGAGAACAAGACATATCGCAC
The DNA here is from genome assembly GCA_044232585.1 of Ilumatobacteraceae bacterium. Taxonomy (GTDB): domain Bacteria; phylum Actinomycetota; class Acidimicrobiia; order Acidimicrobiales; family Ilumatobacteraceae; genus UBA2093. Next base: position 104,144 of record JBIILS010000001.1, read on the forward strand.
GTCGTGCCGACACAACACTGAGTGGTTCATATGTTGCGTTAAGAACGAGTGCGCTTCTCATTAGTTCTCGCTACTCCAGCGTCTGCACCACCGCAAGTAGGCGATCACATCTTCAGACCGAATGGGCCCGCGCGCAACGCCATGTCCGCCACCGTATTGAGTGATCAGACGAAACTCTAAATAGTCCCGGGATGGCACAGGAAGAAACGGTGCGGTGCTCCACCAACCACGTGGCACTAATCGATATGCCTGAGCAAGTGCCGTAGCCCACAGCCACGGCCGAACAACTACTGCCCCGAAAATAGACAGGAATGCAGAGTCACTTTTCGAAGTAGAACCTGCAGTTTGCATAGCGCCAACAGTAGTGGGCAAATCTCAACTAATTGTGAGGGAACTTGACGCGAGGCTTTCGGATTGTTTGGGCAAGGTCTTGCACCCCTGCGCGCCCAATCAATCGGACCTGTCGTTCAATGACCAAGGCGAAGCCCATCATCACAACAAATGCGCCAAATGCCATAAGGAAGTGAACCTGCAAGCTGGCAACGACTGCCACAAGCGACACAATCACCCCGACCAAGGCCCACCACACACGGCGCGCCGAGTGGCGGTACAACCCAGATGATGACACGGCACTAGCGAACTTCTCATCGGTTTGGAGCTGAGCTTCAATCTCGCGCAGGATTCTTTGTTCTTCGTCTGACAATGGCACAACATGATTGTCTCACCTCGCAGACCTAAACGCAATGCGCCTTGGTGTGTTCTGTGTCAGGCGCCTTCGTCGAGGACAGGGCCGGCAGGGCTCTGGCCCGGCCGGCGGGTGTTTAGCCCGCTCACTGGCCCGATCACTCCTGCTCCAAATCGATCCACAATCAGGTCAACTGCCTTGCTGGCGGGTTTCCAATGCTCTTCGATGTCTTCAGGCGTGTCTCCCCCGTCATCGAACAATCGCGGAATCCCTTCGCTTTGCTCTGTCAATTTCTGAGCATGAACACCAAGTAAACGAACACCTTGTGCGTAATCCAACATGGACAAAAGGGGCTCGAGGGCTGCCACCATTGACGGTCCGGTCGTCAGGGGTACCGTCGGCGTGACTGACCGAGTGACCGACTCGAACGATGAGAATTTCACTTTTAACAGCAATGTGCCTGCCGCTACTCCGGCATCACGAGTACGACGAGCCACGGCATCACATAGGCGCACCAACTGCACTCTCAGTTCCTCGTGTGTTGTGAGATCTGAAGAAAAGGTCTCTTCATGTCCGATTGATTTAGCAATCCGTTCGGGTTCGACAGAACGTTCATCAATTCCTCGTGCAAGGGCATGGAGATGTCGCCCATTCACATCCCCTACCGCAGCGCACACGATGTCAACATCAAGTTCAGCTAAATCAGCAACAAGACGAACACCTATGGCTTCAAGTTTTGCAAGCGTTGCAGGCCCGACTCCCCACAGTGACTGCACCGGAAGAGGCAACAAGAATTCAGATTCCTGTCCACGCTTCACTTCAAACACTTGATATCCGCGCTGAACTCCGCCAGCCATCGCCCGCGGCTTTGCATGTTCAGATGCAAGCTTGGCAAGAAATTTGTTTGGCGCGACCCCAACACTGCATGTCAACTGCGTTTCTGACACCACACGCTCACGTAATGCCCAAGCAATAGACACAGCATCACCCATCAGAAGTGATGCCCCCGTGACATCAAGAAATGCTTCATCAATTGATATCTGCTCAACAAGTGGCGTGAACGATTCAAAGATTGTGTGCAACTTCTGGCTGTATTCGACATAGTGGGAAATATCAGGCGCAATGAACACAGCGTCAGGGCATAACTTGCGCGCAACAGCAGACGACAACGCCGAGTGAATTCCGTACCTGCGAGCTTCATACGACGCTGCGGCGACAACGCCGCGACCCCCTGTCCCTCCCACCACTACTGGCAGTCCCCGCAGTTCTGGGTGACGCAATAACTCCACCGACACATAGAAGGCATCCATATCAATGTGAAGAATCGAACGGTCACTGGTCATTTCACCGAACGCTACTGCACTCGCCATGCAAGCACGCCTACGATGGGCTGGTGCCAGACTCCGCCTCATCACTATCTGCCCTGCCGTCCGTCACTGCGCGAGTTATTGCCTTTTGCTCAATTCTGCTTGGCGGCCTCGCGGGTGGACTTCTTGGTTATGGCTTAGTTGACACACAATGCACAGGTGCTTGCTCTGTTCAGACAGGTTCAGGAATGTTCATTTGCAGCCTGATTGGTGCTGGCGGAACCGCCATCGTTGCGGTACTCGTCTTACGCGCCCACGGCGAGTGGCGAGATATTTCGGAGCCAACATGACGTCATCGACGTCGCTCGGGTCTCAGTTACGTCACACTGCAGAATCATTGGCTCGAGAAGCCGGCGATATGGCACTTCTCGGACGCAAGAGCGGCCCTCTCTCTGCAACAACCAAGTCATCACCAATTGACATGGTGACAAAGTTTGATAAAGCAAGCGAAGCAATGATTACTGAGGGCTTGGCGAAACTTCGTCCTGACGATGCAATTATCGGAGAAGAAGGAGCAGCCAAGCATGGCACTTCTGGAATCACATGGCACATCGACCCAATCGACGGAACAACGAATTTCGTTTTCGACCTTCCAATGTGGGCAGTTTCTATTGGTGCAGTTGATGAGCATGGTCCGCTTGCTGGCGCCGTCTATGTACCGGCACTCGGCGAGATGTTTAGCGGCGCCCGCACAGAAGGTGCATCCCTTAACGGATCGCCGATCAGTGTTCGTGACAATAATGACCTCGCAGATGCTCTTGTGTGTACCGGCTACAGCTACCTAATCAGCGAGCGCGAAGTACACGCCAAACGCGTTGCCGACATTGTCATGAAAGTGCGAGACCTTCGTCGATTCGGAGCAGCCGCTGTTGACATATGTTTCGTTGCGTGTGGTCGCCTTGATGCCTATTTTGAAGAACACTTACATTCGTGGGATCTGATTGCAGGTCAAGTAATAGCCACCGAAGCTGGCGCGGTGTTTTCTGATTATGTCGGCAACCCAGTAACCCCTTCACAGGTAATTGCATCAACTCCGGGCGTACATGCAGACCTCATTCAACTCATTGCTGCATCGGGACCAGACGCATCATGAGCGTGGTGCTAGCTATTGACGCAGGCACAACCGGAGTGCGCACGCGAGCCGTCTTTGACGACGGACAAGAATCATTCTCGTCATACAAAGAGTTCACGCAATACTTTCCGCAACCAGGTTGGGTTGAACACGATGCAATTGAAATTTGGAATGCAATTGTGGCTACCTTGCAAGATGTTTGTGGTCAACTCACACAACCTGTTTCCGCCATCGGAATTACAAACCAACGAGAAACGGTTCTGGCTTGGGACAAAAGAACTGGGCAACCATCTGCCAATGCAATTGTCTGGCAAGATCGCCGCACTGCAGAGCGCTGCGAAGAACTGCTGCCATCACTTGACCGTGTTCGTGCAGTAACTGGCCTAGTACTTGATCCGTATTTTTCAGGAACTAAGGCAGCTTGGCTGTTGCAACACACTGCAGTTCCACCTGTTGAACATTTGTGTATCGGCACAATTGACTCGTGGCTGGTGTGGAAGCTAACTGCCGGAGCCGCGTTTGTCACAGATCCTTCAAATGCAAGCCGCACGATGCTGTTTGACATCAACACATTGCAATGGAGCACCGAAATGTGCGAACTGCTCGGTGTTCCTATGTCAGTGCTGCCGACAGTACGACCATCAAGCGGACGATTTGGTGTCACTACTGATGTTCCTGGCGTACCGAATGGAATTCCGATTTCTGGAATTGCGGGAGACCAACAAGCTGCATTGTTTGGACAAGCATGCACAAGCGTTGGCATGGCAAAGAACACATACGGAACCGGAAGTTTTGTTCTTCTCAATATCGGCACAACATGTCCGGCACCTTCAGACGGGATGCTCACCACAGTCGCATGGGACCTTGGAGACGGTGCCCCTGTGTACGCCCTCGAGGGAGCAATCTTTGTCACCGGTGCCGCTGTTCAATGGCTACGCGATGGTCTTGGCATCATTAATGAGTCGTCAGAGATTGGAAGTTTGGCAGAGTCCGTGCCTGATTCAGGCGGCGTGTACGTGGTGCCAGCCTTTACTGGCCTAGGAAGCCCGTGGTGGGATCCGTATGCACGCGGTTCCATCATCGGCATCACCCGCGGCACCACCAAGGCACATATTGCTCGAGCAGTAGTTGATGCAATGGTGCACCAAACTCGTGATGCGATCGATGCAATGACTCACGCTGGTGGAGTAACGCTCGCCGAACTACGTGTGGATGGCGGCGCTTCCGTGATGGACGCAATGCTGCAACGTCAGTCTGATGCATTAGGTGTTCCCGTTTTGCGACCAACAGATCATGAGACCACAGCACTAGGTGCTGCATACTTAGCCGGGTTGGCAGAAGGCGTATGGGCGAACCTTGATGAAATTGCGTCGATGTGGAAACTCGATAAACGATTTGAACCGCAAGAAGAAGACCAATCTCATGCGCAGTGGTTGCGCGCAGTGGAACGCTCGCGCAGTTGGGCTAGCCCTGAGTCATAAATAAAGCGCACCCAATTGCACCAGCGCGTTCGCCCAACGCCGCAACATGCAAGGCGGGATGAGGCCGCGATTCAGATGAATACAGAGCGGCAGAAAAACTCTTTGACACAGACTCAAGTACGTGACCGAACGACTGCACGACTCCTCCGCCAATAACAATCACTTCCGGGTCGCAGATATTCGTCAGGCTTGCAAGCCCAACAGCCACCCAATCGGCAAACGAGGCAACAACCGACTGCGCATGAGGGTCTCCTGAACTAGCTGCAGCAAAAACTTCTTCACCGCTCATACCACCACTCAACATTCGCAATGCAGAACCCGACGCGTATCGTTCCCAGCACCCTCGCCTGCCACATACACATAGTTCACCTTCATGTTGCACAACCATGTGCCCAATCTCGCCTGCAAACCCGTTTGCACCACGTTGCAATTGTCCACCCATGACAATTCCGCCGCCGACACCAGTGCCAAGCGTGACGATGACAGCGTTCATTGCGCCGCTAGCGGCACCAGCTTTCCATTCTCCGTACGCAGCCATCGTGGCGTCGTTTTCAACATGCACACTGATACCAAGACGTTCACGAAGTTCAGGACCAACTGCAATGTTGTGAGCACCCTTCATGTTTGGAGACGCCCGCACGATTCCGTCTGGCGTAATTAGCCCAGGGACCCCTACGCCAAGAGTTTGTGTTCCTGAAAGTTCATGGAACATTGCCTCAAGCAAGTCGACCAATTCCGACGCATGCGGGGTTGGGTACCTGATCTCTTCAAGAACTACGCCACGTTCATCAACGCGCACGCCATGGCACTTTGTGCCACCAACATCAATTCCGACGAAACTCACGACTCGGCGCGAGCCTTCAGTTCTTTGACTGCTTCGATGAGAATTCGTGCTTCTGCACGGCGCTTCACAAAGCCAGGCAATGGAACAACAAGTTCCAGTTCCAGTTCATAAAAGACTTGAGTGCCGCCGTCAACTTCAACAAATGAATACGCGCCATTGAGTGCACGCATGATGTCGCCTTCCACCAGATGCCAAGACAAACGTGATGGCTGTTGTGAATAGTCGTATTCAAGTGTGTAACGAGTACTACGACCAAGAGCAGATGCGCGATATTCAACTCGAAGACCACGACCTTCATTGTCGCGTGTCAACACATTCGCTTCTTTGACATCTTTGGCCCAGTCGGGGTAGTTCTCAAATCCGAGGACAACATCCCAACATGCTTTGAGAGGGGCCGAGATGAGGGTGGTCTGTGCAGCGCGGTCAGTCATAGTTCTAATCTTGACCGCTCGCGGGCCCCTGAAGTGGCACCTCATCGGAATCACCGAATTGACGAGGGGCAAAAGCGCCATACGTAGCTCCCCACAAGCCATTGAGACCAAGGCCCATCATGGGAGCCAATACTCCGAAAGCCAAAGTGCTCCCCGCACGGCCGTCGGTGGTTGTGCGGCTGATCGCCGTGGCAACAGCGACCACCACCTGAATTCCGAGTGCGCTGTTCATCAGTCGAGCAACTGATTGTGGTGCACAATTATCAACCAAGAAATAAAGAGCCGCTACTGAAATATTGTCTTCACGACTGCGCTGCACTGCTGTCCAATAGCCCCACAAGAACGAAACGATGCCGACCGCAAAACAGCCGAGACTCACCGCAACGCCGATGGTCTTCCATGGCGATGTGAATGTCACTGCAGCGACAATTGAAGCCGCTACAAAAACGGCGGTAAGCGCAACATTGCATTTGACGAGAAATGACCCTGGCATGGGCTCCATCATTGCGCAACCTTCAACACTTGTCCCAAACGGGCTGCCAGAACTGAGTATTCAAATTCAGATTCCGCGCGAGCACGCGAGGCACTAGCCATAGACGAACGTAAAGGTTCATCATCCAGAATCGTTGCAATGCGAGCAGCTAGTCCAGATGTGTCTGTGGGGTCTTTCATGACATATCCAGTGACGCCGTCAAGAACTGCCTCTGCTGCTCCTCCGCTGTCACCTGCTATCTGTGGCACGCCACATGCGGCTGCTTCAACGAACACGATTCCAAAACCTTCTTGTTCGAGACCCGCCCACCGATTACGACACATCATCGAGAAAATATCTGCGCATCCATACAACGCAGGCACATCATCATGTTCAACACGACCTAAGAAAGTAACCGGAGCTTCTAATTCGTTAGCCAGCTTTCGCAACCGATCTTCATCTCGACCAGTGCTTGCAATTACCATTCGCAAACGAGGTCGATGAGGTGCAAGTTGTGCAACAGCACGAATAACAGTGTCGAACCCTTTACGTGGCACCAGCCTGCTGAATCCCAGAATCAGTTCGTCATCTGCATCAAAGCCAAACTTTGCTCGCGTTGCCTTCTTGCTTGCAGTATCCAACGGAACAAATCTCTGGGTGTCAACACCAGGCGGAACAATTGTTGATGGCAGCGCACGCCCTGCAGCATGATCACCCTCTGTTGCCGGATACCCACCAGCAGCGATGATGTGTTCAGCCCCACGCAACACATGGCCTAGTACCTGACGAGATAACGGCAACCTGCCAGGCACAGTTACTTCTGCACCATGCAACACCACCATGTATGGGACCGACAAATGTGGCCCCACAAGACCTAGCGGCAGCGCAGGGTCAAGCACCACAAAATCTGCGCCAAATTCTTTCACCATTGCGTTAATGCGTTGCACCATCCATGGATGAGGCAACAGCACAGGTTCACGCGTTCGGTCAATGCGGTACGGCTCACCTGCATCAAATGCTGCGGCATCACCATGAGGGCTTGTGAGTACAGCAAAAGAGTCTGGCGGAAGTCGACGCCACCATTCCCACAACAGAGATTGAATGCCGCCAATTTTGGGAGGGAAATCATTGGTGACAAGAAGATGCTTCATAGGCCTTCCCGCAAGGTTGGCAGATGCAGCAACTCATCGCGCACCATAGGGTCAGAATCTTCATGATTTATGAGTTCAGTGAGACCCAATCTGGCTGCAGCCCACACTGCATGAGCACGTAACTCGCTTCGAGAGTGCGAAATATATGTGCGAACTGCAGTAACCACATCAGGGTCGTCGGGGTTAGCGGTATTGCCGAGAACAATGAGAAGGTTTCGCCGAATCCATGTCATGTCACGTTTGTGCACGTACCAACGCGTACAAGAGGCGTTCAATGTCTCGTCATCCATAGACAACCATGCCAACACTTCAACGACTGACTGAAGTTGCTCTGTTGACTCACTCAACTCTTGTCGTCGAACCTGCGGACATGCAGTTTGACAATCATCACACCCGTAAATTCGATCATGAAGAGCGACTCGATATTCCCTGTCGAAAATTCCGGGCTTCTGAAGCAACCATGCCAAACACTTATTGGCATCAATGACGCCGTCTTTCACTATGGCCCCCGTTGGGCATGCCGGTATACAGCGAGAACACGCACCGCAACCATCATCAATGGGTGTAGCTATGGGAAGAACTGCAGTTGTAATCACGCAGCCAATAACAAAAAAACTTCCGTGCCCTGGCAGCAAAATGTTCGCGTTCTTTCCGAACCAACCAAGACCTGCAAGCCACGCCGATTCGCGATCAACCATTGCATTGTCATCTGCGAAAACAACTGCACGATGACCGTCCTGTCGCAAGCGTTCGGCGACAACTGATAACGAATCTTTGAGGTGGCCATAATGATCAAGCCATGCATAACGAGCAACCCTCGCCAATGGAGACGACACTCCATCATCTGGATGGTCGCTGATTGCATACGAACGAACACCAACAATGATTGATTGTGCTCCGTCGAGATGCTGGCTTGGCGTTGTGGAACGTTCGGGACGCAGGAACGTAAATTTCATGTCGTTGACCAGATCACGATCAATGCGATCGTGAATCTGCTGACGTGCTCGAAGCATTTGATCTGCCGGGGCTACCCCGAGTGAATGAAGACCAGCTGTCTGACCAATGGCGTGCAGTTCTGCCCAATACTCAGGTCCCTGAGGGGCGCCTCGAGAGACGACTGTGGGATTACGGGAGGAAGGTTTAGCCAACGGCACGGTGCCGAAGCGTAGGCACCAAACCGGCCTGAGCGAGCAACCTAATTTCCCGTAGTTCCTGAAGGTCAAGTACTACAGCACCTTCAGAGGGGGCATCACACAGGAAACTCATGATGCAATCACCACAGGCATCGGTGTCTGCCATGACACAGGTGTCACACGAGATCATGAGAACTGGTTCGTACTGTGGGGCGTCTGAGAGGGTGAGGGGCGTGATGTCCATGTCATAAGAGTGACGAAGGGGTGTGACACGGTTCTGGTTTTTACACCTGCATGCGCTTGGCTTCAGCCGAACTAACGGTGACAACTTTGGCCAACATGCTTGCTGCTGCACCGGAATCGATGGTGGCGCGAGCCACGTCGATGCCGTCAGCGACGGACTCAACATGCTTGGAGACAAACAGAGCGCACCCTGCGTTAAAGGTAACGATGTCGCGAACAGCTCCAGTTTGGCCACCGAACAAACCGTTCATAATGGCCAAGTTGTCCGTGGCGTCTCCCCCTCGAATATCAGCGAGCGTTGAATGCGTGATTCCGAATTCAGCCGCATCAATTTCGAATCGGGAAATATTGCCATCGCGCAGTTCGTACACAATGTTCGGACCACTTACCGCAAGTTCATCAAGTCCGCCGTGCCCATGCACCACCCATGCGCTGGTGACATTACGTGACGCCAACGCACCCACCATTGCCTCCATCATGTTTGGCATTGCGACGCCAACCAGCATGTTTGAAATCGGCGCGGGGTTCGCCATTGGCCCCAACAAGTTAAACACCGTCGGAATGCCGATTTCACGGCGTGACGGGCCGGTGTATCGAAAGGCCGGGTGAAAGTGGGCTGCCAAGCAAAACCCAAAACCGGTTGCAGCGATCGAAGCTTCTACGCCTTGCGGATCAAGTTCGATTGCAACTCCGGCAGCTTCCAACAGATCAGCTGCCCCACACTTCGATGACGCTGCCCTATTGCCGTGTTTACACACCGGTACTCCCGCAGCAGCAACAACCAATGCGGACATGGTGGAAACATTGACGGTGTTGCTTTTGTCGCCACCAGTTCCGACGATGTCGATTGCACGTGATGCAAGTTCCGCACTGAGATGAACTTTCATGCCAGCAGAACGAACAGCATGCAACATGCCCTCAAGTTCTTGAACTGTTTCGCCCTTTGCTCGCATCGCTACAACAAAGGCTGTCATCTGAGACGGCGTTGCGTCGCCGTTCAGGATTTGTGTAATGGCAGATTCAGCTTGAGACGCATCAAGATCACGTCGATCAAGAATGTGGGCCAGCAACGTGGGCCAGCCGATGAATTCGTGGGAATGCGCCATGCACCAAGTATCTACGCTGTGCGGCGTCTTTGACGAATGATTCTGCGACGCTCGCGCTCGGTGGCACCACCCCAGACACCGTCTTTCTCACGGACAGCAATGGCATGCTCGAGACACGACGCTCTGACCATGCAAATACTGCAAATGGATTTGGCTTCGTCAGCTGCCGCATCAGAGTCAGGAAAAAAGACTGCGGGGTCTAAGCCGTTACAGGCCCCTTGGTTCCGCCACGATAGATCTGCTCCGGACATCGATATCCCCCTCGACCACGGGGAGAGTCCCCGCACGGGGCAGTGTATGTGTCAGGCGTCACACCTGCAAATCTTGTCCAACAGGAGAGCTCGCGGCTCCTCCATATGGCCTAGGGGCGAAGATCAGTCAGAAGTTCTTCACGGGTTTCATCAGAAAATGAGGCAACCTCGAGATAGTTCTGCAAATCACACAACACCGACACTGGCCCGAACGCAAATTGCTCGATCTGCTTTTCGGTGAAATCAAAAGTGAGGTAATGAACCGCTGCCGTGACGTCTGGACGAGTTAATCCTTCTGCATGCTGGGCGTCAATTGACCCACGAATTTTCGAACCATCAGACAATTGAATACAAATACTGTCTTCAAGGCCGGCCAATTTTGGCAACCACTCGCGCACTTGGTCTTCGGAAGTCAATTCAAGAAACAATGTGGCACATAGTTGGCCTGGCATAGGAATCATTGGGTTGTACACCTTTAACTCTTCCATGACGCCTTCGTCAGTCACAAGCTTTTCAGCGCGAATCATTTCTTGAATCTGTAAACGCATTGTGTCGCGATTCTCAAACATGATTGTCAACATTTCACCAATCGCAACGCGACGACGACGCTTTACTTCAATCACATGAGCGCGAAAATCTGGGCGCTCACGCTCATAGGCGCGAAGGTCTGCGATGTCATCGAGGGTGAGTTTGCGTGATGGGGTGGGGGTATTGGTATTCACTTCTATCTCTCTTTTTACTTTGTTGGTTCTTCTGCAATGCCGTACGCACGGGCGACGACTTGCAACGGATGTTGGGCAACGATTCCCGTTTGCTCAATAATTGCTGTGTTTGCCAAGTGACAGTCACCCGCGACTATTTGGTTGTTGGCTGCTTCTAACTTGTTCGCCAACTTCTTTGCAATTGGCACAGAAAACTCTTCGTTGCCTGCCTTCAGTCCCCACATACCGTCAATGCCTGAGCACTGATCAATCAGTGTGATCTTTGCGCCGGTCAGTTTCATGATGTCGCGACTACGCAATCCAATGTTCTGGGCACGAAGATGACAAGGGATGTGATACGAAATGCTTTCAGCGATTTCACCAGTGAAATTGGTATCAAGCTCTGTTCCCTCTGCTTTGTGCAAATTCATCAAGTATTCAGAAGAGTCATATGTGTGTGCTGCTACCAATTCGGCATCAGGTCCACCGACATAATCGACATAATCCTTCTTCAAGATGTAGCCGCATGTCGGTTGCGGAACAACGATGTCTTTCCCGCCACGAATTGCTGCGGCCAAAGCTTTCACTTGCTTTGTAGCAACCTTGATGAAGCCGTCCATGTCGCCACTGTGCAGGTATGGGGCACCGCAACAACCAGCACCATCAATCAGTGAGCATTCAACGCCATTGCGTTCGTACACCTTGACGAGGTCCTGACCAATGCCTGGCTGCTGGTATTCCACCAAGCATGTAGGAAACACTGCAACAGAACCCTGCTTCTTAGCCAACACCGGAGTGGCACGTTTTTTGAACCATGTGCTGAAACGCTGCTTTGCATACGGGGGAAGCAAACGAACAGAGGAAACACCTGATGTCTTTTCAACAATCTTTCGCACGAGTGACCCAGGTTTTGCACCTAGCACAACGTTCGTAATGGTTGGGATGGTGGTGGCCAACTTGCCAAGCGCGTCGGTGTGCCCCATGGTTTCAGTTGTTGCGCGTTTGCGGAGATTTACTTGGCCATTAGCCATACGCATTGAGTCATGGCGCAGCATGAGTCGAGGGAAATCGAGTGCCCATTCGTGTAATTCAGGAATGTATGGGCAGTTGACGTAACACAGTTTGCATTGGAAGCACTCATCTGCAACTTGATCTTGCTGTGCAGGAGTCAAGCGTCCTGCATCTTGATCATCGTGCGCATCAACATAACTAAACAGTGTTGGAAAAGAGGAGCAGAACTTGAAGCAGAGTCTGCAGCCATGACAGATGTCGTATACGCGCGTTAGTTCTTCGCGGACATCTGCTTCATCGAGATAGACAGGATTCTTTGGGTCATATGTGATGGTCATCAGGAAATCGATTCTCGTCAAAGGGTTTACAAAGATGAGGTGGTTGCCGATTTCTCAGCAACCACCCACCTCTTCGTTCATCGTGACCAATGGGCCACGGAAAAATTAGAGAGCTGCAAGGCCTTCTGCGAAACGACCTGCGTGGCTCTTCTCTGCGCGAGCAAGAGTTTCGAACCAGTCAGCGATTTCATCGAATCCTTCTTCGCGAGCAGTCTTTGCGAATCCTGGGTACATCTGTGTGTACTCATAGGTCTCGCCAGCAACTGATGCTTTGAAGTTTGCTTCTGTCTCACCAATTGGCTCACCACTTGCTGGGTCGCCTACTTCTGCGATGTACTCAAGATGTCCGTGCGCGTGGCCGGTTTCACCTTCAGCAACAGAGCGGAACAAAGCAGCAGCGTCTGGGTAACCCTCGATGTCTGCTTTCTGTGCGAACCAGATGTAACGACGATTTGCTTGGCTTTCGCCTGCAAATGCCTCCAACAGGTTTTCGTGTGTTTTAGTTCCCTTCAAGGCTGGCATGAATGGATCCTTTCTTTTTTGGTTATTTTGTTGCGACTAGCGCAGAACACGCGCCGCATAGTCCTCGATACACGATGTGGGCATCGCTTACCGAGAAATCGTCAAGGCCGCGCAATACAGGCGCCTTTGTTATGTACACATCGTGGACATCGCCACAGCCGTCACACACCGCATGGTGATGATCAGACACGTTCGGATCAAACCGAAGTGACCCTGAACCCACCTCGATTGATTGCAATTCGCCCATTTGAGTGAGATCAGTCAACGTTTGGTACACGGTGCGCAAGGAAATACCAGGCATGACCTCTGTTGCAGCACTGTGCAATGAGTCGGCAGTGGGGTGAGAACCGTTGTCATGAAGGAGTCGGAACAACAGTTGCCGCTGTGGGGTGACTTTTAGACCTGCAGTACGAAATGCAATGGTGAGTTCCTCGGGTGACCGCATGGCAAAAACCTTATCTGCATCAATTGCTAACTAGCAATGATTGTTAATTGTTAACAAAGTCACAGCCCAGGGCTCAGAATTCCGTCAATAGCCGAGACCACATAGGCTCTGTCTCGTGTCCACCCCTCACAATTTCTCCCGGCCCGTATCCCTGTCACGCCTTTCCAGCGAAGAATTTGACGTTGTCGTCATCGGCGGAGGCATCACCGGCGCAGGCGTTGTGCTCGACGCGGCCTCTCGCGGCCTGCGGGCCTGCCTTCTTGAACGTGATGACTTTGCCTCCGGCACGTCATCAAAGTCATCGAAATTGATCCATGGCGGGTTGCGCTACCTGCAACAAGGCGATGTACGGCTTGTCTATCAAGCACTGCGTGAACGCAAGCGCTTACGTCGCAATGCCCCTCACCTTGTGCATGTTCTTCCCTTCATGATTCCGATCCTCACAAAGAACAGCGTTGTCTCTAAGAAGATTGCGCGAGCACTTGGTTCTGCGATGTGGATGTATGACCTCACGGGTGGTTGGCGTATCGGCCGCCTGCATCGTCGTCTTTCTGCCGACACCGCGTTTGCGCATTTGCCCACAATGGCGCGCGAAAAGTTGTCATCTGCATACATGTATTACGACGCTGAAGCAGATGATGCTCGTCTCACACTTGCGGTACTCCGCAGTGCAGCAGACAACGGTGCAGCCATCGCAAACCAATGCCGCGTCGAAGGAATTGATTCAGCCGACCGCACGCAACACACCGTTCGCGTGCACGATCTAGTCGGCGACACACATTTCACTATCCACACCAAGGCAGTAGTCAACGCAACAGGCGTATGGGCCGATGATGTCCGCGCCCTCGATGAAGCCTCGCACCCAGACACCATTCGCCCAGCAAAGGGCGTTCACCTCACCGTGCCCTGGGAAAAAGTTCGCAATGACATCGCAGTAGTAATTCCTGTGCCAAGCGACAAGCGCAGCTTGTTCGTAGTCCCCTGGATTTCTCGCGGTGACGGCACCTACCAATTCACATATATCGGCACAACTGATACTGACTACAAGGGCCCTGTGAATGATCCTCAGTGCACACGTGACGACATTGAATATGTTCTTGCAGCTTTGAACGCAACCGTCAACACTGATGTCACATTTGAAGATGTCACGGGCGTGTGGTCAGGCCTTCGTCCGCTTGTAAAGATGGATGAGTCTTCTGCGAAAGCCGGTCGTACTGCAGACCTGAGTCGTCGTCATCGAGTGTTTACATCTGACAACGGTGTTGTCACAGTGACTGGCGGCAAACTCACCACGTATCGCGAAATGGCCGAAGACGCTGTCGATGCAGTTTCTG
>JBIILS010000122.1:0-3215 GCA_044232585.1 Ilumatobacteraceae bacterium
AAAGTCTTTCGCAGTTCAATTCCGTACAACGTGAAGTTGGCCGAAGCCCCGTCAATGGAACGGTCGGTATTGAAGCACGCCAGCGCCTCAAAAGGCGCAAAGGCATACCGCGATGTAGCAAAGGAGTTGAGCCATGGTCGAACGCCGAAAGCTAGGTAAGGGACTTTCTACTCTCATCCCTACGACGAGACAAGACGCTCCGCCACCCGCTGCAACAACGCCTGCATCAGCCGCGAAGCCCGCAGCCCCGCAAGAGGAACTGCCAGCGTCTGCATTGCGTGATGTGCCCACATCATCTATCGAGCCGAACCCACATCAGCCGCGTGTTCATTTCGATGAGGATTCATTGAGTGATTTGGCAAAGTCCATAAAGGAAATCGGCATCTTGCAGCCGTTGCTTGTGCGCGAGATGTCACCTGGCAAATTCCAATTGATTGCGGGCGAGCGTCGTTGGCGTGCAGCACAAAAGGCCAAGCTGTCTGTTGTCCCGGTCGTTGTTCGCGAGATCAACGAATTGGGTTCAGTAGAACAAGCATTGGTTGAGAACCTTCATCGCCAAGACCTCACGGCGCTTGAAGAAGCATCTGCCTACCAGCAACTGTCTGAAGATTTTTCAATGACGCACGAGCAGATTGCGAAGCGTGTTGGCAAGAGCCGTGCTGCAATTACCAATGCATTGCGCTTGTTGTCACTGCCTGCAGCAGTGCAGGGGTATTTGGCAGATGGCCGACTAACCGCTGGTCACGCCAGAGCATTATTGGCGAGCAGTTCAAGTTCCGTTATGGAAGAACTCGCAGCACTGGCTGTGAAGGATGGCTGGTCAGTGCGAGCCACTGAAGACGCAGTGAAAAATGGAGTTCCCGGAGTCGACAAGCCAAAGCCAGCAACAAGTGGGGGAACCACTACGTTGCGTCCAGCTGGTCTGTTGGAGTTGGAAAATCTGCTGGCGGAGTTCCTTGATACGAAAGTCAGCGTGTCAATGGCTGGCAAACGCGGACGGATCAGCATTGAGTTTGCGGATCTGATTGATCTTGAGCGTATTTATCGCCATATGACTGATTAATCAGATAAATCTGATTGCAAATACCAACGGTGTAGTTATCCACACCGCTATCACCCTCAACTGTGGGTAGAGACTTCATGGTTACGCACAGTTGTGGATTGCCTGTGGATAACTAGATCTCTCGCAGTGGATCTTCGCGCCAGGCATCAAAAGCGTCAGTGACTGCCAAAGCAATTGAACTGGTGGTCAACGCCACCATGTCAACGGGGCCCATCGAGCACAAAATTGCAGGCATTCGCGTTTCCCGAAGTACCGGATGACGGATTCCGATGACACGTACTGACAATTCGGGCACTCGTGATGTGATTGCAGCAGCAACACGCCGCGCAAGATTGCGTCCGCCGACACTGACAAACGTTGGCACTTCATAAAAGTAAATAATGCATCCGTCATCGTTCGATACTTCGCAACCGATGTACACATCTGCAACAAATTGATTAGCAGCTTGTGCTTGTGATGATGCATCTGCGTCAACAGATGTCGCGAGTGGATGCGTTTGTTTCGCGCGCCGAAGAATTGCATGCGCAAGTTGTGCTCCGCCAGTGAAGTAGCCAACAACTAATCGCGCATCATCGCGCGCATCGGTGTTACCTAAATCAATTGATTCGCGTACAGCGGCAACACCAGGACCAGCACCAGACTGCGACCCCATCTGCTTCAAAAGGTCAATGAATTCAGGGCTACAGATGCCATTGGCAGTGATTCCCATATTGCGCTGAAACTCCGAAACAGCATCAACTGCTTTCTGACCGTAGATGCCATCAACACGTCCGCAGTTAAAACCGAGACGATTCAGTTGTGTTTGTAATTCGGCTACGTCATCACCACGAATATTTGGTGTGCGAAGAAACAACAAACGTTCACCGAGCGACCATGACGTTTCAATTAATGCCGACCACGTTTGTTCGTCGCATTCGCCCGTAGCAGCAAGACCGTATGAATCTTGAAACGACAGGACAGCGCTGTGCGTTCTTGCACAGAAGTTGAAATCTTCAGCTGAGCCGGGAGCAAGAAAACCTGCAGCTGAGAGTCGACGTTGTAGATCATGCACCGCTGGACCGCGGTGACCAGGACCTATTGGGAAGCCGGAAGAAATTTGGAAAGCTCCTCGAGCATGCGACCCTTTGGCATCGCACCAACAATTTTGGTTTTGATTTCGCCCTTGTCGAACAACAACATGGTGGGAATGCTCATGACATTGAAACGACCAGCGATGTCGCCGTAGTCATCAACGTTGAGTTTCGCGATGGTGATTTGGCTTGGCATCTCAGCACCGATTTGATCGAGAATGGGTGCAATCTGCTTGCATGGTCCGCACCATTCGGCCCAAAAGTCAACCAAAATCGGTGTGTCTGAACTGTTGATTACCTCATCAAATGTGGCACTAGTAAGTGTGATAGCCATAGCAAAACCTCTCGTCGGTTCCTATGTTACTGCCGCAATGTTTAGTGAGGGCGATAGGTGCCAATGGCGGGAATCAGCTCAATGGAAGGCGCACCAATCACGCTGAGGCAATCGGGGACTGCTGCAATAACAGCCCCAAGACATTCGGCAATGGCCGCTGGTTTGCCCGGCAAAGTGATGATGAGTGCCGAACCACGAATACCGGCTGTTTGACGGGACAAGATGGCGGTGGGAATCAGGCCGATAGAAACCGCGCGCATTGCTTCACCAAAGCCCGGCAGCATCTTGGTGCATACGGCTTCGGTTGCTTCAGGCGTTACGTCGCGTGGCGATGGGCCGGTACCGCCAGTAGTAACAACTAACGAGCATTTTTGAACATCAACGAGATCAATCAGAGTTGCCGAGATTGTGTCCTGTTCATCTGGAATCAGGCAATCTACGAATTCAATAGGGGACGTGATGCACCCAGTAAGGAACTGGTGGATAGCCGGAGCACCTTTATCTTCGTACACGCCGGTCGAGGCACGGTCTGAAACCGACACGACTCCGATGCGCGTAGTCATGACTAGTGCTGGTGTTCGAGCCAGCGCTCGCAGTCAAGAGCAGCCATGCAACCAGAACCAGCAGCAGTAATTGCTTGGCGATACGTGTGGTCTTGCACGTCACCGCAGGCAAAGATGCCCTCGATATCTGTGTAAGTGGAACCGTCACGTGTCAGCAAGTAACCGGAATCTTCCATGTTCAGAAC
>JBIILS010000123.1:0-3214 GCA_044232585.1 Ilumatobacteraceae bacterium
GCCCCGTATGGGACTGCTCACTCTACCTTTGGGTATGGTCAGGCTCAACCGTGCGGGCCACCACTTCTTCTTCCAGCACCGTAACCCTGATTCCGCCCACCAATTCGGTGATCAAATTGAAGACAACTGCCGCCAAAACCCAGATTCCGGCACCAAGTGCGATGCCAAAGAGCCCGAAGAACGCCATGGCCCGAAAGAGGGCTGCCCCTTCGAAGGTAAAGGAATCCCATCCGAAGGAGGCCAGGAACTGCTCGACGTTGTCGATGGTGCCAGTGGCCGAGCCCACATTCCATAACAAGAACCCCGTGATGAGAACCACGATGTACAGGGCTGCATGAAAAACGATGGCGACTTTGAACACGCTCCACGCGTCGACATCTCTGATGACACGGCTGACCTTGCGCACGCGATGGCGCTGGGTCACAGATTCTGTATTCGAAGGCACTCTGTGAGTGTATTGACTGTGACTACCCCAACTGGGTCACGGTGATGCTTGGGCTGTGGCCGTTAGTGATCCGCTGCGGATAATCACGGTGACAACGGTGTCTTGCGTAGTGACCTGTTCGATGGTGACGTGCAAAGCATCGGCAAGATTCTGTGCAGCCCCCAAATCTCGTGACACGTAAGCAAGGGCAACTGCATCAGCATTGTTTTGAGCGGTCGCGATGTCGTTGTATCGCGATGTGACGCCGAGAATGCACACAACACCGACCGCGGTGATGGCCCACCACCATAAAGACAAGATGGTCACGCTTCCGCGTGAAGAGTTAGTCCTCGTCTGTGGAGAGGATTGGCGCAACCGAGGCAACTACTGCTCCGTCGTCAAGGTTCATAAGACGCACACCTGTTGCTGTGCGGCCTTGACTGGAGATCTGCTTGACCTCGGTACGGATTGTGACTCCGTTTGATGCGATTGCCACGATCTCGTCTTCAAGACCCACCATGAATGCGGCAACAACTTTGCCCTTCTTGCCGGTGACCTTGACACCAATGACGCCTTGAGTTCCGCGGCCCTTACGTGGGAAGTGAACAATCTGTGTGCGCTTTGCATAACCAGCATCAGTAACGATGAGCAATGCATCATCGCCACGGCCTGGGTCTGCTGACACCACTTCGTCGCCCGCCTTCATGCGCATTCCGCGCACACCAGCTGCTGTGCGACCCATTGGACGCACTTCGTTTTCACTAAAGCGAATGACCTGGCCACTACGGCTTGCAATAAAGATGTCGTCGTCGCCTGAAGTTTCAATCACGCGTACGAGTTCGTCGTCATCTTTCAGACCAAGCGCGATGAGGCCATCACGACGGCTTGAGTTGTATGCATCAAACGCAGTCTTTTTGACTTGACCAGACTTCGTGACGAAGAACAGGAAGCGCTCGCCGGGGAATTCACGCGTATCAATGATTGCCTGAACAATTTCGCCTGGCTGCATTGGCAACAAGTTGACAATGGGGATTCCCTTCGCGGAACGTTCGCGTTCTGGAATATCCGCTGCACGCAACTTGTACACACGGCCACGGTTCGAGAAGAACAACAGATACGCATGCGATGTGGTGAAGATAACGCGCCGAACAAGGTCGTCTTCTTTCAATGTTGCGCCCTTGACGCCACGGCCGCCACGTGCCTGAGCACGGAACTGCGCAGCAGGCACAGCCTTGACGTATTGCGCGTTAGTCATAACGATTACAAGCTCTTTGTCATCGACAAGATCTTCGAGGGCCATTTCGCCACTGTCGTTGATGATGTGGCACACACGGTCGGTTGCGAACGTTGCACGGACATCAATGAGTTCATCTTTGATAACGGTGCGCAATTTTGCATCCGATGCAAGGATTGATTCGTACTCTGCGATGCGCGATTGAACATCTGCAAGTTCTTTTTCCAAGTCGATGCGTGACAAACGTGTGAGTTGACGCAATTGCATATCAAGAATGTCGACTGCCTGGCGCTCGGAGAACTCGTATGGTGCAGCCATCAATGCAGTTTTTGCTGCTGCTGGGTCTTCGCTCTCGCGAATCAGTTTGATGATTTTGTCGATGACATTGAGTGCCTTCAGACGGCCTTCAAGAATGTGACCACGATCGCGAGCCTTATCAAGACGGAACTGTGTACGGCGTGTAACAACTTCAAGTTGGTGACGTACATAACCATTCAGTGCATCGGCCAAGTTGATGGTACGAGGCACGCCGTCTACCAATGCAACCATGTTCACTGGGAAACTGCTTTGCAATGACGTGAGTTTGAACAGGTTGTTCAGAACAACATTTGCGTTTGCATCGCGCTTCAACAAAATAACAAGGCTTGTTTTTCCACCGGCAGACGCGTCGTTCACATCGGCAATGCCGTCGAGTTGACCACTGTCTACAAGTTCAACGATGCGAGCAGCAATTGACGAACAACTTGTTTGGTATGGCAGTTCAGTAACTTGAATTTCCATACGGCCTTGGCGGTTTTCTTCAATGACTGCTTTGGCGCGAGTCTTGATGCTTCCGCGGCCTGTGCGATACGCGTCCATGATTCCGGCGCGACCAAGAATGTTTCCGCCTGATGGGAAGTCTGGGCCTTTGACAAAATTCATGAGGTCGTCAGGAGTTGCTTCCGGATTATCAATGAGGTGCATGGTTGCATCAATGACTTCACCCAAGTTGTGTGGCGGAATAGACGTTGCCATTCCGACAGCAATACCTTGGCTTCCGTTGACCAAAAGGTTCGGGAACCGTGCAGGCAGTACTTGTGGTTCTTCTGATGTTCCGTCGTAGTTCGGAATCATGTCGACAGTGTTTTCGTCGATGCCGTCGAGCAAACGCATTGCTAATGAATGCAAACGTGCTTCGGTGTAACGCGCAGCAGCCGGACCAAAGTCTGGCGATCCGTAGTTTCCGTGGAAGTCAATAAGCGGATGACGCAATGAGAATGGCTGAGCCATACGTACCAACGCGTCGTAAATAGCGCCGTCACCGTGTGGGTGATAACGCGCCATGGTGTCACCCGTTACACGAGCACACTTTACGAATGGTCGGTCAGGACGAAAGCCCTGTTGTTCCATGTCCCAAATAATGCGGCGGTGAACTGGCTTTAAGCCGTCACGCACGTCTGGCAGTGCGCGCGACATGATGACTGACATTGAGTAGTCAAGGAACGAACGTTCCATTTCATCTTGCAGTGGTACTGGTTGGATTTGATCAAACAGGTTTGGATTGTCACTCATAGTCA
>JBIILS010000005.1:0-34831 GCA_044232585.1 Ilumatobacteraceae bacterium
CGGAACCGCCAGAAGCTTGCAGCGCAATTGGCGTTCGGTAGACAATATTTGCTGTTGTGACTGTTAATGCACTCTGCTGAGCTTGGCCAATGGTGAGCTTGGCTGTTGTGAAAGTGATGTTGTAGTTGGTGTTTGCAACGGTGCCCTTGTTAATGGTGTATTCACCAGCATCCTCACCGGTAACGCGGCTTGGTGTCCCAGTCAGGGTGTCGCTGCCCACCAAAGAACCAGTTGGGATCGTGACGGTGAGCGTGGGGTCTGTTTCGCCGTAAATCTTTGTTTTGGCGTCAGCAGAGATTGTGATGGGTTTAGCACCGATGGTCAGTTTTGCTGGGGTGTAGGTGATGTTGTAGTTGGTGTTGTTTGTGTTGGTGACGGTGCCTTGGTTGATCGTGAATTCACCAACGTCTTCACCAGCGACTCGGGTGAGGGATCCGGCAAGTGCGTCGTTGCCGACGAGGGCGCCAACAGCTGTGGTGAAAGTGAGTGCCGGATCGGCGTCGCCGTATGTTTTGGTCTTTGCAACTGCGGTGACGGTGATTGGCTTTGCATCGATGGTGAGTTTTGCTGGGGTGTAGGTGATGTTGTAGTTGGTGTTTGTGACGCTGCCTTGGTTGATCGTGAATTCACCAACGTCTTCACCAGCGACTCGGGTGAGGGATCCGGCAAGTGCGTCGTTGCCGACGAGGGCGCCAACAGCTGTGGTGAAAGTGAGTGCCGGATCGGCGTCGCCGTATGTTTTGGTCTTTGCAACTGCGGTGACGGTGATTGGCTTTGCATCGATGGTGAGTTTTGCTGGGGTGTAGGTGATGTTGTAGTTGGTGTTTGTGACGCTGCCTTGGTTGATGGTGTATTCGGCAACGTCTTCACCAGCGACTCGGGTAAGTGATCCGCTGAGAGTGTCATTGTTGACTAGTGCGCCAATGGTGGTGGTGAAAGTGAGTGCCGGGTCGTTATCGCCGTATGTTTTGGTCTTTGCAACTGCGGTGACGGTGATGGGTTTAGCGTTGATGGTGACAGTTGTGCCGAGGTTGGTTACTGGGTTGTAATTACTGTTGCCGGCCATTGTGGCTGTGACTTCGCAGTTGCCTGCGCTGGTTGTTGTCAATTTGCCTGATGAGATGGCGCATCCAGTTGCAGTTCCATTGACCGTTCCCCATGTGACTATTCCATTTGTGGATCCGCCAGCGGTCGTGAGTGTTAGGTCCGTTCCGTAGGTTCCAGTAACACTCGAGATGGTGAGAGTTGTTTGGTTGGCGGTATCGACAGTGACTGTCATTGTGATCGTGCCGCCCGAGACGTAGTTCGTTGTATTGGCTGGTGTAAATGTTGCGGTGATAACCGAGGTTCCTGCATCAAGGACATCAAACTTGGTGTCTGCGATTGCAGCGACCGATGTGTTCGCAGAAGAGTAAGTCCACGTGCCAGTTGCAGACGTTGTGGCGACAGCAGGGGAGGCAATGGAGAAATCCGCGTCTCCGTATGTTGCGCTGACATTTGTCCAGGAGAAAGTTGGTGTTGCCTTGTCGACGGTCAATGTTGATGTGGTGGAGACACCGACGAAGTTGACCGAATCAGTTGGCGCAAATGTTGCAGTGAGGACTGATGTGCCACCACCTGTCACTGTCACAGTCGATGAATTGATCGTGGCAACAGAAACCTGTGCAGATGAGTACGTCCAAGAACCAGGGACCGCAGCACTGTTGTAGTCGGCGCTTGGCGCGGTCAATGTGAACGGTGCATCACCAAATGTCTTACGCGCAAGGGAGAGAGATCCAAGAGTCGGGGTGGCGCGTTGAATAGTGATGCTGATCGGGTTGCTGGTTCCCTGGTTGTAATTGGCAGAAAGTGCCCGAGAGACTTCAACCTCACAGAGAGAACCGGCATCTCCCGGAGTGAGGGTCGAACCGCTCAGCGAGCATGTACCTGAACTGACCGCATATGAGATAGCCCCGGTTCCCTCGCCGCCACTTCCAGACAATGTGAGAGTTTGACCATATATAACAGTGGTATCGCTGAGGATAAGTGGTGTTGACTGGTCGGATCGAGCAATGCTCACTGTCTGGGTGATTGCGATTGCGTCGTACTGGGTATCGGCTGCCTTTGTGGCTGTGACTTCACAAGAACCTGCGGCAGTTGGTGTCAGTGTTGTTCCGTTAATTGTGCAGTCACCTGACACCTTTGTATATGTCACCGCGCCGGTTCCAGAGCCACCCGACGTAGTGAGTGTGAGATTTGCTCCAAACGTCGCCGTGGTGCTTGTGAGAGAGAGGCTTGCCTGAGCCGCAAGTGAAATCTCAAAGCTATGAGTCACAGATGTGGCCGACACGTAGTTGGCGTTGCCAGCTTGTGACGCTGACAATGTGCATGTTCCCGCCTTCACCATGGTGACAGTGAATGATGAAACGGTACAGACGGCTGTGGTTGTGGAAGTCAATGCAACGGCAAGGTCTGACGAAGCAGTTGGAGCGACGGTGAAGGTGCTTGCTGACCATGGACGATCAGTCGGTGCAGCGAAAGTGATTGATTGTGAAGCCTGTGAGATCGTAAAACTACGTGAGACCGAAACTGCTGCGTTGAAGTAGTCGTTTCCAACCTGTGTTGCAGTCAAGGAGCAAGAACCAACCGTCACCATGCTGACATCGAGTGCCGAGACAGTACAGATGGAGCTTGTCGTTGAAGCTAGCGAAACACTGAGGCCTGACGAAGCTGTTGGAGTGACAGCAAAGGCTGTTGCAGACCATGGTCGACCTGTTGGTGCTGAGAAGGTGATTGTTTGATCCGCCTTTGCGAGCGAGATTGTCTGGCTTGAGTTAGTGAGTGAACCCGATGAATAAGTGATGGTGTAAGTGCCCGGTAGTCCGGTGATGCCGAGACCACTGAATGTCGCCACACCGCTTGAAGGTGTTGCGGTGAGAGTGGATCCATTGGAACCAACAACTGTTCCCGATGAGAGGGTTGCGGTCACCACATTTGATGCAGTGGTGACTTTGTTATTTCCTGCGTCGAGAATCTCAACCACGGGCTGCGTGGTGAAGTTGGTGTCGTACTTGGCTCCACTTGCATTCGTTGCGATGGAGAGCTGTGTGGGTGCACCAACTCCCACAGTGAAATTCGCTGAATCAGTCGACCCGAGACTTGTTGTAGAGAATTGGAGCTTGTAGTTGGTGGAAGCTGTTCCCGCAAAGGTGAGATCTGCGAAAGAGGCCACACCATTGATCGCATTAATTGTCTTGGTTCCACCAAGAGTTCCACCGGTCGGGGCAACTGTGATTGATGTAGTTGCCGAGGTCACCACGTTGTTGCCGCTGTCAAGCACTGAAACTGATGGGAAAGTGGAAAGCAGTGCGCCTGCAGTGTCACCGACTGGCTGAGTAGAAACCGCAATCTTGGTTGCGGCACCAACTGTTGGTGTCACTGACTGAGTTGCTGTTGTCAGGGCAGTGGCGTTGACTGTCGCAGAGTAGGTAATGGTGTACGCAGTGCCAGCAGTTCCGGTGATTCCGAGATTATTGAACGTGACGATACCGCTCGCCGACGTTGCAGTTATTGTGCCGACCAGAGAAGCACCATTACTTACTGTGGCAGTAACAACGGTCGAGTTATCACTTGTCACAATTGCTCCACCAGAATCCTTCAGCGATACTTGCGGTTGTGTAGTAAATGCCGCACCTGATGCTGTGCCGATAGGTGTGCGTACCGAGACCACTTGAGTTGGTTCAGACGCCACGACGATTGCTTTGTTTGCACCGAGCGAACCCGACGTTCCTGGAGTGGGGAGTGTCAATGTTGCACTGTTGTTGGCAGCATCAACAATGGTTCCGCCGTTGAGGGCTAAAGCGCTTGACGAGGTGTAGTCGAGGTCGCTTGCCGTATCTCCTGACTGCACTGTGTAGGTGAATGTCAGTGTGTTTGTTCCACTGCCAGATGTGTAGTCGGCCGTGCGGTCTGTTGCACCTGTTTCGAGGGTGAGTTGTGGTGTGGCAGTCACAGTGACAACTTCAGAGAAGACAACTTGGATGGATGCAGTTGACCCAATGGAGATCGTTCCGTTTGCTGTGGATGACGTAACACTGGAGATCGTGGCAGCCAACGTGTCATAGGGAACACTTCGTGTACTTGATGCGATGTTGCCGTTACCCGTCGCATCAGTGAACCGTGCAGCTGCAACCGAGATCGAGCCAGTTCCTGATTGTGTGTTGGCTGCGGGTGTGAACACAACGGAGTAGACGGTTGATGATGTGGTGGTGAGCGCGCCGATGCTTCCGCCAGAAACGGTGATGTCGTCTACTGCGAAGGTGTTGGATGCTTCAGACAGTGTGAAGGTGATGGTGTCGGTTTGGCCGGATTGCAGTGATGTTGACCCTGCGCGCGTGATGGCCACTGTTGGTTCCCGAGTGTCAAAGGGGATCGACAGGGTGTTTGATGCGGTGTTGTCGTTGCCGGCTGAGTCAGTGAACCTTGCAGCAGCGACCGAGAGGGTGCCAGTGCCGGATTCTGTGTCGGCAGTGGGAGTAAACAAGACCCGATACACGGTGGAGGAGACGGTGGTGAGCGCGCTGATGCTTCCACCGGTAACGGTGATGTCATCAACTGCAAAGGTGGAGGATGCTTCAGACAGTGTGAAGGTGATGGTTTGGTTCGCTCTGACTCCGATTGGTGTGGAATACGAACGCGAGACGGTCACTGTTGGCACCAGCGTGTCATAAGTAAAGGTGACATTAGATTCGGCGTTGGTGTTTCCTACGTCATCAATGAAATGGCCAGCCAAAACCGATACGGATCCGGACCCCGTTTGCGTGCTTGATGTTGGTGTGAAATCTATGGCGTAGACGTTTGGTGATATGTATCTGAAGTTAGAGAGTGTTGCACCAGACGATGTGAATCCGTTGAACGATCCTATTTCCGAGAATGTCATGGTTATGGTGTCTGTTTGACCGGCTTTGAGTGGTCCCGATCCGGTGCGGACTAGTGACACTGTTGGTGCGAGGGTGTCGTAAGCGAAGGTGGTGGTGTTACTTGCGGTGTTGGTGTTTCCTGCGGCATCGGTGAATGTTGCACCAGCGACAGAGATTGAGGCAGTTCCTGATTGTGTGTTGGTTGTGGGAGTGAACTGACCGTAGTATCCGGACGATGTGGTCGTGAGTGCGCCGATGGTGCCGCCTGAAACTGTGATGTCATCGCCTGCGAAAGTAGAGGAGGGTTCGGAGAGCGTGAATGTGATTCGCTCTGTTATGCCGGATCGCAGTACTGAACCTGCGCGTGTGATGGTCACGGTTGGGACTGCCGTGTCGTAGGAGATACTCGTTGCGCTTGAGGCAGTATTTGAGTTTCCTGCAGCATCGGTGAAAGTAGCACCTGCGACGGAGATGGATCCGGATCCTGATTGTGTGTCTGCGGTTGGTGTGAACACTACTGAATACACAGTGGACGATGTGGTGGTGAGGGTGCCGATGCTGCCGCCTGAAACTGTGATGTCATCGGCTGTGAAAGTAGAGGTGGCTTCGGAGAGCGTGAATGTGATGGTGGAAGTTTGGGTTGAATTGAGTGTTCCAGAGCCTGATCGTGCGAGCGACACTGTTGGTACGAGGGTGTCGTAGGAGATACTCGTTGCGCTGGAGGCGGTGTTTGAGTTTCCTGCGGCATCGGTGAATGTTGCACCTGCGACGGAGATGGATCCGGATCCTGATTGTGTGTCTGCGGTTGGTGTGAAGATGACGGTGTAAACGGTGGATGACGTTGCTGCGAATGAGGAGAGTGTCCCGCCTGACACTGTGATGTCACCCACGACAAAGTCTGTTGCTGCTTCAGACAGTGTGAACGTGAAGGTGTCTGTCTGGCCAGAGCGAAGTGTTCCTGAACCTGTTCGCGCAAGAGACACAGTTGGAACAAGCGTGTCATAGGAGATTGTGGTGGCACTGGAGGCGGTGTTTGAGTTTCCTGCGGCATCGGTGAATGTTGCACCTGCGACGGAGATGGATCCTGACCCTGCTTGTGTGTCTGCGGTTGGGGTGAAGATGACGGTGTAGACGGTTGATGATGTGGCGGTGAATGATGACAGTGTTCCGCCAGACACTGTGATGTCTTCGGCTGCGAAGGTGGAAGATGCTTCAGACAGTGTGAATGTGATGGTGTCGGTTTGGCCTGAGCGAAGGGTTGTTGACCCTGTTCGCGCAAGTGACACAGTTGGTGCCGTTGTATCAACTTTGTGAGACGACTGCGCAGTGACTGCGGTGTGTGAATAATCAATTGCAGCATTCCCCGCAAGGTCGGTGATTGTCCCTGAGTTCAGGTCGAAGGAATTAGCGGAAATTGCTATTCCGTCAAGATCCGTGTCACCACTTGAAACTGTGTATGAAAATACAAGTGACTCTGTTCCAGACCCCGAGACATAGTTGGCGTACTTAGTAGAAGACCCAACCAGAATCTCTATTCGTGGGCTGCCCGTCTTCACTACCTTTTCTGAGAATGTTGCAGTCACATTCACTACATCGTCTGTTTTGTATGTGTTGTCGGTGCCGGCGTCAGATGACAGTGCGACATTCGAAAGCGTCGGGATAGTGGTATCGATGGTGACTACTAGCGCTGATGTTGATGTTCGAGTGTCCGTGACACCATCAAGAACTGTGGTGGAAGTCGAGCGAACCTTGTAGAGACCTGGTGCAAGTTGTGCTGTAGTGCACTCCCATACTCCGGTTGTTGGGTCTGCATCACATGTTGAACCAGTGTTGTTCCAAGTACCTGTCGTGGTGTCGGTGTCAGTAGTTGATGAAGCTGTTGCAGTTGAAAGTTGAACGCTTGCGCCCACTGGTGCAGAACCGGTGAATGTCAGTGTTCGAGTGGTCGTGATGTTGTCGTTATCAGTGGCGCTGTCAGATGCTGCACCTAAGTCGGGCGTTGAAACCGCTGGTAACTGGTAGCGCACGACGACTATTCCGGATCCACCAGCACCTGCTGTGGACGCACTATTTGAACCGCTTCCGCCGCCTCCGCCGAGGCCATCTGTACCGGCAGAACCGTTATTTCCTGCACTGCCGCCGCCTGTACCGCCGCCGCCAGCGCCGCCAGCACCGCCAGAAGTGGTGGTGATCCAGCCGCCACCGCCACCGCCACCGGCATAATTCAAAGGTGTTCCGGTGATTGAATTCAAAGGCCCGTTAGCACCAGGATTTCCAGCTTGGGACGCACCCCTACTTCCGTTTCCGCCTGCGCCCGACCCAGAAACTGAAGCGCCGCCAGTGCTGCTGCCATCCCATGAACGGCCACCGTTTCCTCCGTCAATTGAGAGGCTTCCAAACGACGAAGCCACTCCAGTTTTTCCGTTATCGGCATTGCTTGTTCCGGCTGCACCTCCAGTTCCCACCGTGAGGTTGACAGTTCCGGTGACGGCAACACCAGTTTGGTACGAAACTCCGCCGCCGGATCCACCTCCACCACTGTTGTCGCCGGCTCCACCACCGCCACCGATAAGCAACACATCAACGTTGGTGACACCTTGTGGTGTTGCCCAAGAACCGGAACCAGTGGTGGTGAAACGCTCTACGAAGTATCTCGTGCCACTGACTCCGTTAGTGCCGTTACCCACATAGGACGTTCTGCCGCCAGTCGAGGAATAGGTGTTTGCTACAGAAATAGATTGGGTGTGCGCGGCACTATTTGTCGACCCCTCCGAGTCGGTAAATGATTCAGAGGCAACAGTGATCACTCCTGTTCCACCAGAAGTCTTGAACGGGGTATAGGTGACGGTGTACGTGGTACCGCTACCTGAGAAGTTCGACAATGATCCAAGAGTTGCACTGAGATCTTCCAATGCGAAGTCAGTTGAGGCCGTGCTCAGCGTGATAGTTGCTGTTGTAGAGGAACCTGCAGTAACTGTTGTTAGAGCAGGGGCGATAGAGGCACTTGGACGCGAAGTTGTTGTGACTGGAACATCAACAAAAATCTGCAAGTTGAAATCCGTATGTGTTCTTCCAGCTCCGTGGTTAGCGGCAAAGGTCCAGTCTGGATCTGCTGTTGGCTGCGTGCCGTATCCAATGCCGGGGACTTGGCCTGAGGCATGGTTATTCCATGCAAAAAGAGTTCCGCATTCAGAAGCAGTCGATGAAATTTGATGCAACTGAAATGATCCAAAAGATCCATCCGTAGTAGGAGCATCGTTTAGGTCATACGTGGCGTTGGAGCCATCGGTTCCTCCGCACACTCCGCTACGAGCAAAAGTCGTGCTTGTTGCGTAGTTGAATGGCCAAATTTCAAGTCGACCCGCCAATCCTGAGCCATTCTTGACTTCTGGAACGTTTGACTCAACAGTCAAGTCGTTAACACCACCATGGAAAACCTTGCTTGTAGAAGTGGTGGTGGGCACTTGAACGCGATCAATGGAGTCAAGATTTGCACTTGCAGCCGATTTATAATCAAAAGCTCTGTTGAAGTTTGCATCAACGTAGCTGTTGCCACCTCGATATGTGGTGGCCATGCGATAACGAACTCGTGTAAACGCAGTGTCTGAATACGTCGACCGAGCATCACTTGCTCCAAGTCCAAAGCCGGCTGCATACTGAATTGCGGCAGCAGCGGTCCGGGTCGGGTTAACTACTTCGTAAATCTTTTCAAATCGGTATCCGTACGGCCCGAAGCTGGCCCCAAATTTAGCTGCTATACGAACGTAGTATGCGGTAGCTGGGGTGAGTCCGGTGATGCGATATGAAGTTGCATCGGCAGCAACGGTGCTCGACGAAGTGCTCCAGGTGGTTCCGTTTGTCGAAGTTTGCACTTGGTAACCGGTGACGGATGCGGCGTTGCTAACCGGTGCACTGAAGTTCAGCGTAATTGTGGTGCCAGTCTCAACTGCCGAGGTTATTCGTGGTGCACTTGGGGTAACGCCATCAATAACAAAAGCTTTGTTCGCTGCAAGCGAGTTTGCGGCTAGGGGAGATGCGAGTGTCAGCGTTGCATTTGTGCCTGGAACATCCGTGATGCTGCCGCCATTCAGAGAGATTGAACTAGTTGTCGGATACGTAAGATCACTTGACGTGTCGCCGGGTTGCACCGTGTAGTTGAACACAAGTGTTGTAGAGCCGCTGCCAGATGCATACGGTGCCGAGCTGTCAACTGTTCCCGTTTCAAGTGTTAGGGCTGGAGTTCCACCTGATGTGTCGACGGTAACGATTTCTGAGAAGTTCACTTGGATTGCAATTACATCACCAGATTTATAAAAGCCATTCAGGGTTGACGAATTGACACTCGTGACCGTGGGTGCGGTGGTGTCGACTTTGTGCGCAGATTGGGTAGCAACAGCTGCGTGGGTGATGGTTGCGTTGTTGCCAGGAACGTCTGTAATGGTGCCGGAGTTCAACGCAAGTGCGTTTAAAGCAATTGCTAACCCGTCTGTGTCGGTGTCGAGTGCTACGACTGGGTATGTGAATACGAGTGTGTTTGTGCCTGAACCAGATGAGTAGGTTGCAAATTTACTTGAGAGGCCTGCGATGGGTATGTGTGGGAAGCCGGTGACGGTAACGGTCTCAGAAAAGGTGGCACTGATGCTGACGATGTCGTCAGCTTTGTAGGTGTTGTCTGTGCCTGCGTTTGATGTGAAGGCTACGCTTGTGACAGTCGGTGCGGTGGTGTCTACTTTGTGTGCCGATTGTGCGGCTACTGCATCGTGGGTGATGGTTGCGTTGTTTCCAGGAACGTCTTTTATTGTGCCTGAGTTCAGCGCAAGGGTGCTTGCTGTAATTGCTAATCCGTCTGTGTCGGTGTCGAGCGCTGCGACTGTGTATGTGAATACGAGTGTGTTTGTGCTTGATCCAGATGAGTAGTTTGCAAATTTACTTGAGAGCCCAAGAATGGGTATGCGTGGAGTGCTGGTGACGGTAACGGTTTCAGAAAAGGTGACGCTGATGCTGACGATGTCGCCAGTTTTGTAGGTGTTGTCTGTACCTGCGTTTGATGTGAAGGCCACGCTTGTAACTGTTGGCGCTGTGGTATCGATTGTTACGACGAGCGCAGAAGTTGATGTTTGGGTATCGGTGGCGCCATCAAGGATTGTGGTTGCAGTAGAGCGAACTTTGTAGAGACCTGGTGCAAGTTCAGCCGTTATACAACTCCAAGCTCCAGTTGTTGAATCTGCGGTACAAGCTGTGCCAGTGTTGGTCCATGTTCCGGTTGTGGTGTCGGTGTCAGACGTAGAGGTTGCTGTTGCAACTGACAGTTGCACGCTTGCGCCCACTGGTGCAGAACCAGTGAATGTAAGTGTTCGCGTGGACGTGATGTTGTCATTGTTCGTCGCGCTGTCAGATGCATCAGCTAAGTCGGGAGTTGACACTGAAGGCAACGCGTATCGCACAACAACAATTCCGGAACCTCCGGCGGCTCCTGCATAGTTGATGTCACCGCCGTCGAATCCGCCGCCGCCACCTCCAGATCCAGTATTGACTTCACCTGGAGTTGCGCTAGCGCCGAAGCGGCTCGTGCCGCCCACCATGGTGGAACCACATTTTCCTCCTTGAATCGTGCCTACGTTTGTAGCTGAGGATGCGTACCCGCCTCCGCCACCGCCTGCGTAACACGAAGTGGCTCCGGTAATGCTGTTGGCGACTCCGGCACCACCTGCACCACCAAACGCACGCCCGCCTGAGGTTCCTGCACTAGAGCCGGCTGCGCCGGCACCACCGCCACCACCGCCGGCCCACTCGTAGCCAATGTTTCCTTGAACACCTCGACCGCCACTGAAGCCTTGGTCTGTTGT
The DNA here is from genome assembly GCA_044232585.1 of Ilumatobacteraceae bacterium. Classification (GTDB taxonomy): domain Bacteria; phylum Actinomycetota; class Acidimicrobiia; order Acidimicrobiales; family Ilumatobacteraceae; genus UBA2093. The sequence continues at coordinate 10,745 of JBIILS010000005.1, forward strand.
TCCGCTGCCAGGAGCGAAGTTGTATTGAGTTCCACCGCCAGAGCCACCCGCTGCTGCTTGTGCGCCGCCACCTGTTGCAGTCAAAGAACCTAGTACTGAGTTAGAGCCGTTAGTTCCAGAACCAGTGGCCGTAGAGCCGTTAGTTCCTCCAGCTCCAACTGTCACTGTCATTAATGCACCTGGTGTCACGGTCATTCTGGACTCAGGTGACGAACCTCCTCCAGTAGAAGCAACACTCGATCTCACGCCGCCGGCACCGCCGCCACCTGCATGACGAGTTCCACCGGCACCACCGCCGCCGATGATCAAATAATCGATTGATGTCACGCCATTCGGAACTCTCCAGTTGGAAGTTCCTGTTGTAGTAAATCTTTCAACAATGTATTCCGTGCCGTTGTCGCCGATGGTGCCATTGCCAACGTAAGACGTTCTACCGCCGGTAGATGATGTTGTGTTGGTGACGGTGATGCTGCGTGTATTGCTAACGGTGTTGCCGTTACCGACAGAGTCAGTGAACTTTTCTGCGTCGACTGAAATGGTGGCAATTCCACCGCTTGATCGTGAGCCAGTAAATGTGGCGGTGTAGGTGCCACTACTGCCCGAAAAGCTGGTGATAGTTCCAAGAGTGACGGAAACGTCAGATTGGTCAAATGTGGTGGTGGATTTGTTGGAAGTGAATGTAATTGTTGCCGTTGCGCCGGATGCAACAGTGGCCAAGTTGCTAGTGATGTTCATTGTTGGCGCCGCAGTGTCGACTTTGTGTGCAGATTGGTCAGCAACTGCAGCGTGAGTCAGGGTTGCGTTGTTGCTGGCGGCATCTCTGATGGTGCCTGAATTCAGTTCAAGTGTGTTGGCTGTAATTGCTAGGCCATTGGTATCGGTGTCGCCTGTGACGATTGTGTACGTGAATACGAGTGTGTTTGTTCCTGAGCCAGATGAGTACGTTGCAAATTTACTAGTAAGGCCTGCAATAGGTATTCGTGGAGAACTGGTGATGGTAACGGTTTCAGAAAAAGTGACACTGATGCTAACGATGTCGTCAGCTCTGTAGGTGTTGTCTGTGCCCGCATCTGATGTGAAGGTCACGTTTGTGACAGTCGGTGTAATGACGTCGCGCGTGATTGTGGTGGAGGCTGTCGCCGCAGATGAGGGACCGCTATTTCCAGCAGTATCAGTTGCCCCGCTTGCTGTAAAACGCGGAATGACTGTTCCAGCCCCACAACCTGAAACTGTGACCGTGCGACTAGAACCTGTGTCGGTGCCTGGGCTGAACACACATGTTAAGGCTGTGCCGGTGTTTGAAAAATCTTCCGAAGCAACACCGGTAACAGATTCTGAGAATTGCAATGTGTATGTGAACGTTGCTGCATTTGTGGGTGAAGATTGGGTGGACGAAAAAGAGCTGACGGTTGGGGCAGTTGAATCATTGGTGAATGCGATCGTTCGGGTCGAAGTCAACCTTGGTAGGTACGTGGTATTGCTTCCGGCACCGCCGTATTCAGCAACGTAGTAGTTCGCCAACCAATCACACTGAAGGTCATCCCAGTAACCAGATGCAGACCACGACCAATCAATTTGAAGACAGTCCTGTGTGTCACTGTTGGGTTCGCCATTTTGCCATTCACCCTTAATGTCGCGTCCAGAGGTTGCAGCAGTGGGACGCGTTGTCCAACCCCATGCGTTGTTATCAGTCCATACCCAGGTGTTTTCGGTGGCTATGTCTGAGGCGCCAAGGTATACCTGCTGATTCGTGCCTTTCAGTAGTCCTCGAACTGAACGTGACTGTTCACCGGACTCCAAACTTGCAAGTCGTGGCGAAGGCACATTGTTGAGTGCCGAGAGAGCAGTCGCTGCGTCGCGTGCCGTAACCCAGTTCGTTCCATTTCGATTGATGAGTTGAAACCAGCTATCGGACTCGACCACATACACAGGGTTGGGATAGTTAGAGAATGCTGAACCGCCATTTGCTTGCCCGTCAGGGTTGGACGCCGATGGGCGAACCGCTGCGGGCGCGGCGCCAAGTTCGACAGACGGTATAGCTGATGAACTCGATGCACGAATCTGGAGTGTGCGCAATGCTTGATTACCTGTAGTAGCTGATTGTGCCCACCAGTCCATCTCGGTGGCACCAGTCGAAGATGTTGAGATCCCGCTTTGGCTATTCGCGGTGATTGCAGAGTCACCCGAGGGCAAGGTTGTTGAGAGGCGTATAGATCCATTTGTGACTCGCACGGTGATGCGAATTCCAGCAGTAAAGTTTGATGTGCTGAGAGGACTATCACCCGCTGCGTACACGTTGTGCCAGACACCTGAAGTACTGGTTGAAATCTTTGGTCCAGTTGAATCGCCAACGGATGCATCAGCTGAATTGTTGAGAGTGAACAGTGCGGCAACGAGAGGTGCGATCATAAGAACTACAACGCCGCGTGCGACAAAAGTTCGCAGCGTTGATTGTTGCGAAGATGTGCGGCGTTGTAGCAGCCGAAAACGAAGAAAAGAGGTGCGCATGTGTGAAATGCCCCTATATAAGAGGCATCACAATTGTACCGATATTTTAAACTGTATGTCTAGGGGGTTCTTAAGTTAAAACCCTTACCCAGTATGGGTTTTCGTCACAGTACCTTGCGGAACAACTTCAGCTTGCGCTCTGTGTATGGCGGGTATGAGATTTTCGGGTCAATCTTTGTGCCGCGCTTCAGGACTGGTTTCATGTGCTGGAAGATGCGAACTCCAGATTTGCCGTGGTATCCGCCCATGCCGCTCTCGCCAACTCCGCCGAAGGGGAGGTGTGGGCTAGTGAGGTGAAGCAAGGTGCCGTTTACGGTTACTCCGCCGGCAGTGGTGCGTTCAAGGACGTTGTCAACTACTGAACTGTTCTCTGCAAAGACATACAACGCCAATGGGTGATCACGACTTGTGATGAATTCAATAGCTTCATTTGTATCTTTCACGCTGATGATGGGAAGCAGTGGTCCGAAGATTTCTTCTTGCATGATTGGCGCATTCAAGTTCACGTTGCCGAGAACGGTTGGTGCAACGTAACGGTCAGCCGCGGCTGATTCACCGCCGATGATTGGAGTTCCACCTGTCATGAGTGAGACAAGTCGATCGAAGTGGCGTGGCGAAACAATGCGACCGTAACTATCGCTGGTGTGTGGGTTCTCACCGTAGAAGTCAGTGATTGAAGTGCGTAGTGCATTAACAAATTTGTCTTCAACAGAAGAGTCGACCAATACATAGTCAGGCGCAACGCATGTTTGGCCGGCGTTAAGCCACTTGCCCCATGCAACGCGACGAGCTGCAACTTCAATATTGGCGCTCTTGTCAATGATGACCGGGCTCTTTCCGCCAAGCTCCAACGTCACCGGTGTGAGGTTCACGGCTGCTGCTGCCATAACAACGCGACCAATTTTTCCGTTGCCGGTGTAGAAGATGTGATCAAATTTTTGAGCCAACAATTCAGTTGTCTCTGGTACGCCGCCTTCGATTAGCGAAACAGCAGTGGTGTCGAGGTACTGCGGCACCAAACGAGCAAGTACTCCAGAAACGGTTGGCGATACTTCAGATGGTTTCATGATGACTGTGTTGCCTGCTGCAATAGCGCCAGCTGCTGGAACCAACAAAAGTTGCACTGGGTAGTTCCATGGTGCGATAACGCATACAACGCCAAGAGGCTCTGGCATCAGAACTGATTTAGCAGGCATTGCTACTAGTGGGGTGGGAACCTTTTCCACGCTGTTCCACTTGTTGAGATTCTTGAGCATCAACTTGATCTCGCCTGTAACAAAAGCCAAGTCTGTGATGAAACCTTCAGCAGTTGGCTTTCCAAGATCAACCTTTAAGGCTTCGAGCAATTCGGCTTCATTGTTCTCGAGCATGTTGATCATGTTCTGAAGCTGTTGACGACGCCAGGCAAGTGGTCGTGTAACGCGAGAGTTGAATGTGTTGCGAAGTGTTGCCACCGTGCCTGAGATTGAGGCGATGTCCGTGTGTGGGTCTAGTTGCATAGTCATATGCCCATTCTTGTACAGTTTGTATGCAGTCGGGAAGTGGGAACCAAATGAGCGTCACAGTGTTCACGGCACGATCCGTCGTCACCCTTGATTCAGCGGTGTCTCAGGCCAATGCCGTGGCTGTGCAAGACGGCAGAGTTCTCCATACGGGCATGTTGGAAGAGGTATTGGCGGACCTTGATGGTCTCGACATCACTATTGATGATCAGTTCGCAGAATCAGTCATCGTGCCGGGCTTTATCGAAGCTCATTGCCACATTGTTCGTGAAGGATCTTTATCTCGCTACCCATGGGTGGGCTCGTACCCTCGGCGTCAGGTTGATGGCTCAGTTCAACCCGGCTGCCCAACAGTAGAAGCCATCATTGAAAGACTTCATGTAGCTCACGCTGAAATGAAGGATCAATCAGAATCTCTTATTGCTGTCGGTTTCGATATGTCAATGGTCGGTTCGCAAACTCTCACTTTGGAGATGTTGGATTCTGTTTCCGAAACTCGCCCTATTTGGGTGATGCAAAGCAACGGGCACGTTGGTCATGCAAACTCGGCAATGTTGGCGCGTGCCGGAGTTGACAACACTGCCACCGATGAAGGCGTGCATCGCGACGAGAACGGAAACATCACGGGCGAAATACGCGAACTAGCGCTTTCTCTGTTTCTTGGTGTGCATGTGAATCTTGATGCCGGTGGTGAAAGCGCAATTTGGGATGGTGGTTATCTTGCTCGTCAAGCCGGCTGCACCATGGTGACTGACCTTGCGAACATTGCAACAAAGAAATCCATTGAGGGGTTTGCGAACGTTGTGAACCACCCAGGTTTTCCGACGCGTGTTCGGTATGCGCCTTTAGCCACATTCATGTCATTGCGCCTTAGTCCAGATGAAATTGCAAATCTGTTAGTTGACCTGGAGCAATTCAATTCTGAAAAATTTGCAATGGGTCCACTGAAGTTCATTGCCGATGGTTCTATTCAAGGTCGTACAGCACGAATGAATTGGCCTGGCTATTGCTGCGGCTCACCAAATGGTTTGTGGCTCGGTGACCCAGAAGACTTGTACAAGTTGATGCTTCCGTTCCACAAGGCCGGTTATCAATTAGCAATGCATACCAACGGAGACGAAGCAATTGAAGTCGGCGTTGATATTTACCGTCGCCTGCTTGAAGCACATCCTCGCTTTGATCATCGCCACCGTTTAGAACATGTGCAAATGGCAACGGATGCAATGTTCCGCAAGATCAAGACATTGGGAATCTGTGTCAACTTGTTTGCAAATCATCTGTATTTCTGGGGCGATACGCACCGCCACGACACCATGGGCCCAGCAAAGGCCCGCCATCTTGATGCTGTCGGTACTGCAGTTCGAATGAACATTCCACATTCCATCCATAGCGATGCACCAGTGACGCCGCTTGCTCCGTTGTTCACCATGTGGTGCGCAGTGAATCGCGTGACGAGTACTGGGCATGTTCTGGGTGAAGCGGAAAGAATCTCCGCGCTTGACGCATTGAAGGCCATGACTATCGGTTCTGCGTATCTGCTTCATTGTGACGATGAATACGGTTCCATTGAAGTGGGCAAGTTTGCTGACTTTGCTGTGCTTGATGCTGACCCATGTGCAGTTGACCCAATGGAAATCAAAGACATCTCTGTTCTCGCCACTGTTTTGGGCGGGGTTGTGCACTCAAACGCGCAGTAGATACAGCTACGCGCGCAAAGTGATAGTTACGCCGCAAACATTCAGTGTTTCGCCATCACGCGATCGGTCAACACACTTCATTGTTACTTCGGTGAGACCTTCTGGTTGATTGCCGCATGCCGTGAAACGAACTGCTTCGTTTATGCCGAGTGTCGTCCAGTGGATGCGTGAAGATTCAGGGTCTGGTACTGACACGGTGAACGAATCAATACCGGAAACAACTGATGATGGACGATGCGATTTCCATTCAGGCCCACCCCATGCCCACTCACCTGCAATGTCTGGTTGATCAAGTGACACCAATGTGCCGCCAGTATCGCGAGGATGTAAATGACGCCCACGTATTGCATCGCCAGTGCCTTCCCACACGGTGCGAATGCCGAGCGACTTCACATTGTCTATGCGTGCATCAAGATCATCAACCTCATACAGAGCCATGTATCCGCCATCGCCACCCAATTTCTCAAGCAACCGGCCAGCAGTTGTGCCTTCCTGAATGGGGGAGACCACCTCAAGGAATTGGTCCCCGATACAAAAGAGAGCATTGTGAAGCCCAAAGAACCCAACCCCGGGGTCGCGGTATATCACGTCGACGTCTAGGGCTGCAGAGATGTCTGTAATGGCCTGGTCAAGGCTGTGGGCAACGAGGGCTATCTGGCGTAGGCGAATCATGAATGAACCATAGACCGCCTTGAAACCCTGAGAAATCATGGGTTCTCCACACCCTGTGGATATCCACCACTAGTGGTGTGACATTAGTTACATTCTTGGTAGGCGGAGTCTGACTCGAAAGAGGCAACTCATGTACACCCTTGGATCACTTATCCTCCTATCCATCCTTCTCGGAGCGGTTATGCCAGTGTTTCACTCGCTTACCCGCACGTTGAAGATCGACGGCATCATCAACCGAATCCCAGTTCTGAGTGACCACGTCACTTTGGCTGTCAGCATCGGACTTGTATGGGCACTCAACCTCAGCATCGTCACAACCATGACCGGCAGTATGCGGGAATCATGGATGACCATCTGTGTTGACGGTTGCATTGTCTACGGCATGATTCCTGTCAAGGACGCCATTGTGTCGTTCATCAGCAAAGGACTTGTTGGCCTTCGCGCCGCGTAGTTCACCACTAATTACTTTCCTCACTGAAGGGTCACTGCTGCGGCAGTGGCCCTTTTGTGTTTTCGGAATTAGCTACGTGGAACTTTGCTCCATGAGATGTCTTTGTCAACGCGTGGCTCGCCTGGAAGGCCGAGTACTTGTTCACCAAGAATGTTGCGCATGATTTCGCTTGTGCCACCTTCAATGGAGTTTGCACGAACACGTAAGAACGAATGACGAGGTCCACCAAATGAACCGTCTACCGACAACGTGTCTGGGCGACGGAACGTGAAGTCGTAATCCACCATTGCCTCGGCACCCATGAGGTTCAATGTGAACTCAGTGACCTTCTTGTTGAAATCTGCTGACATGAGTTTGGAAATCGAGCCCTCAGGTCCGGGGTTGCCGGCCTTTGCAGCTTGCGCACCGCGCATCACTGTGAAACGCAAAGCCTCGCTCGCACAGTACAAATGCATCATTGTGTCTTTGTCAGCTTTGTTGCGCTGGTCTGCAGGCTTTTCTTTCCAAATCTTGATGGTTTCGTCAATGGGGCCACGGCGTTTTGCATTGCCGCCACCGCCACCGCCAATGGCGCTGCGCTCATTCATAAGTGTGGTGAGGGCTGCACGCCAACCTTCGCCCACTTCACCGACACGATGTGCGTCAGGTACGCGTGCGTCGGTCATGTAGACCTCATTGAATTCAGCTTCACCAGTGATCTGACGAAGTGGACGTACTTCAACACCAGGTGCATGCATGTCAAGTGCAAAGTAAGTCATGCCTTTGTGCTTCGGAGCATCAGGGTCTGTACGTGTTACGAGCATTCCCCAGTCAGCAAGGTGAGCAAGTGTGTTCCACACTTTTTGACCGTTGATGATCCACTCGTCTCCGTCACGGATTGCTTTTGTACCAAGACCTGCGAAGTCACTTCCGGCACCTGGCTCTGAAAACAACTGGCACCATTTTTCTTCACCAGTAAACATTGGGCGAAGGAAACGCTTCTTTACTTCTTCGCTTCCGTGCGTTGCGATGGTCGGACCAGCAAGAGCAATGAAGAACGTTGCAGGGTCTTGCGGTGCGGCACCAGCTGCACGAAGACGTTCTTCAACGTGACGGTTGAGGTCTGGACGCATATCAAGACCGCCGTGACCAGTGGGGAAATGAACCCATGCAAGTCCCTTATCGAATCGTGCGCCACGGAAGGTGATGTTGTCGACCTTCTTTGGGTCGAACTCTGCGAGTAGTGCATCAAGTGCCGCGTCAATACGGGCAATGTCTTTATCTGTGGTGGAGGTTGCGCTCATTCATACAGTCTCGCTGTTTATGAAGGGGAAGCGCAAAGTGGGCGCTAGGCGATGGCCGCCCCGAACAAATTGCCGACAGCAATGGTGATTCCCATGGCGACGAGTCCGCCTATAACTACTCGGAATATTGGTTTTCCTGCGCTGGCCTTGCCATAGCGGGCACTAGCAAAGCCAAGGGCAATGAGAGAGACCGTGACAACTCCTATTGTCAGCACCATTCGAGATGCGGCAGTTCCGACTGCAATTGCAATCAGCGGGATGGCTGCTCCGAGGGTGAAAGCGCCAGCGGACCCAGCGGCGGCCTCAATTGGATTGGCCTGGTTCGCGCCGGTGATTCCCAGTTCTTCTGCCAAGTGAGTGGCGAGAGCATTGTTCTTCGTGAGTTCCTCTGCAACTTCGCGAGCCATTGCATGTGGGAGACCTTTGTTTGCATAGATCATGGTGAGTTCGTCAAGCTCATGTTCTGGCATGGTTTCCAGTTCCCATTTTTCTTTTGCGATGTCTGCCAGTTCTGAGTCGCGTTGCGAGCTGACAGATACGTATTCACCAAGCGCCATGGAGACTGCACCAGCAACAAGGCCAGCCATGCCGGCAGTGAGAATTGCTGTGCGGCTTGAATTTGCTGCTGCAACACCCAGAACCAAGCATGCAGTGGAGATGAGGCCATCGTTAGCACCGAGCACCATTGCCCGCAGTAACCCAATGCGATGAGATGCATGTTTTTCAAGATGTGCCATCTCTCCATCATGCCATCTGGGAGGGGTAAACACTGATTGAATAGAGGGGTGCGTGACGCTCATCCCACAAAGGTTCACCTAATAGAAGTGGCTGCAGTCCTTATTGACGAGCACGGATCTCAGGGCTTCACGGTGGAGCAACTACTGGAAAAGTCGAATATCTCGAAGGGGTCTCTGTATCACCACTTTGAGGATTTCCATGATGTCATCATGCAGGCCCAAGTACAACGATTTGCACGGTATGTAGAGGAAGACATTGCGGCACTAGCAAATGTCTTGCTTGCCTCAAAGTCTCGTGAAGACTTGTTTGGCCGACTTGACCTGATTTCACGTGCAACTCATGATCCGGCTCGTTCAATGCGCCGTGCTGATCGAATTGAAATTCTTGCTGGCGCGCGTCACTCTGAAAAAATGAAGAACGCTCTTGCTCCAACGCAAGCTCGACTCACTGGGGCAATCGCGGACATAGTTCGTGAGATGAAAGCGAAAGAGTTCGTTAGTGAAGATCTTGACCCGGGTGCCGTTGCTGTTTTTATCCAGGCATACAGCTTGGGTCTCATCGTTAACGATGTGTCTAACGAACCAATTGATCTTGAAGAGTGGCACGCCATGATCTCGCGCATGACGCGCGGGCTTCTGTAAGTTCAGTTACACCAAGCGGTAGATGTCGTAATCGACCACGTTTTGGCCGGGGGCACCAATTGCGATGGCCTGCATTTGGGTGAGCCATGCGTAGCGCTCGTCGCCGGTCTCGAAAAGTGGGGCAGTAATGATGCGTGGCTTGCCATCTGCGTCTGGAGACATGATGCCCTTGTATGACACATGAATGGCTGCGCCGTCGTCGGTGTTGATGACAATTCGTACATCAAGTTGCGCAGTGCCATCGGCACGCATGGTGAGCCAGTCGGCGCCAAGATCTACAACAGTTCCGTTGAGTTTCGGGCCTTTCACAGTTCCGCCAGTAACGCGAACAATGACACGTGTGCCATTCGGACCATTGGGAACCACGATGGGTGGGTTCAGTGTTGCACTGATGTGAAACAGGAATTCGGCTGGAAGTGATGTGATGTCGCTCATGGTGCGACTGTAGACGGTTTTTTACAGGGGTCCGTGATTGAGGTGCGGCAGAACAAGTTCTGCAAAACGTTGGGCTTCGTCCTTATGCGGATAGCCCGAGAAAATAAAGGCTTCGATGCCCATGGCTTCATACTGATGGATCTTGTCGATGACTTGTTGGGGCGTACCCACGATGGCTGCGCCACATCCGCTGCGCGCTTTGCCAATGCCGGTCCAGAGGTGGGGCTCAACAAAGCCATCAGAACCAGAAGCTTCACGAAGTTCAGCTTGGCGACGAACGCCGACGCTTGCGCTATCGAGCGAGCGAGAACGAATTGCATTACCAGTTGCGGCATCGACTGCAGAGATGAGATGCGCTGCAGCGTTGCGTGCTTCATCTTCTGTGTCGCGAACAATAACATGCACGCGGTAACCAAACTTCAGTGTTCTGTTGTACGTGTCGGCACGAGAGCGAAGATCTGCGATTGTTGCAGCGATGGCATCTTGCGTGTCTGGCCACATGAGGTACACATCTGCTGCGGCGGCTGCGACATCACGTGCCTCGTTACTTAAGCCGCCGAAGTAGAACTGTGGTGCTTGTGGTGAATCACGACAGATGCGTGGGGCGTCAAGGTGTAACTGAATGAATTCACCGTCAATGTCAAGACGTTCGCCATTGAGCAATGTGCGAAGCGAGGTCATGGTTTCCAACGTGCGTGCATAGCGGTGTGGGCCGTCAAGAGTTTCGCCAGGCATCTCTGAAGAAATGATGTTGATGGAAAGCTTGCCGTTAAGTATTTGATTCAGGGTTGCTAGTTGACGTGCCAGTTGTGGAACCCATACTTCGCCACATCGAATGGCGGTCAGCAGTTTCATGTTTGCAATGGTGGGCGCCATAGCGGAAGCGAATGCGAGTGTGTCGATGCCGAGGTCGTAGCCAGAGGGAAGCAACACGTTGTCAAAGCCGACATTATGCACTGTTTGGACAATATCAGAACAGTGTTTCCAACTGCTTTGCAGGTTGGTGTCAACGATTCCTAATTGTTCATAGTCGTCATCGCATAATGCGCTGAACCAACTGATTTCGCTCATGGCAATGGAATTCCATCGCTGGCTTGAATGATTGCGTAGACATCCGTACGGGTAAGCGACACAGAAGTGGCGAGTGCCAATTCAGAGATACGCGAAGGTGTCTGTGTTCCAATGATTGCGACAGGGCGCGATGGGTGAGCGAGCACAAAAGCAATGGCAATTGCTGAGCGTGTCACGTTTTCTCTGGCAGCGAGTTCGTCAAGCACTGCAAGCAATGCGGGCGCAACGCCCTTGCCGGTGGCAAGTGCTCCGCCAGCAAGTGCGCTCCATGCAAGGGGAGTGATGCCTGATTCCATGCATAAGTCGAGAGTGCCGTCTCGCAGTGGGTCAAGGTGGGCAGCCGACAATTGGGGTTGTGTTGTTGCGAGGCCATTGTCAACGAATGCGTTAAGTGCAAGTGTCTGAGCGACTGTGTAGTTGGAGACTCCGAATTCACGAACAAGACCACGTGATTTCAATGAGTTGAATGCTTGAGCAATTTCCTCTGGGTGTGTGAAGTTGTCGGGGCGATGTATTTGATACAGGTCAACATGATCAACACCCATGCGAGATAAAGAGGCTTCGCATGCGCTGGTGATGTATTCCGCTGATGAGTTGTACGGAACTCCGGGAATGATTCCGCCTTTGGTTGCCAGAACGATTCTGTCGCGTAAGCCAGGAATAGCCGAGAAGATTCTTCCGAGTGCCTCTTCACATGCACCGAAGTGAGTGCCGCCCCAGTCAAGGCCGTATACGTCTGCATTGTCGATGAGGGTCATGCCTGCATCAACAGCTGCAGAAATGACTGCGGTGTTTTCTGCATCAGAACCGGTGAGGCGCCAGCAACCAATTGAAAGAGGGCCAACGTCTCCGAGTTCTCCGATAGTACGTGCAGATGAGACATCGAGAAGTTCACTCATTTTTCTATTCTTTCAAATCGGGTGACGCGATGAATGCCAAAGTTCGAATCTTCATGTGGTGCAGCGATTAGTTCGATCGGATGCGGGAAGCGGGAATCAAACTCAGCTTGGAGCTTCTTCTGAAATTCTGTGTTTCCCACAATGTCCCATGAGTCTTGCGTGTCCCACACAAACACGATGGTGACTTCGCCTGGCTTGCTGTTGTCGAGCCAGACTTCCTTTGAGAGGAAGGGGATGTTGGTGAGTCCTTCCATATGTGCTTCGCCAAGAGTCCATACTTCGTGGTCCACACGGATGAATTCGTCGACTACTGCAGGGTCCATCCGGAACACAAGAACCTCAACAGGGCGTTCTTCATTCGTGATGTATGAGTACTGATTCATTAGATGCGTCCGGTCGGAACGAGTGACAAAAGTTCTGGCGTGATCTCAGAGATGGTGCGAACACCGCATAACGCCATGGTGCGTGTCATGTCGTTAGTGAGCATGGTGAGTACACGTTCAATTCCTGGTTCGCCAGCAGCACCAAGTCCGTATAGGTAACTGCGACCGAGCGTGCATGCGGAGGCTCCGAGAGCAATTGCCTTCACAATGTCGCTGCCGCGACGAATGCCTCCGTCACAAATGAGAGGCAAGGTGCCGCCTGTTGCTTGTGCGACGGGTGCAAGCAAATCAAGTGGCGCTGGCGCTGAATCAAGTTGGCGGCCTCCGTGATTGGATAACGCAACGGCGTCAATGCCGTGTTGCTGAGCAAGGACTGCATCTGCGACAGACTGAACGCCTTTGAGAATGATAGGGCCATTCCAATTGGCACGAAACCATTCAAGATCGTCCCACGACAACGCAGGTTCAAATTGTTCAGAGATGAAATCAGACAAAGTGACTGCGGTTCCAGTGTTTCCTCGTGATGCTGCGATGTTTGAGAATGTGATTGGTTCGTTTCGTATGAAATCCCACGTCCACGCGGGGTGTGTGATGCCGTCGACGATGGTGCCAAGGCCAAGTTTGGGCGGAAGAGTGAACCCACGACGCACGTCACGCTCGCGACGACCAAGGACTGCAGTGTCAACCGTGATCATGATTGCTTCGTATCCGTTTGCCTGAGCGCGAGCCAACATGTCTTTGACTAACTCGCGGTCACGCCATACGTACACCTGAAACCATTTCGGCCCGTTGCTGACAGCTGCAACTTCCTCAATTGACCGAGTCGACAAGGTGGATAAGCAGTAAGGAAGACCATGTCGTGCGGCAACGCGGGCAACGGAAAGTTCCCCTTGTGAATGTGCGATTCGTGTGAAACCCGTGGGGGAGAAGAGAAGAGGAGATTCGAGAGTGCGGCCAAGGAATGACGTGCTGGTGTCAATGTTGGAAACATTGCGCAGAATTCTCGGTACGAATTCATATTGCTGAAAGGCTTCAGCGTTGCGTCGCATGGTGATTTCGTCTTCGGCTGCGCCGTCGATGTAGTCAAAAATTCCGTGAGGTAGTCGGCTTTTGGCAATCAGGCGAAGGTCGGCGATATTGGCAGCGCGTTCAAAGCGACGCTTCTGGCGAGACAGTGTGGGGACCGAGAATGTTGCCACCGACCGCAATGTTCGAATTAGTCCCATGCCTGCCTTTCGATGGTGATTCAAGGATACGACACGGGGGCTGCAGGTGCGGAAAGTCTCTTCGTCTTGGCGTGACTGTGCCAGTTGGGTGAGACTTCACATGTGTCATTTCCTTCCGACCTTGAGATCGCCCAGGCTGCGTCTATTGCGCCACTCGCTGACATAGCGGGTCAACTAGGAATCGGAGAAGAGTTTCTTGATCCATACGGGCGTCACGTAGCCAAGATTGATTTATCTGTCTTGCAGAACGTGTCATCTCGTCCTGCTGGGAAATATGTAGTTGTAACGGCCATTACGCCGACTCCGCTTGGAGAAGGAAAAACAACTACATCGGTAGGTCTTGCACAGGCAATGAAGCACATCGGCAAAGTTGGGCTGCTGGCATTGCGTCAACCATCGATGGGGCCAACGTTTGGCATCAAGGGTGGTGCAGCAGGCGGTGGGTATAGCCAAGTGATTCCGATGGAAATCTTGAACTTGCATCTCACTGGCGATTTCCATGCAGTCACTGCTGCACATAACTTGCTCGCGGCCATGGTTGATAACCATCTTCATCAGGGCAACGCGTCGGGGCTTTCACTTGGCAAAATCACCTGGAAGCGCGTCCTTGATGTCAATGATCGTGCCTTGCGCAGTGTGACGATTGGTCAGGGTTCGCAAGAAGACGGAATTGAACGGGCATCCGGTTTCGATATCACTGCGGCATCTGAAGTGATGGCACTACTGGCGTTAGCGACATCAGTGGAAGATCTGCGTGCTCGCCTTGGTCGCATTGTTGTTGGATACACAGAGAACGATGTTGCAGTCACCGCAGAACAGATTGGTTGTGCTGGTGCGATGGCCGTAATCCTGCTGGATGCCATCAAACCGAACCTGATGCAAACGCTTGAGAACACTCCGGCGCTGATTCATACAGGTCCGTTTGGCAACATTGCCACAGGAAACTCGTCAGTGATTGCAGACAAGATAGGCATTCACATGTGTGACTATCTGATTACTGAGGCTGGTTTCGGCGCTGACATGGGTGCCGAGCGGTTCTTCAATATCAAGTGCCGCGTTTCAGGCATGAAACCTGATGCCGCAGTGTTGGTGGCAACAGTGCGGGCATTGAAGGCACATTCCGGGTTGTACAAAGTTGTTGCCGGAAAGCCGTTGCCTGCTGAGATGTTGCAGGAGAACCCCGAAGATGTTCGGTCTGGCGCAGCCAACTTGGCGAAACAGATTGAGAATGTTCTTGCGCATGGGGTGTCGCCAGTCGTGGCTATCAACGCGTTCCCCACAGACTTTGCCAGTGAGCATGACGTGATTCGTGAGATTGCTGAATCAATGGGTGCGCGAGTTGCGGTGTGCACTCACTTCTCTGATGGTGGTGCAGGGGCAGTTGATTTGGCGAATGCAGTTGTGGCTGCTTGTGATGAGCCGAACAACTTCCACTTTCTGTATGAAGAATCTGCATCGTTGAAAGAAAAGATTTCTGCCGTTGCTACGAAAATCTATGGTGCAGCGGCTGTGGAGTATTCAGATCTGGCTAATGAACAGCTTGCACGGTACGACGCAAATGGTTTCAGCCATCTGCCTGTGTGTATTGCTAAGACACACCTCAGTATTAGTGGTGACCCCACGTTGAAGGGCGCACCCACTGGGCACACTTTGGTTGTACGCGAAGTACGAGCATCAGTTGGAGCTGGTTTCATTTACCCCATAGTGGGGAACATGCGAACCATGCCTGGCTTAGGGGCTGACCCTGCTGCTTTGCATATTGACATCGGCCCAGATGGGCGCATTGTCGGTCTGTTCTGAGTTATTTGCCGCGAAGAGCAGCAACGATTGGTGCACACTCGTCAATGTTTTCTGCGCCAACAATGGTGTAACTGAAACCCCAGCGCTCACGGCGCTCGAGTAGTTGCTCAATGCATTCTTCAACTGAGCCGATAAGAGCAAATGGTGATGCATCAATCATGTCTGCGTCAACACCAAACATTGATGAGATGCCATCGACAGTTGCTTTCCGATCATTCGTAACTTTCACGAAGAACGTACGAATGTTCATTTCAATGTCGTTGATTCGGTGAGCGCCAGCGGCTGCAACAATTGCAACTTTTTCATCCACTGATTCTGCAGTCATGGTTGATAGTGCCTCTGGTCCAACGACGCCGGCAGTCAATGTGCCGTTGATACCAATGATGTCTGCTTCGCGAGCCGCATATGTCAGAACGCGCTTGCCGCCACCGCCAATGAGAAGTGGAGGACGAGCTTGCACTGGCTTTGGCTGTCCGTTGTAGTTAGTGATGGTGTAGTGATCGCCAGAGAATGAAAAAGAACCCTCTGCCATGGCGCCGCGAATGACTGCGACACCTTCAATGAAACGATCGATGCGTACCTTGGGGGAGTCATATGGCATTCCGGCTTCTTCGTAATCGCTGATCATCCAGCCAGCGCCGAGTCCAATGTCGAGACGCCCGTCTGAAAGAAGGTCGATTGTTGCAAGTTCTTTTGCAAGGACAACTGGGTGTTTGTAGTCATTATCGAATACCAATGCGCCAACACGAAGTGTGGTGGTGGCACTTGCAGCAGCCATCAGTGCGGGTACGGGTGCTAACTGGTCTGTGAAGTGATCAGGCATGGTGAGAACTTCATAGCCTGCTGCCTCTGTGCGGCGAGCTAGTTCAGCCCATCCTTTTGCTGAGGTCTCTTTAGAGACTTGAACACCGAATCTGAAACCGCGATGGGGGAATTGTGACATAGAAC
Source organism: Ilumatobacteraceae bacterium (assembly GCA_044232585.1). Taxonomy (GTDB): domain Bacteria; phylum Actinomycetota; class Acidimicrobiia; order Acidimicrobiales; family Ilumatobacteraceae; genus UBA2093. The sequence continues at coordinate 26,999 of JBIILS010000005.1, forward strand.
AACGCTACCGAAATGGGTGACACGATGCATCAAGCACAGACAAGTACGGTGTTTTGTGTTGTGAAGTCCCCTCTGAATTGGTCCATACGCTTTGGCGTTGCCCTCGTGGCATCTTCGATGTTGTTGACGGGCGCGGTAGTTGGCGCAGCACCACAAGTGTGGCGGGCGCTAAATGCGCACCAAGAGACTCCTGTGGCACTGCCAATTTTTAGTGGGCTATCAACTCGCACACGCATTATGGGAGTTGCTGACAAGCAGATCGGTGTCTTTGAATTAGAGAACAGCCAGCCGCTTGATATTGGTTCAGTGCCAGACATTGTGGTTGCAGCTGTACTGGCTGTTGAAGATTCTGGTTTTTATCAACACAAGGGCGTGAACCTGCGTGCACTCGTTCGTGCCACCCTGGCCAACTTTCAATATTCAAGTGGCAGACAAGGTGCATCCACCATTACGCAACAGGTTGTGAAGAATGAATTTCTCGCTGGTTTGCCACGTGATGGCCGATACAAGATTTTGCAAGCCCGATACGCAGTGATTTTGGAAAAGAATGTTTCAAAAGCCCAGATTGTGGAGCGCTACCTCAACACAGTGTTCTTCGGAAACAATGCGTATGGCATTCAAGCTGCTGCAGATGTGTACTTTCAAAAGAAGGTCTCAGAACTCACCTTGACTGAAGCAGGGTTCTTGGCCGGGCTTGTGCGTGCACCTTCTACATACGATCCGATTCGTAGGCCTGAACAATCACGTCGTCGATTCGAGCAAGTGCTGGAGCGATTTATAGATGTTGGTCTGATGACAAAAGAGCAGCGCGATACAACGTTGGCAACGTGGAAAACGCCAGAGTCGGTTACTAGTGCCCCAGAGCGGCCAACAAGCCGTACCTATATCACTGAGATGGTTCGCGATTACTTGTTGAACAAGTCAACAATTCTTGGTGCAACGTACCCGGAGCGTTACAACGCATTGTTCCGTGGCGGAATTACGGTGCACACCACAATTGACCCTGTGATGCAGGCAAAGGCTGAGAAAGCTGCGAAAGAGAAACTGCCAGTCAATAAGACCGGAATTCAATCATCAATGATGTCGCTTGACACGGCTACTGGTGCGATGCGGGCAATTGTGGGTGGGCCCGGATTCTCTCCTGGACGTAATGAAGTGAATCTCGCACTGCGTCGTCGCCAAACAGGTTCAAGCATCAAAATGTTTGTGCTTACTGCTGCCTTGGAAGCGGGTGCCCAAGCAAGTGACCTGATTGACGGAACACTGCCATGTACGTTTCCTAATCCGGGCCTTCCAGAAGAGCCATTTGTTATTACCAAGGGCGTTAGTCATCCTGTCTCATCGTTGGCTGAACAAACATGGTTATCAATCAACTGCGCGTATGCGCGACTTGCGCAAATTGTTGGTCTCAATCGTGTCGTAAACATGACGTACAGGCTTGCTTCGTCGAGTTACTTGTCGCGTGATCTCTACACAATTCAGCCGTATGCAAGTTTTTCGACTGGTGCAAATGAATTGAGTGCGCTTGACATGGCTTCTGGCACCCAGACAATTGCTAACGGAGGCATTCATAATGAGCCGTATTTCATCGAAAAAGTCGAAGGCCCGAGTGGGTTGCTGTATCAGCACACAATGGCGCCATCGCAAGTGATCACGAAAGAGATTGCAGATGCGCAAGTAGACATTTTGAAGCAAACCCTTATCAAAGGAACTGCACGACGTGACCCATTAGAAGGTAATCGTCCTGCTGGCGGTAAAACGGGTACACAAGATGAAAACACCAATGCCTGGTTTGTGGGCTTTACAAAGCAACTCACAACTGCAGTGTGGGTGGGTGACCCGAAGGGGTATACGCCGATGGTGAACATTCCTGAGTTCAAAGCTGATGGAGTTGCGCGCGTGACGGGCAACGGCTACCCCGTGAAGATTTGGAAGGCATATATGGATGCTGCGCATAAAGATCTGCCCGTACTGAACTGGGACAAGCCACCGGCACCGACACGTAATCCTTTACGCCTCTATTTGCCCGGCGTTGACTGCATTGCAGAACTGGTGTCAGGGAAGTTACCGAAAGCGTCGACGGGCACAATCACCACGGTTGTTCCTACAGCCACAACGTCGACACTTCCTGCTGCACCAGTAGTCACCACAACTACGGTGCCAGGAGCAGTTGTGGTTCCGGTTGCGCCGACAACGACGGTGTACCGCGGTGCAGTAGTCAGGGTTATTGACCCAGGAACGACTATTCCCCCAACTGACACAAACCCGTTGACCCCAGTAATCGGAGTCGACCCTGCTCGCTATTACGTCTATAACTGCGCAAAAGGCATTCCAGCATCCATTAAGACCGTCCCGTAGGGGTAGCCAGTACCTAATGTGGGGTTGATGCTTCTTTGGTTTATCGGCACTGCGTTTATCTCGGTCTTGTTTGTTTTCCGCGACGACCGGTTTGATTACAGAGTGCTTGCTCTTGGCGCGCTGTTGCCAGACCTGATCGACATTTTCTCTGGGGGTGCTTGGGTGTTTCATTCGGTTCTCGGAAGTGTCATTGCGCTAGCCCTCGTTATGGCATTTGCGCGAAGGGGTACAACTGCTCGGCGTATGTCATTAGCCATCCCCATCGGAATGTTCATGCACTTGGTATTCGACGGAGCCTTCAACAACACAAAAGTTTTCTGGTGGCCGTTTGCTGGCGTGAATTTTGGTGGAGCATCAATCCCAAGTTTCGACCGCATGTGGCTGAACATAATTCTTGAGATAGCGGGTGCTGCCATGTTGGCTTGGGTGTGGCGCACGAACGATTTGTCTTCTCCTCGTGCTCGTCAGGAATTTGTTCGTACCGGCCGGCTCGTATTGGAAAAGAAGTAGTCACATGTTGATCTTGTTGCGTCACGGACAAACTGCGGCCAATGCCAAAGCCCTGCTTCAGGGGCGAATGAACTTGCCGCTTGACCCAGAAGGGGAGCGTCAAGCTGCGCGCAGTGGTGAGTTTCTGCGAGAGAAGTATCCGGATGCATTGGTGATGTGTAGCCCGTTAACGCGTGCGCATCAGACGGCGAGCGCAATTACGGGCAACGTCACCATTGATGAGCGATTCATTGAACTTGATTACGGAGATTGGGATGGCGTGGCGCTCACCGATGTTGACCAGACATTGTGGGCGCAATGGCGTAATGACCCATCGTTTCGTCCACCTGGTGGCGAGACTCTCGTTGAGTTAGATAACCGCGTTCGACCAGCATTTGAAGAAATCAGTGAACGTGCACGAACAGGTGACGTGATTGTTGTGAGTCATGTGTCGCCAATCAAGAGCGGTGTTACATGGGCGCTTGGCACAGGGCCAGACACAACGTGGCGAATGCAATTAGACCGCGCATCAATTTGTCGAATTGCAATTGGTCCGCGCGGGCCAGCACTTCTTGGGTTCAACGAAACATCACATCTTTGATGCCGTTGGGTGACGGTGAGTCACCCTGTAAGCGGGGTTTTGTCCGTGCTTGCGCACTGGATGATCATCCCTCTATGCGATCTACCCGAAGGTTGCCTTGCGGCAGGCGGGCAGCCCAGCCTTCTGCTTGATCTTGCTTCACATGGGGTTTACCAAGCCATATGAATCGCTTCATATGCTGGTGCGCTCTTACCGCACCGTTTCACCCTTACCTGATCTGCTCGCGCAGCCATCGGCGGTCTGTTCTCTGTTGCACGTCCGTCAAGTCACCCCGACCTGGCTCTCGCCAGCATGTTGCCCTGTGAAGCCCCGACTTTCCTCAGCACATTGCTGTGCCGCGATCATCCGGACGACTCACCGTCGAGATGAGTGTATGGGCAAAGCCGCTTAGTAGATGAGGCTATTAAGGCTTGGTGTGTCCATCAGGACAGTGGTACGTGAGCCAACTTCGTTCGGAGGCCCAAGTTTCACTTGAACAGTGCTGAGTGAACCGAATGTGTTTGGCAAAGTGGCAACAAGAGCGACGCCATCTTTATCAAGGGCAGGTGCGAAGCCAACAGTTCCGCCATTGATCAGTTGTGCAGCAATGGCAGCGCGACGTGATGACTGTCCGCCAAGTCGGACCATGCCAGCACGAAGGGCGGGCTCGGCAGTTAGCGATACGAAATATTGGTATGTGGAGGCAACTAGGGCTTCAACTGCAAGCGTGAGAGCAAGCGTGTCCTCAGGAAGTTTTCCGCTAGCAACCAAGTCAAGCGCTGTCTGGCCATACGCCCGCATCAACTTTGCATTGGTCTCTGAGTACGGCTCGCCATTGCGAGCGGTAATGAGACCCCGAAGGTCCTCAAGGTGTGATGTGTGGCCTGCGGCAAAGGCAGCAATAACGGGCGCTGAGTCCTTGCTTGCGAGTGATGTTACGGCGGAGTCAGACAACATTGCAGCCGCCATAGTTTCCATTGACATTGCAGTGCGGAGCAACGCAACATCTGTAACTGCAAGGTCTTCAAGTTTCACCATGGTTGGTGATTCACCAATTCGTGCAATTGAAGGCGTGGACGAACCGCACGCAGCAAGAACTGCAGAAGTAGCCACAAGAGCGCCAGATGAACGCAACATTGTGCGGCGACTGATTGGTGAGGAAGTGCTTGTGTTTTTCATAATGAGTCCTTCGTTCAGTTGCCAACAGCAGAGATAGGTGATGCGCCACCGATTAATTCAAGTGCAGCGGCATGGCGAGCCTCAACGGTGACGATGGATGCGAGAAGTGTCGCTGCATCGAGGCCCTTGATTTGGCCAATGGTGTCGGTATGAATTGTGGCGGTTTGATCTTCAAGTGCTGCCAGTTGCCGAGCAATGCTGGCAATTGATCCGATAGGCGATGCGAGGGGAGCAGAGCTTGGATTGACAACGTCCACTGCCAAATAGCCCTTCAGGGCATCTGCGTATGCAACGTGGTGGTCAAGAATCAAGGTCATTGCTGTCAGGTCATTTGCTGTGAGGCCGACAATGGCTTTGCGATATGTGGCAACCATTCGTGATTCACGCTCGAGGCATGCATTAAGCGCAGCATTGTCAGCGGGGTCGCGTTGTGGCGACCCACCGGTACTGGCTGCAGATGCACGACCTGCAAACAGTGGAGCTGTCGCAACAACTGCTCCTCCTGCGAGAAGTGAGGCGATGAGTCGACGACGCGTAGTCATTGACATGTCGGGAGATTCAACTTGGTGAGTGTCCACGTAGGGCATCCTTTGTCGTGTTGGCGAAATACCGCATCACAACACTAGAAGTCCAGTGATGAGAGTTCGGGTATCCAGGAGCGGGATCGAGAAACCGCCTGTGACCATTGTTGTCGGGAAATCCCCGGCTCACCTAATGGTGAGGTGACAGGCGCCCCTGAAAGGGCCTCGGCTGCGACACTGAGATTGTGCCATTGTCCCGATTCTGTGCCCGCCATGAAACCAGCACCAAGGGTGGTGGCTTCTGAAATGGGGGACACACGGACAGGGCGACCAGTGGCGTCAGCCAGAGCCTGGACAAAGGTCGGGTTGCGACTCATGCCGCCATCAATCCGAATTTCAGCGATGGAGAGTCCTGAGTCTTTCTCTGCAGAGTCGACCAGATCTGCGCCACGGTGTGCGACTCCTTCAAGAACGGCTCGCACGATGTGTGCGCGAGTGGTGCCGCGAGTAATACCGAATAGGGCACCTCGTGCGCCGTAGTCCCAGAACGGAGTGCCGAGTCCGAGAAGAGCAGGAACGTATGCAACTCCGTCGGTTGTGGGAACTGTTGCAGCAAGCGTGTGAGACTCGGCAGCGTTAGCGATGAGCCCCATGTCGTCACGGAGCCATTCAATGTTTGTGCCAGCCGACAACATGATGGCTTCAGTTCCATATGAAATTATTCCGCCGCGACTAAATGCAACGATGGGAAATGTTCCACCTGAATTACGTTGCGCTGAACTTGGGGGTTTGTCTCCAACGAACATGTCCAACATGCCGCCAGTGCCGAATGTGATTTTTGCCATTCCTGGCACGATGCAGCCTTGACCGACTAAGGAAGCTTGCTGGTCTCCGGCAATAGCCAGAATCGGTGGTGCGCCTGGAAGGTCAGTGGCGTCGCCAATAAAACCCATGGAATCAACGATGCGTGGCAACTGGTGTTCAGCAATACCAAGAGTTGCAAGCATTGAACTGTTCCACGAAGTTCCGTCAGGAATGGTGAGACCAGTTACGGCAGCGTTCGTGTGGTCTGTGACGTGGTGAGCGCCTTGTGTGAGGTTGTACACGATCCATGACTCGACCGTGCCGATACGAAGATCATCACTATTGCGTTCGTTTGCGTCAGAGATGTAATTCGCAAGCATCCAAACAGCCTTGGTGGCGGTCTGGTTTGGTGCAAAAGAAAATCCGTGTTCGGCACGTGCAGCCATGCATTCGCCAACTGTGCGCAGGTCTTGCCATCCAAGAGAAGGACCAATGGGTTTGCCTGTTGATGCGCGCCAAATAATTGTTGATGCTCGTTGTGTGGTGATGCCAACAGCGGTGACGGGGCCAGAAGCTAATGCTGCTACCGCAACGCGATGAACAGCTGCATACATTGCAGCCGCATCGAATTCAACTAGGCCTGAGAAGGGGCTGTCAGGAGCGAACTCTTCGTAATGAAGGTCGGTGACAGTGGTGTCATCGTGCACGATTGCGGCGCGTAGTCCGCTTGTTCCTACATCGATGACAAGGGTTCTCATAGTCCGAGTTTGCCTGGGTTCAGAATGCCGTTCGGATCAAGTGCTTTCTTGACTGAGCGTAAGACGCCCATGCTTGAACCGAGTGCTTGTTCCATGAATTGTGATCTGCTGTATCCGATGCCGTGATGGTGTGACAAGTTGGCTCCGGACTTAAGACCGGCTTCTTGGCCGGCTTTCCACATTGCTAGGTATGTGCTTTCAAAATCAGCTTCGTCAGGAGTTGCTGCAAATGTGAAGTACACACATGCTCCTTCGATGTAGCTGTGCGATAGGTGGCATGTGGCAGAACGTGCATGCGGAACAGCGAGCATTGCGGATTCCACTGCTTCGACTACCGAATCAAGGTGGCCCCAATTGGCTGCTACTTCCATGGTGTCAACAACAAAGCCCTTGCGTGTCAGTGCTTGTAACCCACTTGTGTCATTTCGGTGATGCATCCATGCTTCGATAAGTGCCACGTCGCCGTCGGCTGCTCCCATTTCTTTACACGTGTCGAATACAACGGCCATGGTTCCGTCGACGATTGATTCAGTTCCTTCGTCAAGCACAAGAAGTGTGCATTGTGTTCCGTCTCCGCCATGAGAGCGTTTGCTCTCTGCTCCGTCATACAAACGCAAAACTGCAGGTGTTGCGCCAGCGCGAATAATGCGACGACATGCTTCGATGCCATCAGAAAACGACGTGAATACGAATGCTGCACGACGTTCAACTTCAGGAAGCGGGTGAGCACGTAGCCACACACGTGTGATCACTGCAAGAGTTCCTTCGCTACCAAGAAGAAGTTGTGAGAGGTCTGGGCCCACTGCACCGGCTGGAGCGCCACCAGTGCGAATGATTGTGCCGTCAGCAAGTACTGCTTCAAGCGCATGCACCATGTCTTCAATTTTTCCGTAACGCGTTGAGTATTGACCTGCTCCACGGCACGCAACCCATCCGCCAACGGTGGCAATTGCGAACGACTGTGGGTAATGGCCAATGGTGAGGCCATGAGTGCGAACTGCTTCTTCTAAGTCTGGACCAAAAGTGCCAGCCAATGTTTCAACAATGCCAGATACTGCATCAATTGATTCGATGCCTTGCATCTGTGTCATGTCGAGAGCAACTCCACCAAAGAGGGGGATGGCTGCGCCGCATACTCCGCTTC
>JBIILS010000124.1:0-3166 GCA_044232585.1 Ilumatobacteraceae bacterium
AGTGATTGTGGCAACTGACGGATGCCCAACTTGTCTAGAGCAGCATCATCCATCTCAAACAAGTTGGCGTCGGCCTCTGGCTCTAGTTCGTATCCTTCGCGAATACCTTTCATGCCGGCAGCAAGAATGACAGAGAACGCAAGGTATGGGTTACATGCTGGGTCTGGTGAGCGGTATTCAATGCGGGTGGCGCTAACGCTTCCGCGCTTAGGGATTGGCACTCGGATGAGCCCACTGCGGTTATTACGTGCCCAACTGATGTGTACAGGTGCTTCGAAACCAGGCACGAGGCGCTTGTAACTATTGACTGTTTGGTTGGTAACGGCAGTGATTTCAGCAGCGTGGCGCAACAGGCCAGCCATGAATGACTTAGCAATAGGGGACAAGTTGTTCGGATCATCTGCTGAATAAAACGCGTTGGTGTCACCAGAGAACAATGACAAATGCAAGTGCATGCCAGAACCTTGAACACCTTCAAGTGGTTTTGGCATGAATGTGGCGTGCACATTGTTCATCGCTGCGATTTCTTTCACGATCATGCGGAAAGTCATGACGCTGTCAGCCATAGAGAGAGCATCAGTATGACGCAGGTCTATTTCTTGCTGGCTAGGTGCATCTTCGTGGAATGAGTACTCAACAGGAATTCCCATTGTCTCAAGTGTGCGAATGGTTTGTTTGCGCAGTGACGATGCGACGTCAGTTGTAGTGAGATCAAAGAAACCACCTTCATCAAGAGGTACTGGTATCTGGCCACGAACAGGTGGCTCGAAATAGAAGTACTCCATGTCGGGAGCAATAAGGAATTCGTATCCCATTGCGCGCGCAGCATCAAGATTGCGACGCAACACTTGGCGCGGGTCGCCTTCAAAAATGGAACCGTCAAGATTGCGTACATCACAGATGACGCGAGCCTCGGCAGCTTTGTTGTCTACCCATGGCAACACTTCAAATGTGTTCGGATCTGGAACTGCAAGAACGTCAGCTTCTTGAACACGTGAATAACCATCGATAGATGAACCATCAAAGCTCATGCCGTCTTCAAGAGCGTTTTCTAATTCAGCTGGGCTGATGGCGAAGCTCTTCAATGTGCCAAGCACATCAGTGAACCAGAGGCGCACCAGGCGCACTCCGCGCTCTTCAACGGTACGCAATACATAGTCGCGGTGTTGGTCCATCATGTCGCTCATCTCTTCAGTCTGCCGTGAGGCGGGTCATAGGGCTACTTGAAATGAAAAACGGGGGGCACTAGGCCCCCCGTTTCCCGTAATTATTGGTTGTGGCTTAGCCGCAAACAGTCTCAAGAATGAGACGTGTGACCGTGTACGGGTCAACGTTTGCGTTCGGGCGACGGTCTTCTGCGTAGCCCTTTTGGTCGCGAGCAACCTGCCAGGGGATACGTACGGATGCGCCACGGTTCGATACTCCGTATGAGTACTTGTTCCACGGAGCAGTTTCGTGCTTGCCGGTGAGGCGGCTCTGAATGTCATCACCGTAGTTCTCGACATGTTCCATAACGCGGGTACCAAGCTTCTCGCATGCTTCGATGATGGCTGGGTAGCCCTCACGCATTGCTTTGGTTGAGAAGTTGGTGTGCGCGCCTGCACCGTTCCAGTCACCCTTCATCGGCTTTGCGTCGAACGAGATAACCACGTCGTAATCTTCTGCGATGCGGTGGAGCAACCAGCGTGCAACATGCATGTGGTCTGACACTGTGAGTCCGTCTGCTGCACCAATTTGGAATTCCCATTGGCCTGGCATTACTTCAGCATTTGTTCCTGCGATGAGAAGGCCTGCATCGATGCATGCCTGTGTGTGCTCTTCGATGATCTCGCGACCAACAACGCGGCCTGCGCCGACGCCGCAGTAATACGGTCCCTGTGGCTTTGGAAAACCACCAACGGGGAAACCGTATGGGCTGCCATCGGTACGAAGCATGGTGTATTCCTGCTCGATTCCGTACCACATTTCCTGGTCTGCATATTTTGCTTGTGCAGCTGCAAGTGGTGCGCGTGTGTTTGATGGATGCGGTGATCCGTCTTTTGCGAGCAACACGTCACACATGACGAGAACGTTCTTGCCACCACGAATTGGGTCTGGGCACTGAAAGACAGGGCGCAATACGCAGTCAGACGATTCGCCTTGTGCTTGTTCTGTGGAAGAACCGTCAAAGCCCCATTCATCCATCGGCATGTCGGCGATAGCGCCGGCGAAGTCGGGAATGATTTTGGTCTTTGAACGGAGCAATGGTGTTGGTGACGTTCCGTCGATCCAGATGTATTCAGCCTGAATGGGCACAGTGGTGTCCTTTTACTAACAAGGGACGAATCCCGCTTTTTTTACTAGGTACAGGATGTCATGAAGCCGTTTCTTTCCCATTGCCCAAATGTGAACGCTGTGTGAAACGGGGAGAACTGACCCCTCTGAGTAAGGGAAACCTTATGTAAATGGGGTTTTGAGGGGTCGCTGGTTAGCCTGACCACGTGACATCCGCCGGATCTTTCGCTACACCCAAGGGCCTGACGGTTGGTTTATCCCAACTGAATCCGCTTGTGGGCGACTTGTTGGGCAACGAGGCCGCGATTTTGGCTGATTATGCCAAGGCCGAAGAAGCGGGCTGTGACGTCGTGGTCTACCCCGAATTGACCATCACTGGGTACCCGCCAGAGGACTTGTTACTGAAAAAGGCATTCGTGCGCGACAACGAATTAGCTGTCGAGCGGATTGCTTCTCATACCAAGGAGTGCGCAGCACTTATTGGTTTTGTGAAAGCGGATGGTGACCACCTGTATAACGCCGTTGCATTGTGTCGTAATGGGAAAGTGCAAGGCGTGTACCTGAAACAGTTACTTCCGAACTATGCAGTGTTCGATGAAGATCGCTATTTCGAACCTGGTCCCGCAATGAACGATGGAGTTGCTTCTGGATTGTTCACTCTTGATGGCGTAACAGTTGGTGTCACAATCTGTGAAGACATTTGGTATGCCGATGGTCCAGTTGCAGCACAGGCAGCAGCCGGAGCGCGAATCATGTTGAACTTGAATGCGTCGCCATTTCATGAAGGCAAGAACGTGCAACGTGAACAGATGTTGTCAACACGTGCAAAAGAAACGAAGAGTGCCATCGTGTACGTGAACCAAGTTGGTGCTCAAGATGAACTTGTGTTCGA
>JBIILS010000040.1:0-10464 GCA_044232585.1 Ilumatobacteraceae bacterium
GATTCTCGAATGGACTCAGCAATTCTCACGCTGAATGACCATTCCACCGTGATCTACACCCACCCCACTGGGCCAGATGGCGCACCAATCGAGACAGATACCGAATTGGCACAAGTTGCTGCCGATTTCGTCTCACGTCTACTTGCGTTGCAGTGCGAGGTATCTACTTCTCCTGCTGAATCGAATGCGCCAAGAACTCTCACGGCGGCTGATATCGGAATCGTTTCTACACATAATCAGATGAACTCAGCGATTGGTTCATGTTTGCCTTCCGCTCTTACGGGCGAGCACGGTATTCGAGTCACAACGCCAGAACGCTGGCAAGGTCTCGAACGCGCAGTAATGATTGCGGTGCATCCGCTATCCGGAGTTCAAACTCCGAGTGCCTTTGATCTTGAGACTGGTCGTCTGTGCGTTATGGCATCACGTCATCAGTCAGCGTGCATTTTCATCACTCGCGATCATGTGGGCGATACGCTGAACTCTCACCTTCCGGCTGCTGATCAAGCATTAGGCCGCGGAGACACCATCGGCCGGGGCCACGCCCAACACACGGCGTTTTGGCAGTATCACGAAAAGAGAAACCTCATTGTCTAATTCACAGCTTCGCTCTACAGATAAGGGAGATGCCCGCTTTGTCATTGGTTGTGCTCACAGAGAAGTCAACAATCGCAATCCGGCTATCGATACTTCGAAGCGCCGTGAACCCAGCGATCAGCTATTGCACCTTTTTGAACAAGGTCAAATCTTTGAAACCGAAGTTTTCGCAGAATTAGAACGCCTGCACAAGGTCTCGTCATTACGCAAGCAAGATGACGATGTTGAAGGCGCGACCATTCGTGCAATGGAACGTGGCGATCGCATCATCATTGGCCCAACACTTCCCACCATCAATCACCGTTCGGGTCGCCCGGACATTTTGATTCGCTTTGGTGAAGAAAAGATGCGTCATGGCAAATGGGCATACATTCCGGTTGATGTCAAAAACTCAAAGCCTCTGGAAGGTAACGCCAATGAAAAATGGGCGGTATCGCCTCTTGATGCACCATGGTTGGAGAATCGTGAACGTAAAGACATTGGTCTCGGCTCACCTAAGCCTGAACACAGTTTGCAGCTTGCGCACTACTGGATGATGCTGATTGATCTTGATTATGCACCAGACATTGCACCAGTAGGTGGAATCATCGACAAAGACTGGAACCTCACCTGGCGCGGTCTTGATGATGGTGAGCAATCACCACTGAAAATAATTGAACGCGAATGGAAAAAGCGTTGGAATGCAATTATTGCAATGCGCGAAGACCTCGATGCATGTACGCGCCCTGTGTACCGACCCGAATGTCGCGACTGCGTATGGCATGACATTTGTGAAGCTGAACTTGTTCGTGAACGTCATGTGTCACTACTTTCTGGCGTCACTGTCACACATGTAGGAAAGATGGAAGAGGGTGGCATTACTACTACCCCACAACTTGCTGCACTTGACCCTCGTTCTGCCATTGCAGCTAACAAATGGGGACTTATGCCAAGTCTTGGCGAATTGTTTGATGTTGCTACCGAAGACCCATCAATTGAATTGTCAATGCTGCCGAAGATGTCGGACAAGCGTCTCGACAAGCTTGAGGCAATTGGAATCAACACAACTGCTGACCTTTTGTCATATGACCACGCAACACTTGCAGTACCTACGTACAAACTTCTTGCAGACAACATTGATGCAGCGCGCGTTGATATGCATGCTGGTAAGTATCCGTTCTACCCACGTGGACAAAGTGCACCAGTTATTCCGCGTGCTGATATCGAAATTGATTTCGATGTTGAGAACGACGATGTTGTGTATCTCTTTGGTGCGTACATCACACGCAAACAACCAGATGGTTCATACGACAAGGGCGAATACATTTCGTTCCACTTCTTTAATCGTGATGATCCGAAAGAAGAAGGTCGCCAGTTGGCTGCGTTCTGGGCATGGCTACATCAGCAGTTCGATGATGCAGCTGCCAACGGCAAAACCGCGAACGTTTATTGCTACTCCGGAAAGATTGCAGAACTGCCACGTATGCGCGAGGCGTCAATCCGTAACGCTGATGTTCCAGGTGTTCCAACGCCAGATGAAATCAATGAACTGGGCGCAGCCACTCATTGGGTCGACCTCTACGAGATTTCAAAACCATTGTTGTGGCCAACTCGCCGCACCGGTTTGAAAGATGTTGCCAAGTTGGCTGGCTTCTCGTGGGATGCGTCCGATGCAGGTGGCGGAAACTCCATCGTGTGGTATCAGACAGCGTGCGGACTTATTCCTGGTGATGCTGCTGGCATGCAACAGAAACTCCTTACCTATAACGAAGATGACGTGAAAGCCACTCTTGCCCTGCGCAACTGGTTGGCGGACGGCGTTGCGGGCATCGGCTGGACTCTCGAGTCCGTCGAAACACTCTCGAACTAACACAAAGGGCGCCAAATTCGCCCGTAGTCTTTACTGTATGAATACGGCTCCGGAAATACTTCCTGCCTCAAATGACCCATGCTGGTGTGGCAGTGGACGCAAATACAAGCGTTGCCACAAAGGCACTGAGGGTCGTATTGAGCAAGGCGTAATTAGCCCGATGCGCACTGTGCCGGCCAATATTGCAAAACCTCCATACGCGGCAACTGGCAGTGTGCCCCGCCTTGAAGAGGGTCGCGTCAAGACTCCCGAAATCATCGAACGCATGCGTATTGCTGGCGCTGCGGCGAAAGAAATTTTGCGTCAAGCCGGAGAATTCGTACGTCCAGGAATTACTACAGATGACATCGATGTGTTCGTTCATGATCTCACCATCAAGATGGGTGGCTATCCAAGCCCCTTGAATTATCACAACTACCCAAAGAGCGTGTGCACAAGTGTGAACGAAGTGATCTGTCACGGCATACCTGATTCGCGCGTTCTTCTTGATGGCGACATCATCAACCTTGACGTCACGATTTTCTTAAACGGTGTTCATGGTGACACCAATGCATCTTTTGCAGTAGGAAACATTTCAGATGAAGACGCGCAACTTATTCGAGTCACTGAAGAATGCATGTGGTACGGCATCGAAGCTGTAAAGCCAGGCGTTGCTATCAATGAAATCGGCCGCGCAATTGAAGTTCATGCCAAGAAGCACAAGTACGGAGTTGTTCGTGCATTCATCGGCCATGGCATTGGCGAGAATTTCCATACCGACATTCAGGTCTTGCACTACTTCGACCCACGTAACACCATGATCTTGCGTGAGGGAATGACATTCACTATTGAGCCAATGATCACCGCTTCTGGTGAATGGCGCCACAAGATGTGGGATGACGATTGGACTGCTGTTACCTCTGATGGCAGCCGTACCGCACAGTTCGAACACACAATGGTGGTCACCGCTGATGGTGTTGATGTCCTTACAGCTGGTGCCGGCGCTGTGTCCCCTAGTGCGCCTTGGCGCCGATAACCCCTAAGCCGTAGCGTCTAGTTGTGATCGACACCCCCAATTCCGACCGCTACTTGTCGTTTGACCGCGAAGAGTGGGCTGACCTTCGTGCAGCAACACCCCTGACAATTCGCGAACGTGACCTTGTTGCCTTGCGCGGTATCAACGATCAGATTGATCTTGATGAAGTTGCTGCTGTTTATTTGCCACTCACCCGACTTCTTAACTTGTATGTCAGCGCAACGCAGAACTTGCACAAGGTGTCTGCAACATTCCTTGGTGCCATGGCGCCAAAAGTTCCTTATGTAATCGGAATCGCTGGAAGTGTGGCCGTAGGCAAAAGTACTTTCGCGCGTATCTTGCAGGCATTGCTTGCGCGCTGGCCAGAACACCCACGCGTAGACCTCATCACCACTGATGGTTTCTTGTTTCCGAACGCTGTTCTTGAAGACCGCGGCATCATGAACCGTAAAGGTTTCCCTGAAAGCTACGACACAAAAACTTTACTTACGTTCCTTCGCGACTTGAAGAGTGGTTCTCCAGATGTGAAGGCCCCTGTATACAGCCACGTTGTCTACGACATCGTGGAAGGTGAAACAGTTTCAGTTCAGCAACCAGACATTCTGATTATTGAAGGGCTCAATGTTCTCCAAGTTGGTTCAGAAGCAAACGAGTTCGTATCTGACTATTTCGACTTCTCAATTTACATCGATGCCGAAGAACCCGATATTGAACAGTGGTATATCGAACGTTTCCAGAAATTGCGTGAGACTGTATTCCGTGACCCGGACAGTTTCTTTCAGAACTTTGCTCACCTGACCGACGAAGAAGGCATCAACATCGCTCGTGGAATCTGGCGTGAGATCAACGGTAAAAACTTGGTGGACAACATTGAGCCCACAAAGTCTCGAGCATCATTGATTGTTGCTAAAGGTGCTGATCACCGCGTCACCAACGTTCATCTCAGGCGCTTATGACGTTTCGTCGAGTTATTGCAGTCACCGTTTTTGTTGTGATCGCAGGATGTTCGACTGGCACAGAGTCACTAACCACTCAGAAGATCTGGCGCAAAGTCCAGGCACCCGTCGTAACAGACTCAACTGACGAAGTTGTTGTTACCAACTCGCGTATTGCCGATGGAACATACTGGACATGGGTCGAGCGCGTTCTCGGCACTGAGTCAATCGTTTTCCATGTTGCTCGAGTTCGAATGGGCGCCACGTGTGAAGCGTGGGCTAAAGAGAATGGAATGCAAGAAGGCTGCATGGATGACTACGCAGTTGACCAAAACGAAACTGCATTAGTTGACATTTCTGAGACCGCGCGGGTGACTGTTGCATTCCAAGAGAGCCCCGGAACTAGTTATGAAATCAATACTTCAGTTCTGAAGAAGCTGATTGCCGGTGTGGCTACAAGTCCGATTGCGCAATACCACTGGGTGGCGTTCCCATTTATTTCACGTATCAAGAACAATACGGTGGTTGACGCCCAACAAATGTGGGTTCCCTAGACAGTTCTACGGTTCGATTTCTCCAAAAGGAAGACCTTCAAAACTTGCTTCTGCTGCTTTGATTTCGCGAGGTGACTTTCCAATTGCGGTGATGTTCTTCATTGGTTCATTTTCCTGAACCACACCCAGGTCTTTGAAGTTACGCATGGTGACCAACAAACGAGTTTCCATGGAACCAACCATTGCGTCGTATGTGGTGAGAACAGTGCCTAATGCGTCACCCATTTTCACAACATGGTTAACGACTACGCCTACACGCTCATGCATTTCTTTGGCCAGCTTTGCGACCTTTGCGGCATTCTCTTCCAACTGGTGAGATTGCCAACCTTTTGCAACTGTAAGCAACAATGCAAGAAGGTTTACTGGTGATGCAATGAGAACACGATCTTTCATGGCATCAGCCAAAAGATTGATGTCGGACTTCATGGCATCAGCAACTGCACCTTCGTTCGGAATAAACATGACAACAAAGTCGGGTGTGTTGTGGCCGAATTGTTCCCAGTACTTTTTGTCGGCAAGAGCTTTGACATGAACACGAATGTCTTTGGCATGATTCTTGAGTTCTTCGTCTTGTCCGGCCGCATCTTTTGCATCTTGCATACGCAGGTAAGCATTGAATGGAAACTTTGAGTCCACGGCAATGCTGCCCCCTGCAGGAAGATTGATAACAGCATCGGGGCGTTGACTGCGTTCTGATTCTCCACCTGTGTACTGCTCGGTGTAGTCGCAGTAATTCTCCATGCCGGCCAACTTCATGATGGTGCGGAGTTGATTTTCACCCCATGAACCACGGGCTGTTGGCGACTTCAGTGCATTACGTAATGAGGTTGTCGAATCTTGCAGGGTGCTGATTTGACTTGCAAGCGCTGTAACCGTTGCCTGCTCAGACGTGTACGTGGTTTGTAGCGCAGCAACAGTGTCACCAAGAATCTTCATCTGATTCTGAATTGGCTGCAGAAGAAGCTTTGCTTGTGCATCAAGCGCTGCAGTTTGTCCACTAAGGGTCTGGGTGGCTTGCTGATTTGCTTGAAGATTGTTAGCCACCAATGCTTCTTGCGCAGTTTTGAGCATCTGAGCAGCAACCGCACCTTGTACAGAAGTAGAAATAGCTTCAAGATTGATAGCTGTTTGCACAGTACGGGCAATTGCATCAGTGTCTAACGGGGCCGGTGGTGCGACTTCAGTTTTGTTGCCGTTTGCCTGCAGACCGAAATAGACAACTGCGGCAATGAGGACAATGAGGAGGACAAAAATGGCTATTTGCATTCCTCAAGTATGTCACAGGGGTGTATTCCCCTTTTGAAGAAGCCTTAGCGGTGCAAAGCGTTGAGGTAGTTGTACACCGTGATGCGAGAAACACCCATTGCGTCAGCCACATCTTCAACAGCACGACGAAGCGTGAAAGCTCCACGTTGATCAAGCATGCGCACAGCTACTTGTTTGTCACTGCGCGACAACTCTTGTAGACGAGCGCCAAGCTCGCGTTCCACTTGAGCGATCAGTCGTTCAAGTGCTCCATAAATTGCTGGCAAACGAACTGCGGCAATAATTTCGCCATCCCATTCCAATGCAACATCGCTGATACGTGCATCTTCGACAGTAATGAGTTGTGCACCAACCGCATCAAGAATTGGTTTCACTGCCGCAAGTAACGGATGATTGACGTAACCCATAATGAGTTACCCGACCTTTTCAGTATCAATCGTGATGTGCGTTGCGCCGTTGTCATATGCCATACGCGACAACACAGCAATTGCTTCAGCGGCTTTTTCAATCTCGGCCACAAACGATGAACCAAATGGTCCGACATGGACTTCAACGCCCAAGGATTCAACAGCGGCAATTGCCTTCGTGACGTGGTGACCTGGCGTCCCATCTGTGAACGGTTCGATGGTGAATTCGACCATGATTTTTTCTGACATGATCGGGACTCCTTTTCCTTCAGAACTGCCCCTGAAGCCTAAGGCTCGGAAATTTGCCTCACTCGGGGAGGCGAGGCAGCACTAAGGCCACGCTGTCCGGCAGGAACTGTTTTCCCTGCAACCACACGGGAATCTCGGCCTGACTGACCCAATGAGCCTCAGTTATTTCTCCGTCTGCGAAGGCGAATGGGTCCTCTGTACGGCATAGAAACGTGGCAGCCACCAGCTGCACGTCAGAGTCGCGATAGGCGCCAATGCCCAGGAATTCAAGCGCCCCACCCTCGATTCCCAATTCCTCATGCAATTCACGAACGGCGGCGTCGACCCATGTCTCCCCCGGACTGACCACCCCGCCAACAGCCACATCCCACCAACCTGGCCAGATGTCTTTTGTCTCTGCTCGTTTGTGAACCAATATGTCGCCCTTTTCAGACATGACCGCAATGAATACAGAGCGATGGCACAACTGTTCGGCTCGCATTTGGCGGCGTGGCACAAGCCGCAACACATTGCCAGTTAAATCAATTTCTTCCACCATCTCATCGGGAGAGTTGTCGGGGTGCGCCGCCGCTGAAGTGTTCATTGCTCTGTGCCTACCATATGACATGGCCAAAAACACTCTGACGACCGACGACGCTCGTGACCAACACGGAAACCCTGCGGGCATCCTCGAACAAGCCAACGACATATTTGATGAAACTGTTGCGCTTCGCCGTGAGCTTCACAAATGGCCAGAACTAGGTAACCATCTACCGCGCACTCGTGATGCCGTACTCGCTGCTCTGCAGGGTCTGCCCCTCGACATCACTTTGCATGAAACAACAAGCGGAATTGCAGCAATGCTCACGGGCGACAAGCCAGGAGAAACCGTACTGATTCGCGGCGACATGGACGCTTTGCCAATGCCAGAAGACACGTCGCTTGAATTCAAGTCGAATGTTGAAAATGCAATGCACGCGTGCGGTCACGACACCCACACAGCAATGTTGGTAGGTGCTGCGAAATTGTTGTCGTCGCGCAAGGCGGACATCACAGGCCGCGTCTTGTTTATGTTTCAACCCGGTGAAGAGGGCTACAACGGCGCAAGCGAAATGTTGAACGAAGGCTTGCTTGATGTCGGCACCGAATCACCGATCACCGGGGCATATGCAATTCACTCTGCTTCAAACATCCCTAGTGGTTTTGTTGGTCTCAAGGGCGGCACCATCATGGCGTCGAGCGACTTCATGCTCATCACCGTTAAAGGTCGCGGTGGCCATGGAAGCGCACCGCATTTCACTCTTGACCCAATTCCTGTTGCCTGCGAAATTGTTCAAGCACTGCAAACATTGGTGACACGCCGCGTTGATGTGTTTGATCCGGGCGTTGTAACGGTCACACAAATTCATACCGGTACCGCTAGTAATGTGATTCCTGAAACAGCAATGATCAATGGCACAATTCGTGCCGTCAGCGAACGCACACGTTCACTGCTCCACGACGGTATCCGTCGTGTTGCAGAAGGTATTGCTGCTGCACATGGAATGGAAGTAGACGTAGATTTGCACATCGGTTACGACGTCACAGTGAATAACGAAGATAAAGCTTCGTTCGCAGCTGATGTTGCTACTGCAGTATCCGGCGAACGCAATGTGCGCATCATGGATCACCCGGTCATGGGTGCTGAAGACTTCAGTTATGTACTGAACCGCGTGCCAGGCGCAATGATGTTTCTCGGCCTCATGCCAGAAGGTATGGACATTATGAAGGCTGCTCCAAACCACAGCAACCGTGCAATTTATGAAGAAACCCAGATGCGTCGCGGTATTGCCGTGTATTCATCTCTCGCACTACGCCACTTGGGCGTTCCTCTCAGCTGATGTACCAAGAAACCAGAGACTGGATCACAGCCAACTGGGACGAGGAAATCACTCTTCGTGAATGGTGGGCACGCATGAACGAAGCGCGCTTGTCGTTTCCGCGCTGGCCAACAGAATGGTTTGGTCGCAATGCAAGCCAACGCGATCAGTCAGCAATTCTGAAAGCATTTTCTGATGCAGATGTCATTGGGGCACCAACAGGTCTTGGCGTTCTTATGGGTGCACCCGTCACCATGACATACGGAACTCCTGAACAACAAAAACGTTGGATGCCTGCTTTGGCAACTGGCATTGAAGGCTGGTGCCAATTGTTCAGTGAACCTGGTGCCGGTTCAGACCTCGCAAGTGCATCGTGTCGTGCAGAGCGTGACGGTGATGAATGGGTGTTGAACGGACAAAAGGTGTGGACATCTGGCGCTCTTCATTCAACACGCGGAATGTTGGTAGCACGCACAGATATTGACCAGCCGAAACATAAGGGCCTCACCTACTTCATTGTTGATCTTGAACAACCTGGTGTTGAGATTCGCCCCATCAAACAAATGAACGGCATGGCACATTTCAACGAAGTGTTCTTCACTGATGCACGAGTCAGCGATGCAGACAGAGTGTCCGACATCAACAACGGTTGGGCAATCACCACAGCAACGCTTGGGTTTGAGCGCAGTGGATTATCGGAAGGTACGGGCGGTGGCATTCGCGTATCGACTGGTACCCAAGCCGGACTGCTTGATAGGCCCGTTGGTGAATTGGTTGCCAAGTCAAAGAAAGCCCATTCCCACCCCGATGAATATGGTGGTGTGTTCAGCACTCTTCTAGAACTGGCAAAGACACGCACCTTGACACCATCGCAACGCGACCGCATGGTGTCTTTGTACATGAACGAACAAATTGCTGACTTCACTCGCCTTCGCATGTCAGCAGCTGCAAAGGCAGGAAAGGAAACTGGCGCTGTTGCTTCCACAATGAAACTGCATTGGACTAATGGGCTCAAGGTCTCACGAGACTTGGGCGTTGAACTGTTGGGCGCGGAAGGAATGTTGGTGGGTAAAGATCTTCCTGCAGAAGGCACCGTGCAACATTTCTTTCTCTCAATGCCATCAGCATCTATTGCAGGCGGTAGCGACGAAGTGCAACACAACATCATTGGCGAACGCGCGTTGGGACTTCCGAAAGATGTCTCGCTTGATCCAAACACTCCATTCAGAGACATTCCAAGGAATTAACAATGACTCGCATCACCACTGGTAATCGCAATCCACGCAACTTGTCCATTGATTCCAAAGGCAGCATCCACGATGATGCAACCGCAACAGATCTTGGGTTTCGCGCCGGAACAGTGGCCGGTGATATTCACCTTGAACAGTTTGGACAAATACTTGTTGACGGGTTCGGCCAGCAGTGGTTCGAAAATGGTTGGCTCAGTATGTACTTCCAACAAGCGACAGCAGACCGCGAGCCCGTAGAGGCATGGCTCGATGGCGAAGGCGACCTACGCACTGCAGGTATCAATACTCCTGAAGGCGCCGTGGTTGCAGAAGGTAATGCCGGCTTAGGTGCGGCTGGGCCATCGGCGTTGTACGCGCGAGATCGCCGCAGTGTTGAGCCATCGCAATTACGAATGCTGCGCGACGTTCGTATCGGTCAAACATTGGACATAAAAGTTCGTTCACCATGGACAGCTAACCAACATGCTCGCATGAACGCGAACACCATGACTGCGCCAATGGATT
>JBIILS010000125.1:0-3160 GCA_044232585.1 Ilumatobacteraceae bacterium
TGACCCATTCGGCACGCTGACCTGTGATCTCTGCAATGTGGTCGAAATCGATGTCGTAGTGCAGCAATGTGAGGTCTAGTTGTTCTGCAACTGCAGCAATAACGAGATCCGGAATTTTCCGACCGCGTTGAGACTTTTGCGCAAGAATTCTTTGCACTTGTAGAGCGCGAGTGAAATGTTCAGGTTGAACCTCGATGTTGAAGAAACGCGACAACAGATGCGAAGCACCTTCCCATTGGCCTTCGTTACGAGCCGAATACAAATATTCGAGGTCGGTGATTGAACATCGTGCAATTTCGCCGTTCAATGTCAACGCTCGAACTTTTGTTAATACTGCGTCACTGCTTAGACGGTGAAGAACACTCGTATCAATGAGATATTTCAGCGCCATGCGCTCTCGCGACTAGTGGTGTCGAATGTAGAACCAAATTGCAGTGCTTTATCGAGTTCATGTTCAGCTTCAGAAACGGAATTCATAAGCGCCCGATTGATGGTGTCTTTCATGGTGGCTGTGCCAAGAGCGGCCTGAGCAGCCACGAGTAGTTCATCGGGTATTTCCACTAGGCGTTTGGTCATAGCTTGAAGTATATCCATAACTTCTATGTGTATATATCGCCATCATCCATGGCAATGTTTCCCCAGAGTCAGTCCCCCCATACGATTAAGACGTGCGCCCATCTCGTGACTTTTTCAAACCCCTTGCCGCCGGAGCTCCTGCCCCAGTTCAAGAGATTCCTTTCAAGCCCAGTCGTGTTATTCACTTCTTTCCGCCTCACAACGAAAAGATGGTTGCAAAGCTTCCTGACACCATTCCAAATGTCGACATCATTCTCGGCAACTTGGAAGATGCGATTCCAATGGCAGACAAGGCAGCGGCTCGTGCAGGCCTTATCAAAGTTGCTAACACTCTCGACTTCGGCACCACACAATTGTGGACACGCGTCAACAGCCTCGACTCCCCATGGTTCCTTGATGACATCATCGACATCGTCACCCAAGCCGGTGACAAGTTTGATGTGATCATGATTCCGAAAGTGGAAGGCCCTGAAGACATTCACTATGTCGATCGTTTGCTTGCACAACTTGAGGCACGTGCTGGCTTGAAGAAGCCATTGCTGCTTCACGCAATTCTCGAAACAGCTCGTGGAGTTGCAAACGTTGAAGAAATTTGTGCAGCGTCACCTCGTATGCAGGGAATTTCACTCGGACCTGCAGACCTTGCAGCAAACCGTCGCATGAAAACCACCCGCGTTGGCGGTGGACACCCCGACTACATCGTGCGTGCAGACCCTGAAGGTGACAACTACGAAGGCGCACGCACTGTGTACCAACAAGATTTGTGGCACTACACGCTCGCTCGCATGGTTGATGCATGCGTGATGAACGGAGTTCTTCCGTTCTACGGCCCATTCGGTGACATCAAAGACACCGTTGCTTGTGAAGATCAGTTCCGCAATGCATACCTGCTTGGTTGCGTTGGCGCATGGAGCCTTCACCCCGTACAGATCGATATCGCAAAGCGCGTGTTTAGCCCTCGTCCTTCTGACGTGTTGCAAGCACAGCGCGTTATTGACGCAATGGGCGACGGCACTGGTGCAGTAATGCTTGACGGCAAGATGGAAGACGATGCATCTGTCAAGCAATGCAAGGTTGTCGTTCAACTCGCTCGCCAATTGGCAGAGCGTGACCCAGCACTTGCCGCTTCATACGGTTTCTAAACCCCACAACACTGAGGAGACATCATGTCTGCACTACGTCCACGCCGTTCCGCTTTGTATATGCCTGCCGCCAATGAGCGCGCGCTAGAAAAAGCAAAGGGCATCTCAACCGATGCAATTATCTTCGACCTTGAAGACGCAGTGTCACCAGATTCGAAAGACATTGCTCGTGCGCAAGCAATTGCAGCCGTGAACTCTGGTGAATACGGCAAGCGTGAGCTCACCATTCGTTGCAATGCACTTGCAACTCCGTGGGGCCATGCAGATGTTGCTGCAGCTGCAAAAGCATGCGTATCAGCAGTTGTGATTCCAAAAATCAACTCTGTTGCTGAAGTGAATGAAGTTTCTGCAGCGCTTGATGCCGCCGGTGCACCAAAAGAGATGATGATTTGGGCGATGATCGAAACCCCAACAGCAATCTTTGATTGTCGTGAAATTGCAGCACACCCTCGCGTTCCTGTTCTCATCATGGGAACAAACGATTTGGCTAAGGAATTGCGCGCAGCTCAGGTACCTGGTCGCGCACCGCTCTACCCAAGCCTTCACACAGCTCTTCTTGCGGCACGTGAAGCTGGAAAGACAATTCTCGACGGTGTCTACAACGACATCAAGAATGCAGACGGATTCCGTGCAGAGTGCGTTCAAGGTGCAGAGATGGGCTTTGATGGAAAAACCCTCATTCACCCGGACCAAGTTGGTGTTGCAAACGACGTATGGTCACCAAGCGAAGCCGAAGTGGAACATGCACGCAAAGTTATTGCTGCATTCGACGAAGCTCTTGCAGCAGGCAAGGGCGTTGTTCAGCTTGACGGCCGCATGATTGAGAATCTTCACGTTGCAAACGCACAACGCGCTATTGCAATTGCTGACGCAATCGCCGAACTTTCCTAATTCTCTGAATTAGAGATTCGCGCGGAATAGCGCAAGAGTGCGATCCCACGCAGTTTTTGCAACTGCAGCGTCATACACCTCAGGGCGAGTGTCATTGAAGAATGCATGTTGTGTTCCGGGGTACACATGGAACGTTGCGTTTTTGCCTTTGGCGCGCAATGTGGCTTCCAGTTCTTTCACAGCCTCGGGTGCAGCCGTGCCTCTGTCTGTTGCGGCGTAATGGCCTTCCACTACCGCTGCCAAGTTGTCCCACTCAATAACTGTGTCAGGTCGCATGCCGCCGTAGAACGGTGCTGCAGCAGCAATTGCATCAGGACGCAAACATGCAGCCATCAACGCAAGTCCACCACCCATACAGAAGCCAGTGACACCAACTTTGGTGCGGCCAGTGCGTTCTTGCAATAGGTCAACTGCCCCACTGAGGTCTTTTCCTGCTGTTGCAAGATTCATGCTCATCAGCAACTTGCCAGCCATGTCTGGCTCATCAGTCACTTCACCGTGATACATATCCGGTGCGAGTGCAACAAAACCTTCTGCAGCGAAACGATCGG
>JBIILS010000041.1:0-10376 GCA_044232585.1 Ilumatobacteraceae bacterium
GTTTTGCCCACACCATTGACTCCAACGAACAACCACACATTTGGTGAACCAACGGCATCAAGATGTAAAGAACGGTCTGAAGTAGCCAATTGAGCTGTCATGCCGTCACGTAGAGCGGCAATCACTTCATCTGGTGACCGCAACGAACCGTCTTTCACTGCAGCCCGCAACGGATCAATCAAGCGTGTTGCTAATCCAATGCCAATGTCGGCGAGCAACAATGTTTCTTCAAGTTCATCCCACGTAGCGGAATCAATACCTCGTCCACGGATGGATTGAAAAGCAGAAGCAAACAATGATCGAGTGCGACCAGCCTTTTCACGCACGCTTGGCGCAACAGCTACTTCTGCAACTGCTTCTACAACTGCTTCTGCAACAACCTCGATCGGAGCTGTGTCTTTGACTGTCTCACTTACAGGACTTGCGACTACACGAGTGCGATTCCTGCGACTGCGAAGAACTACGAGTATTCCAACTCCTGCGCCACTGGCAGCCAGAGCGATGGCAATGTTTGTAGTAGCCGAGGCAAGCATGTCAGTTCCTAGCGCGTCAATGCGTCAGTGGAACGTTCAGTGATGACCTTTGAAGATCCACCTGGCTGCATGGAGACTCCCATGAGGCAGTCAGCTGCTTCCATTGTGCGCTTTTGGTGACTGACGATGATGAGTTGTGCATCACGACGGAACTCACTGACAAGCCCAAGGAAACGATGAAGGTTCACGTCGTCAAGAGCAGCCTCGACTTCGTCCATTACATAGAACGGAGAAGGACGGCTGCGGAATACAGCAAACAAATACGCAAGAGCAGTAAGCGAGCGCTCTCCACCAGACAGCAACGACAGTTTCTTGAAGGTCTTTCCTGGTGGCTGTGCTTCAACTTCAATACCGGTATTCAACATGTCATCAGGATTCGTAAGGACCAACTTGCCCTTACCGCCTGGGAACAACAATGCGAAGAGATTCGTGAAGTTCACGCTGACATCAGCAAAGGCTTCAGCAAAAACAGACTGAATTTCAACGTCAACAGCCGCAATGACTTGTGCAAGTTCACGGCGTGACGCGCGCACGTCGTTCAGTTGTTCTTCAAGGAATTGGTGACGTTCTTGAAGTTCAGTGAACTCTTGTAGTGCCAGAGGATTAATTGGGCCCATGAGGCGAATATCACGTTCAAGAACACGTGCGCGATCTGCATGAGTAACACCCTCAATTGCTTCCGGCATAGGTGCAGCTTCTGCGACCTCTGGCTCTACTTCAAGGTCACGACGAATCATTTCGACAGCGGCCTCTAAGCGCATACGAGCTTCTGCTTCTTCTACATCAACGCGGCGAACACGCTCACGAAGTTCTTCGAGTTGCTGTTCAGATTCGTGGCGTCCGCGGCGAGCATTATCAAGACGAGTTGCAACAGCACGTACTTCATCACTTTGACGACGACGCATCTCGTGCAATTCAGCAAGTCGCGCTTCTGTTGATGCCTTATGCGTTTCAACAAGGTCAGAAAGACGACCGACAGCAACAAGCGCAGCTTCGATCTTTTGGCGGCGAGCACCTGCTTCGAGGCGAGCTGCCGAGTCAACTTCAAGACGACGCTCGGTATCACTTGCGCGTTGCTTCAGGAATTGTTCACGCTCACGCAAACCAGCTACTCGAACATCAAGATCT
Organism: Ilumatobacteraceae bacterium; assembly: GCA_044232585.1. Taxonomy (GTDB): domain Bacteria; phylum Actinomycetota; class Acidimicrobiia; order Acidimicrobiales; family Ilumatobacteraceae; genus UBA2093. Next base: position 1,662 of record JBIILS010000041.1, read on the forward strand.
TTGCGGCGAAGAACAAGGTGTGCAGATTTAGAGTCAATGGTGGCTCGCTCTTCTGTCTGAGCTTTGGCAGCAGCAACTTCAGCGGCTTCAGACTCTTCAAGACCTGGAAGAATATTCTCAAGTTCCAATACACGCTGTTGGTATTGCGTCAAACGCGCACGAGTTTCGTTGGCGGCATCGCGAGTGATCTGTTGTTCGGCCGCATTGGCTCGACGGTCATTGATTGCGGTGGTCAATTTGTCTGACGCGCTTTCAACCACTACCAATTGACGATCAATTTGTGATTGAAGCTGAGTTCCTTGTTGGCGAGCTGCCACTAGACGCGTCTTTGCAGATTCCACTTCGCTAGCAAGACGTGCAAGATCAGCAACTGCTGATTCCACCTCGATACGGGTGCGTTCAATGACTTCTTGCGAACCAAGATCATCGGCAGCGCCAAGACGCCAACCAGACGGAGACAACCTGTCACCGCGACGAGTAACAACAGTGGCAGACGATGAATTCTCTACAACTGCGATTGCTGCATCAAGATCATCGGCACACCCAATATGCGACAGCAACGAATCGAGCAATGCTGCCAAGGCAGCAGGTGCCCCAGATGCGGGCCTGACATGTGAGCGCACCGACTGAACGCCAGAAGGCAACGAAGCAGATGAATTCTGACTAATTCCGAGAGCAAGAACTGCACCGTTGTGATCAACGGCCTGCAACGCTTCAATTGCGCGACGAGCAGTTGCCGAATCGGACACCACGATTGAGGCAAGTGCTTCACCGAGCGACGCCTTCACTGCTGCATCCCAGCCAGCATCTACTTCAAGAAGATCTACAAGTGCCCCAACCACACCAGAAACATTGGCGAGATGCTCAGCACCGATACGAGCCCGTGATGAAGCGACAGCTTCTTCCAAAGCTTCAAGTTTTGCAGCGGCGCGTGCACTGCGACGTTCTGCTGCTGCGCGAGCTACTTGTGCTTCGTCACCTAGTAATTCAATTTGTTCACGGGTATCTGTGACATCAACCAGTTGAGCCCGCAATGAGCCAACTTCAGTTTCGGCATCTGCCAATTCTGACTGGAGGCGATCAATACCCGCAGCAACATTTGCATCGTGTGCAATTAATTGCTCGGTACGAGCCTGCATCTTTTGTGCTTCGCCAGCACCTTGTTCCACGGTGTTGCGCAATGTGCGAAGCTCGCCGCGAACTTCTGCTGCTGCGTTTGATGCTTCGTTGCTCTGCACCATATGGAAAAGACCTTGTTCGGTGCGCTCACGCTCGAACGTTTCTTCCTCTTCAAGCAGAGAATCATTTTCTTGCATGGCAATGGCAAGACTGCGTTCGACTTCAATGAGCTCTTCGCGCATTTGCGCTGCATCGGCCTCAAGTGCTGCCACAACATCATCAGCAATGAGTTGGCCCTGATCGCGTTCCATTGAACGGCGGCGTTCTGCCAGAACCGCAGCAAGTCCACGCGCACGTTCACGTAACTGCTCAACACGCATCAGTTCGTCGTTTACACCTGATTCACCACGGGCAGAAAGTTCCGCTTCGGCTGCAAGTACCTCAGTATCCAGGGCTGCAAGTTTCTGGCGAATCTCTTTTTCACCAGAATCTCCGGCAAGTTTTTCGCCTGCAAGAGCTGTGAGTCGGGCACGCAATGAAGCAACTTCGCGACCCGATAAGAACAGACGCAATGCACGAAGTTCACCAACGATTTCGCCGTGCCGGCGAGCAGCTTCAGCTTGACGCTCGAGTGGGCGCAACTGACGACGCACTTCACGAATGAGGTCTTGTACACGCAACAAGTTGACTTCGGTTGCCTCTAAACGGCGCTCTGCTTTTTCTTTGCGCTTGCGATACTTCAGAATTCCTGCGGCTTCTTCGATGATCGCACGACGGTCTTCTGCGCGAGCAGTAAGCACTGCATCAATTTGACCTTGGCTAATAATGACGTGCTGTTGACGACCAACACCTGCATCAGACAAGAGCTCTTGCACATCAAGCAAACGACATTCAACGCCATTGATGGAGTACTCACTGTCACCATTACGGAACAACGTTCGCGACACACTGACTTCCGAAAAATCAAGTGGTAATAAGCCAGCGGAGTTATCGAGGGTAAGGGTTACCTCGGCACGACCAAGAGCCGCACGTTTGTTTGTTCCGCTGAAGATGACATCTTCCATTTTCTGGCTTCGCACTGAACTTGGAGCTTGTGCACCAAGCACCCACGCAATGGCATCAACAACGTTCGACTTGCCCGACCCGTTCGGACCGACCACAACGGTGACACCTGGCTCCATCTCAAGGACGGTGGAATCAGCGAAGGACTTAAAGCCTTTGAGAGTGAGAGATTTAAGGAACACGGCGTTAACAACAGTAATAGACGGGCACCGTGTTCAGGGAATGGCGCTCTATTTCTGACAGCGAGGGCAATAGGCCGTAGCCCTGCCGGCGGCCACGACTCGGACAATGTCGGCTTTTCCACAGGTGACACATCTCTTGCCATCTCTTCCATACACGCGATGTTCTGCCTGAAACGAACCCGTTTTGCCTTCAATATCGACATATTGGGAATCATCAAGGGTCGAACCACCTGCCGCGATTGCATCGCGCAGTACTTCAGAGATGTGTTCGGCCAGGCGGCGGACCTGCGGTTTCGTTAGAGAGTCAGCGGTTCGATTCCATCGCAAACCAGCACGATGCAAAATCTCGTCTGCATAGATATTGCCGATTCCTGCCACCACGTGCTGGCTCAACAACAAAGGTTTGATTGCTCCGCGTTTACCCTTCAAGCGACTCGCCAGAATTGTGCTGTCGAATTCCTCGCATATGGGATCTACCCCAAGCCGAATGAGTTCTGGCAATACTTGCGCCACAAGAGACGGATCAAACACCACGACTTCACCAAAGGTACGAGGGTCGACAAACCACATTTCGTCACTCACCCCGTCACGTTCAGATAATGACAACACCACATGTGTATGTGCTGGGCGTGTAGTTCCGACTGGTTCCACCAATACTCGCCCACTCATGCGCAGATGAATCATCATCTCTTCGCCAGAATCAAGATCACACAACAGATATTTGCCACGACGACGTGCAGTTGTAATTGTGACTCCTGTTAAACCGTGAATAACGGCTTCACGACCAACGCGACGCACTGATCGTTCACGACCAACTTCTACCGAAAGAATTTTTCGGCCAACAACTCTGGCTTCAATCCCCCGCCGAACGGTTTCAACTTCCGGCAGTTCAGGCATTGTGCTGTTCGACAAGAGCGTCGTATGCACCCACGGCGGCAATTTGCTCGGCAGCTTTTTTCGTACGCCCAATACCCGAGCCATACGCGCGACCATCGACATACAGAACTGCAGTGAAGATGCGCTCATGGTCAGGACCTTCGCCCTCTACGTCATACGTAGGAATACCGATGGACAACCGGGCGCATAGTTCTTGCAGTCGAGTTTTTGCATCAAACATTTCAAGATGCGGAATTGCTTCTTCAACCGAATCAGCAAGCAATCGCTTCACCATTTCATATGCAGCTGGAGCTCCACCATCGAGATACACAGCACCGATAAGGGCCTCGAGGGCATCGGCCAGAATGGACGACTTGTCGCGCCCGCCTGCTGCATCCTCGCCTTTTCCGAGCAGCAAGAACTCACCGATTCCTAATTGCCGAGCAATGTCAGCGAGTGCATGCATGTTGACGACACTGCGTCGAAGATCTGTCAGTTTGCCTTCTGGCATGTCGCTGAGGCGATGAAATGCCACATCAGCAATAACCCAGCCAAGAACTGCATCACCAAGGAATTCAAAACGTTCATTTGTGACTGGGTCACTATTTTCAGCCTGCCACGAACGGTGGATCAGTGCCTGACGCAACAATGCGGGGTTGCTAAATGAATATCCGATTCGCGAGGCACACTCTGAAAGAGCCGAGTTCTCCAAATCCGACATCGGCGTTAGTTATTTGCCAAGTGCGAGCACGATGTAGTTCACCGCGTCAGCAACAGTGAGAAGACCGGACAAATCATCGTCTTCAAATTGAAAATTCGGAATTATGTCAGAGAATTCTTGCTCGAGTGAATCAACAAGTTCGATAAGCGCAATGGAGTCAGCACCCAGATCGTCTGCAAGAGTCTGTGATTCAGAGATATCTGAGGCTGAAATCTCGAGAATTTCCGCCAAGTTGCGACAAACAGTTGCGAGAACTTCGTTGCGTTCAATAGTTGCCATCGAATGTCTCCTTCAGTGGGTGCTTACTCAGCAAGAGTACTTGAGATTGCAACACGAATCGCCTCGACCATGCCGGTCTCAACCATTTCTTGTGCGCATTTGATGCCATTCACCATGGCGCGTGCACTACTTGATCCGTGAGAGATGATGCATACGCCATCAACGCCGAGCAAAATTGCGCCGCCGTAGGTATCAGGGTCAAGCGTTTCGTACAACGGCAGTAGTGCAGGCATCAGTGTGTTTGCTGCATCTGCATATTCGGGTTGGCCAAAAGCAGTAAAGAGTGCCTTCACAACAGTGCGCAAACTGCCTTCAAGAGTTTTCAGAACCACGTTTCCGGTGAAGCCATCAGTGACAACAACATCAACAACGCCGGTCATGAGATCGCGGCCTTCAACATTGCCGATGAAATTGATTCCGGGAGCAACCTTCAATAATTCATATGTCTCTTTGCGCAAGGTGTCGCCTTTGCCAGGTTCTTCACCAATCGACAGCAAACCAACACGAGGGTTCTCTACTCCGAAGCGACGTTGTGAGTACACAGAACCCATGAGTGCGAACTGCACTAGCCATTCGGCCTGAACTTCTGCGTTTGCACCCGCATCGAGAAGAACCGTTGGGTGACCACCAGGAACTGGAACGGGTGTTGCGATTGCAGGACGAGCAACTCCTGAAATACGCCCCATGCGCAATAACGCACTTGCCATGGTTGCGCCCGTATTGCCGGCCGAAATCATTGCACTGGCTTTCCCGTCGCGCACTGCTTCAGCAGCACGAACAAGAGTGGAGTCGCGCTTGCGACGCACCGACTGCGCAGGGTCGTCATCCATTTCGATGACTTCACTTGCGACAAGCAATGGAAGGTCGCCAGTTCCTTCTAGGCCTTCAGGGCCGACAAGAAGAAGAGGAATACCGAGGGCAGCGGCTTCAAGTGCTCCGGCAAGAATTGCCGAGGGAGCATTGTCGCCACCCATCGCGTCAACAGCGATTGGCAACATGTGTGATAACTGGTCTGTTAGTCGACGGCGATTGCCACGCGGCCTTTGTACCATCCGCATGCACCACAGACTGTGTGGGGCAGCTTGACAGCACTGCAACGTGGGCAGGTACTACGTGAAGGTGCATCGAGGCGCCAGTTTGAGGCGCGACGCATACGAGTCTTCGACTTCGACATTTTTCTCTTGGGAACGGCCACCGTGGTCTCCCTTGTTAGCGGCAAATGCCCTGTTGGGGGCTTCGTAATGATAGCCCGACAACGCCAAAAACTTACGGGGCGTCGTCAGGAAATACGCCTTTGAGGTTTTCAAGGGCTGCCCAACGGGGGTCAGCGGCCGAAGTAACGCATCCGCAATGGGTCTCAGAAAGGTCGGCTCCGCAATGAGGGCAGAAGCCCGGGCAATCCTCGCGACACAGGGGCGAGAGCGGTACAGCGAGCAGAACGCCCTCTCTGACCATGGGCAGAAGATTGATCTGGTCGTTCTCAATTTCGTATGCGTCGGGGTCGTAGGTCCCCTTCTGATACATCTCATCAAGGTCGACGCTCATGCGCTCAACAAGTGGCGCCAAGCACCGCCGACACACACCGGCCCACGTTGCGCGAGCGGTGCCGGCAACATGAATACCAGTGGAGAGCGATTCAAGATGGACCGAGATATCAACGGGCGTGTCAACTATTCGGGAGTCGTCAAATTCGAAATCAAGAACTGCGACAGCAACCTCGATGTCTTTAGTAGTTCCAGGGCGGCGCAGCAATTCAACTGCATTAACGATAAGTGGCTTAGCCAAAGTGGGCCTGCCTAGAGATCGTCTTGGTTAAAGAAATCCGCAACTTCTTGTTGTTCGATTGGTTCTTCAGATTCTGGCGGTGGCGGCTCTGAACCAATCGACAAACGGTTACGCCCATTGGCGACAGTCTTTGACAAACGATCGAGAAGAATCTCAAAACTTCCAAGACGCTGATCAAGGAAATCTTCTGTTTCGTTCTTCAAGCGACGAGTCTCTTCTTCGGCTGCATCAATAACTTGGCGAGCGCGAGCTTCAGCAGCACGTACCACTTCAGTGCGTTGCACCATTCGTTCAGCTTGTTGACGTGCAGCACCCAATAGCTCATCTGCCTCACGCTTGGTTTTATCAAGGAATTCTTGGCGTTCTTTCAACATCCAACGTGCTTGACGAATCTCGTCTGGCAAACGCACTAGTGCATCTTCAAGCAACTCAATCACTTCATCGCGGTCAATACGAGGCGAACTTGATAAGGGCATGCTCGGAGCAGTTGCCACAATGTCGATAGTGCGACGAAGTATTACTTCGCTCTCACCAAGACGAGCCTGCACAGGTATCGGTTGTGGATACGAGTCATCTGTTGTGTCATCGAAATCATCAAAACTCATTATTTGCTCCGTGGGGAAAAGAGAGACGCAAGCGCATCAGAAACTGCGCTTGGAACCATTGATGACACATCGCCACCATGGGCTGCAATGTCGCGAATAAAACGACTGCTCACAAAACCAAAACGTGGCTGACATGGCACGTACACGGTACGCACGCCAGAGACCGCAAAATTTGTGTGCGCCATTTGTTGTTCCACTTCGAAATCGCCCGAGGTGCGAAGACCCTTCACGATGCACAATGCCTTGACGGACAGTGCTGCATCAACTGCAAGGCCAGGAAAACTGCGCACTGAGACGTTCGGCAAGTGGGAACACGATGCGGCGATCAGTGAAACACGCTGATCTGTAGACAGGACGCCTGATGGCTTGTCGGGGTTATGCATGACTGCAACCACAACTTCTCCGAACAAGGCAGTTGCCTGCTCGACGACGTCTAGATGACCCAGATGAAACGGATCAAAGCTGCCGGGGTATAACACAGTGCTCATTGCACCTCTACCGTACCGTCTGGCGCACTGCTGGGACTGAGAAAGGACACATGAGTTCTGCCATATTTCTTTTCGCGCACTGTTTCAAAGCCCGCAATAGGCCCGATTGGCCGTCCCGATTCAAGAACGACAAGCGGTGCAGTTACCGAAGCCAGCAATGCACCCCATGCGTCAAAGCCGTACGGTGGGTCTGCAATGAGGAGGTCAATTTCTTGTTGATGCGCTGCGGTTCCGACTGCGTCTCCCGCGATCACCGTGGATTTATCGGAGATACCGAGTGCCGCAATGTTGCTGCGAAGCACGGCAAGGGCTGCACGGTCATTTTCCACGAAAACACAGTGGTCAGCCCCCCGCGAAATGGCTTCGATACCCATCGCGCCCGTGCCGGCAAAGAGGTCAAGAACACGGGCTCCCTGAACAACATCAAGGCTGCCAAGAGCATTAAAGACTGCTTCTCGCACCATGTCGGTCGTTGGCCGGGTGGCCTCTGACGTTGGGGCTTCTATTCGTCGACCACGTAGGTCACCTGCAACAACTCTCACGCAAGGCAGACTACGGCGGTGATTAGTCCGAAAGAGTCCATTATCTGTATCGACTGCGGAGGCCCGTGCCATTTGCTGTCCCACGCCCCTGAAGATGGGGTCTGGGAAGTCGACGATGTGGTCTCATATCGCTGTCGTGACTGCAGAGACGTCTGGTATTTCCCTCTGACTGACGACGACACCGACGACGACGAGCAGGACTATTGAGCCTTAGCCCTTGTCGAGTGGATCGAACTTCACTCCGAAGATTGCGAAGTTCGCAATACGAGTCGGTGCGTGATTCAACCAGAAATTGATACTGAGTCGCTTTGGGTCACGTACAAAAGGCTTGTTCGCTGCAACTGCATCAACAGTGCGGATTGCAAGCTTCACCGGATCAGCCGTAGGAATCAATTGCAAGCGTTGAAAACGTTTTACAACATTTCTGATTGTCGATGTCTTATCTTCAATGACATCCCACATGCCCGTATCAACTGGCCCAGGCGACAACACAGTGATATTCACCTTTGTTGATTTCAATTCACGACTCAGACCATTTACAAAGTTAAGAATGCCCGCCTTCGTTGCGCCATACACAGACATGCCGGGGAAACCAGCAGTGCCTGCAAGCGATGACACGAAGACAATGTGTCCTGAATTGCGCGCAATCATTCCTGGCAATGCATGACGAGTGAGCAACATGGGCACTTCCAAGTTGACTCGTGCAACAGTACGAATCTCACGTTCATCTTCAACAGCAAATGCAGTTGAGGTTTCAAGACCAGCATTGTTTACCAAGATGTCAATGTGGCCGTGCAGTTTCTCAATATGTTCAATGAGCCCGTCGACTGAGAGATCATCAGACAAGTCAGACACCACTGCATTTCCACCGATTGCCGAAGCGACAGCTTCAAGCGCATCAACGCTGCGAGCAACAACCGTGACCTTGGCGCCGCGTGACGCAAACTGGCGTGCCAATTGTTCGCCAATTCCCCGTGAACCGCCTGTGACGACAACGTGTTTACCTTTGAGTTCCATTCGATTCCCCCTCGATATGCCCTAACCGTAGTACGCCTG
>JBIILS010000126.1:0-3114 GCA_044232585.1 Ilumatobacteraceae bacterium
CCAGCAATAGTGTCAGCAAGTTCGCGTTGGCCGTTTCCGGCCACACCTGCGATGCCCACCATTTCGCCTGCGTGCACATTGAAAGAAATATCCGACAACACACTGACGCCGCCAACGGTCAGAGACAAATCACGAATCTGCAAGATCTCATGGCCCGTTGCGTGTGATGCACGTTGTGTTGTGAGTTCGATGTCTCTGCCCACCATGAGACGAGCCAATTCTTTGGTGTCGGTAGTACCGCGACCAGACACATGTCCGGTAACGCGGCCATTGCGCAACACAGTGACACGATCAGAAATCTCAACTACTTCACCAAGTTTGTGACTGATGAAAACAATCGACTTTCCTGCCTGTGTCATGGCATGAACATTTTCAAAAAGCTTCTCAACTTCGGCGGGGACTAATACCGCAGTTGGTTCGTCGAGCAACAGAATCTCTGCACCCTGGTACAACGCCTTCACGATTTCTACGCGTTGACGTTGACCAACTGAGAGGTCGCCGACAGTCGCGCCCGGCTCAATTGGCAAACCGTATGACTCGGCAACGGCCGCAACTTTGTCTTCGAGTTCTGAACGATTCAGTTTGTATGAAAGATCGCGACTTCCGAGAATGACATTTTCTGCAACGGTGAAACGTTCCACCAAGCGAAAGTGTTGATGCACCATGGCAATGCCGTGTTGAAGGCCCGCGCGTGGTGATGACAATGCAATGCGTTCACCATTACGCGTTAAGTAGCCAGCATCTGGCTGATACAAACCGCACAACATGGCAGCAAGCGTGCTCTTTCCTGCGCCGTTTTCACCAAGGAGTGTGTGTACTTCGCCAGGGAGAACGTCGAAGTCAACAGAATCATTAGCAAGAACGCCCGGAAAGCGTTTAACAATGGAGTGTGCCGAGAGTGCGCTAGGGGCCGCACCACTTGCGTGATGCGGCCCCTTCGCTACCTCGTGAGAGGCGTTAGTCATTTGTGAGATCAGCCCTTAGCGGAACCGATGACACCCTTAACGAAGTAGTTCATGCTGAGGAGTGCGCCGAGTTCGGCCTTAACTCCAGCTGCAAGAACTTCTTTTCCGTCTTGGTCACTGATTGGTCCTGTGAATGGAGCAAATGTTCCAGCAATGATTTCTTCACCCTTAGCGGTGATTGATGCTTGTGTCTCTGCATCAACTGAATCGCCGAATGAAGCAAGTGTGACCATGCCGTCTGCCATTGATCCGTAGTACTCATCTGATGGGCATGTGCCATCTGCAACTGCCTTTGAGGTCTTTGAGTAGTAAGGACCCCAGTTCCATGTTGGTGCTGTGAGCCAAGCAGCAGGTGCTGCTTCTTTTACGTCACTGTTGTAACCAACCCACTTGGCACCCTTTGCCTCTGCTGCAACGCCGGCAGCAGTGGTGTCTTGATGCTGTGCAAGAACGTCGACGCCTGCATCAAGAAGTGCCTCTGAAGCCTGCTTCTCAATTGTTGGGTCGAACCATGTCTTTGTCCATGAAACTTGAACAGTTGCATCTGGGTTCACTGACTGTGCACCCAATGTGAATGCGTTGATTCCGCGAATTACTTCTGGAATTGGGAATGCAGCAACATAGCCAAGCTTGTTGTTCTTTGTTGCCTTACCTGCTGCGATACCACTGAGGTAACGAGCTTCTTCAGCTGCACCAAAGTATGTACCGAGGTTTGCTGGCACTGCTGCGAAGTCAGCAAATGCGCCGCCACCGTCTTTAGTAAGAAGGAACTTTGCACCGGTTGCCCACTGGAAGCACACGTCTGGGTACTTCACTGCAACGTTTGCCATTGGTGAGCCGTAACCAAATGAGGTTGCGTAGATGACGTCGTAACCCTCTGATGCGAGTTGTTCAAAAGTCTTTTCAGAATCTGCGTTGTCCGCAATATTCTCAATGCGCTTTACTTCAACACCGAGATCTTTTTCAAGTTGCAAGATGCCTTGTTCGTGCTGGTATGTCCAGCCTTTGTCCTCAGCAGTACCGAGGTAGACAACAGCGACTTTTACGTCGGTTGCTTCCGCTGGTGCACTTGTTGTGTCTGATGATGAATCGCTTCCGCCGCACGCTGCGACGAGAAGTGATGCTGTAGCTGCAACTGCTGCAAGCTTCCACATTTTCTTCATGTATTTGGTCTCCCTGGGTTTGTGGCACTGCAAGCAGCGCCGATTGAAAAACCTTAGTCGCCACGAAACTGCCCTAAATCATCCGAAATCGTTAATTAACAAAGGGTTCGGGTGCCCGAACGAACCTGGCCGCGAGGGTTGTAGGGGCTTGCGCGCAGGTACACTTCAACCCTTCCCAGGAGAGGTGCCAGAGTGGCCGAATGGGGCGCCCTGCTAAGGCGTTGTCCGTCTTAAAGCGGACCGTGGGTTCAAATCCCACCCTCTCCGCCATATGAGTTTGCTCCGCAAACCCCTGGCAGCCCTTGTGGTTGCAGGCGCGCTGGTGTTCAGCGGGCCAGCCCCGGCAGGGGCGAAAGTGGCGACGGGCTGCGCCAAGACCTACACCGTGGTGCCGAATGATTCCTGGAGTCGCATAGCCAACAAGGTCAACGTAGCCATGAGCCTGTTGCTGAAGGTCAATAAAGCCAACACAAAATCGCTCCTATTAATAGGTGACGTAATTTGCCTTCCGAAATCAGCCACCACAAAGGCCACCTCGACCGCCCTGAAGTTGAAGGCACCTGAGAAGCGGTACTCGGTGAAGCAATCGATTGCCATTATTCGCGAGATCTGGCCAGACAAGCTGGAGGACAGGGCAATTGCCATTGCCAAGCGGGAAAGCAAGCTGAACGCCGCGAACTATAACGGCAGTTGCTGCCTGGGGCTATTTCAAATTCACTGGCTCGCGCACCGCAGTTGGTTGAAAGATATCGGTGTCACGTCGCCCAGTCAATTGCTGGATGCCAGAGTGAATGCCAAGGCAGGATATGCCATATATAAGCGCTCAAACGGCTGGGGTGCCTGGAATTAAATCTCACAGGTAGAGTTAGATTCCTAATATCAAGCGCTCGTAGCTCAATGGATAGAGCATCTGACTACGGATCAGAAGGTTGTAGGTTCAAATCCTGCCGAGCGCGCCAATAGAAAAACCCCCTGCAATTGCAGGG
>JBIILS010000127.1:0-3113 GCA_044232585.1 Ilumatobacteraceae bacterium
GGCTTGTCAAACAACAAGCTGGCGATGTGGTTGTTCCTCGGATCAGAGTGCTTGCTCTTTGGTGGTCTTATCTCCACATACATGCTGTATCGCGGTCGCGTTCAAAACGGACCACATCCTTCACAGATTTATGACATCCCTTTCACATCAGTCAGCAGTTTCGTTCTGTTGATGTCATCGCTCACCATGGTGCTTGCAGTGTCATCGGCGCAACGCAAGGACGACAACAAGACAAACCTATGGCTGCTGATTACAGCACTCTTGGGAGCAACTTTCGTTGGTGGCCAGGTGTATGAGTTCACGACCTTCTATCGTGAAGGCCTTGGCTTCACCACAAGCCTTTTCGGTTCAAGCTTTTATTCTCTAACCGGCTTCCACGGTGTCCACGTTTCAGTCGGAGTCATTATGTTGTTGTCCTTGATGGGCATCATCAAGAAGAACAAGATTACGGGCGATAAGTCTGAAGTTGTTGAACTCATTGGTTTGTACTGGCACTTCGTTGATGTTGTGTGGATCATCATCTTCACCTTGGTTTACCTAATCCCAGCCTGATTGAGAGCGCATTATGACATCCGTTACTGAAACCCACGAAGACACACACGAGCACGGAATGACCGATGCCGGCTACATAAAAATTGCAATAATCTTGGCCCTCATCACGGCTCTTGAAGTTTCTACTTACTATGTCGACTTCGGTCCGTTGTTCATGCCTTCATTGATCATCATGATGTTGGTCAAGTTTGTAATGGTTGTTTCGTACTTCATGCATCTCAAGTTTGATAGCAAGATCTTTAGCTTCCTTTTCTACACCGGTCTTGGGCTTGCGTTATTCGTGTACATCGCGGCTCTCGCTACCTTCAAGTTCTTCATCGCGTAATTAGCGGGGCGGGTCGGCAATGCTGATCTCTAGCATCGAACCAACTCTTAATACTGACCCCTGGCGGTACCAGCAACACCTGGAGATTTGGGTGTTGATCATTGGTCTCATAGTCGCGTTCGTGTACGCGATTCGAGTGCTCGGCCCCAAAGTTGTTCCCAGTGGGGAAGTGATCTCGCGCAAACAAATCAGGATTTTTTCCCTCATGATTTTCCTGTTGTTGATTTCAACAGATTGGCCGTTACATGACATTGCAGAGGAATACCTGTATTCCATGCATATGTTGCAGCACACAATTCTTACGTACATCATTCCGCCGCTCGCATTGCTTGCAACACCGGAGTGGCTGTTCCGCCTATTGGTAGGAAAAGGCCGTACGTATCGAGTCATTAGGTTTCTCACGCGCCCGGTGATCGCTGCTGTCACCTACAACGCGGTCCTACTGATTACTCACATCCCTGCACTGGTGAATCGCTCCGCAGCTGGCGGGCCATTGCACTACAGCCTCCACGTTTTGTTGGTGTTTAGTGCCTTAATGCTGTGGACCCCGATTTGTGGCCCGGCAAAAGAATGGCGTATGAGTTATGGGGCGATGATGGTTTATCTCTTTTGCACATCTCTGGTGCCTTCAATTCCTGCAGGCTGGCTGACATTCGCTGAAGGCTCTGTGTATAACCACTACGACACTCCAGTTCGAGTCTGGGGAATGTCAGTGCTAAGTGATCAACAACTAGCTGGCGGAATTATGAAACTCGGCGGAGCAGTCTTCTTGTGGGCGCTCATCATCACCATTTTCTTCACACGATTCATGAAGGGCTTTTTTGGTGAGCAGTCGTACAGCACCAAAGAGCCTTCTGATTCCTCTCAATGACATTTGACATTGTCATTTCTGACATGCCTGCGAATTCAAAATTCGCTCACATTGGTGCACAATGGGCTTTTGATGATTGGAAAGAGACAGACCCGAACGACGATATTCAGTGGTATCTCAATGTCTATTCAGAATCTGCGATAGACCCTTCGTCGCTGCCCATAAGTCTCGCTGCGATAACCACTAACGATGAACTTGCGGGCGTGGCGTGCGTTGTAAATGATGATGAACTTCCCGATGCACAAGAACCAGGCCCGTGGGTGGCAGCTGTGTTTGTGAATCCGGAATACCGGGGCAAGGCAGTGGGAAAACAATTAGTTACTGAAGCCGTTCGCCGTGCACGTGAGTTAGGGCATACCGATGTGTATTTGTATACACGAGATGTTGCGCACTGGTACGAAACATTTGGTTGGGAACGCGTGCGAGAAACGCATATTCATCACAAGCCCATCACCATTATGGTGAATCGCGCTTAGCTCCAGCGGAAGCGTCGTGCGGCAATTGCAGGCGCGATAATGCCCCACGCGGCAAGCACCGCACAAGGCACAACAAGGCCAGCGGTGTCACCGTTCAACGTTGAACGCAGCAGATCGGCCAATGCAGTTGATGGCAAGCCTTGTACGGCATTGCCGAGGAACTCAGGAAGCGAATCACGCGGAATGACCATTCCACCCAGCAAAAGCAACACTAAGTACAACCCGTTTTGGGCGGCCAGGTTTATCTCAGCGCGCAGTTGGCCAGCGAGGATGAGGCCGATTCCAGCGAACGCCGACGTACCGAACAGCACTACGACAGTTGCAAGAGGCCATGCAGAACCACCTGGCTGCCACCCAAGTGCAAGGCCGAGCGACAACAAGATAATCGCCTGAATCAATTGCACGGTAAACACCGACAAGATTTTTGCGATGACTAATTCGTTACGCGTAAGTGGGGTTGCACCAAGTCGCTTCAGCACCAAATAGGAACGCTCAAACCCCGTAGCTATTCCCAGACTCACCATTGAAGATGACATGATCGCGATGGCAAGAACGCCGGGAGTTAAGAACTGGATTGGTTCCATATCGGCACTGGGCAATACATCGACAGAACCGAAGAAGCCAAGTAGCAGTACAGGGATAATCAGGGTAAGCAGCAGTTGCTCACCATTTCGCGCAAGCAGCATTAGTTCTGCACGAAGCTGAATACGAATGCGCCTCATTGTTGGCCTCGAGTCAACCGACGATACGTGTCTTCTAACGACTCTTTACCCATGTCTACGCCTAGTAGCGGGTGCGAATTATCCGCGAGCCATTGTGAGATACGTGTCATCAATTGCGGAGTCGGTTCTGATGCCACCTCATACACACCATCGCCGATAGCAACAAC
>JBIILS010000128.1:0-3104 GCA_044232585.1 Ilumatobacteraceae bacterium
CCTTCGCCCTTGAGCACTACTTTGTGGGTAGCGTCGTCGCGCTCAATAAAACTTGCCTGACCTTTGAACTGTGCCTGAATTGGTCCGACTTTGACTTTGACTACTCCGCGGTATGTTTCGCCTTCGATTTCTTGCAGTTGGGCACCAGGGAGGCAGGGTGCAATGCGCTCGACGTCAGTAAGGATGCGCCATGCATCTTCCACGGGAACTGCAACAGTGAATTGATGATTTAGGTCCATGTGTCGAGATCCTCTGTGGTGTCGATATCTGCCGAATTGCCTTCACAGGCTACTTCCCGAACGAGTTCAGGATGCAGGTGAATGAGACTTCGTGCCCCAGCATCTGGGTCTGCTTCGAGGTCTTCAAATGTGTCCCACACACTGGAATGAAGTCGTACGGGGTTTCCGCGTGTTCCGTTGTATGTGGCAATCGCAATGGGGGACATTGAGGATGCAACATTTGTCCACGCCTCCGATGTGAGAAATGGTTGGTCGGCTAATCCGACAACAATGGCGTCGTAGCCGTGGCTGCGAGCAAAATTAATTGCTGTGATTACGGAACTGCGTTGACCTGTTTTCCAATCCGGATTATGAACTTCCTCAATATCGCCGATATGGCCATCGAGGTCGAGAGCACCTGAGACAACAATGAATCCATCTAGGTGCGAGCCGATCATTGCGCTCAGAGAACGCGAGAAGATTGTTTGTCCATCAATGTGTGCCAACAATTTATGTTGAGAGCCCGCAAAGCGCGTACCAGAGCCAGCAGCCAGAAGGACCCCGAGGGCGGTGCTGTGAGGTGCTTCCATTCGTAATAGCCTGCCTTAAATGGTTCGGCTTGCCAAACTTCTGAGCGGGGTAGCCGCAATTGGCATTCTCAGTGCGTCGCTTCCTGTCGCACCAGCCAGTGCAGCAGGTAGTTCCAACAAAGACATTGTGTCGCGTAACTTTCAAATGCCGGGTGAGCGCACTCGTCAACGCCCTCAAATTGCGATTGATGCTATTCGAGCCCTAAGTCTCATAATGCGAACAGAGAATAAAGAAGACCCCTCATATTTGGAGTTGCGCCGTGTTGTCTCGAATGGTGTTGCTAAACGTCTGGTACTAGACCCGAATGATTTGAACAGGGCATGGTCGCGTGCGCCACGTGACCATCAGATAGCGGTGTTGTCGGCGCTCACACAACTAGGTGTTCGGTACATCGAAGGCAAAGAAGACTCGTACGTGAAGATGGATTGTTCAGGGCTTCTGTGGTTTGCATGGCGAACGGCTGGCGTTGACATGCCACGTCAGGCTGTATCGCAACTAGATCGTCGTATGCGTGTTGAACGCGAAGATGCGATAGCAGGAGATATCACCGGCGAGGGAACTCACGTACAGATGTATCTCGGTACAGGGCTTGCAATGATTCATGCACCGTTTGGTGGCAAGTTTGTGAAATTCAAAATCATGTCTGCTGAACAAGCAGCACGAGTTGTGTGGACCAACCCAAGCAATATTGCAACGTTCCGCCTATAGCGATTAGTGAATTGCGCCGTCGCTGGCGCCAAGAGGGGAAGCATTACGCCCTGTGCGAGTTGCGATAATTTCGCCCACGATTGAAATAGCTGTTTCTTCAGGTGTACGGCCACCAAGGTCTAAGCCAATTGGTGAATGAATACGGGCTAGATCAGCTGCACTAGTGATTCCGACCTCAGCCATGCGTTCAAGACGCTTTGCGTGAGTTTTGCGACTGCCCATCACGCCGATGTATCCGGCAGATGTTGCAAGTGCCCCTTGAATTGCTGGCACATCAAACTTTGGGTCGTGCGTCAAAATACACACGGCATCACGAGACGATAAGCGGTGGCCGTTCTCTGTGAACATTGGAGTTGGCCATGTGACTTTGACTTCATCGGCCATAGGGAAACGACGGCGTGTTGCAAACACTTCACGCGCATCACATACCGTGACGTGGTAGCCGAGAACTTTTGCAACGCGTGCCAACGCTGCCGTGAAATCAACTGCACCAAAGATCCACATAAGTGGTGGTGGAGAAAAACTCTCAATAAAGATACGCACTGTTTCTGTATCGATGAGATCTTCTGGTGTTGATTCACCATGAGGTCCGTAATGACGAACCAAAGTGCGCCCTGCTTCCAGTTCGCCCAGCGCATCACGTGCCACGATTCGATCAATGTCTGGGTTGCCGAGCGAACCGCCGACAATGCCTGCTGGTGTAACAACCATGGTTGCCCCAACGTGCGGGCCTTCGATAACCGTGACTAATGCGACAGGCGAGTTATCGCGAACATGCGCAGAAAAGGTTTGGTACGAATTCATGGTCACCATTCGAGTGGCTGAATGAAGAGGTGGATGATGCCGCCGCACGTGAGGCCGACAGCAAATGCTTCGTCATCTGAATAGCCGAACGTAACAACACGGCTTGGCTGTTCGCCCGACAGAATCGCCAACGCCTCTGAGACAACCGCGCTTTCCACGCATCCACCACTAACGGAACCGCTGACTTCACCGTCTTGGTTGACAGCCATTGCTGCGCCTGCGCCACGTGGGCCAGAGCCTTCAATGTCAACAACTCGTGCGATGGCCACTCTTTTGCCGTCGGTTTGCCAACGATCAATGTCAGTAAGAAGTTCACGCATGATTAATGACCTTAGTAAGTTGCTCGAGGGCATCAAGAGAATGTCCCTCCACGAAGTCATCAACATACGGCAGAGCAGCAGCCATTCCTCGGGCAAGAGGGGCATATCCCGGCGTCACCTTCAGGGGGTTCACCCACACAATGCGAAATGACACACGATGAAGCCGTTCCATCTGTTCTGCAAGCACGATGGGGTCTCCACGATCCCAACCATCCGACAAGACAACAACAATTGCGCCACGGGCCATGCCGCGAACGCCCCATTCATTATTGAACAAACGCAATGTCTCACCGAGGCGCGTTCCGCCGCTCCAGTCGCGAACATTCTCACCAGCTGCGCGTAGAGCACGATCTGGATCTTTGGAAGAAAGTTCTCGGGTGATGCGGGTAAGTCGAGTACCTAATGTGAAGGCCTCAACACGTTGGCGACCTGCAACGCCTGCATGTACGAACCGAACAAGCGC
>JBIILS010000129.1:0-3080 GCA_044232585.1 Ilumatobacteraceae bacterium
AATTCCCCTACCGACTCTATTCGTTAGTCTTTATTTAGAGTGATGAAACATCAACAGATGCAGGTACAAGAACTGCGTCAATGACGTGGATAACTCCGTTAGATGCTGGAACGTCGGTTGCAGTTACATTTGATGCGTTCACTTTTACGCCACCCTCGGTTGTTACAGCAAAGGCAGAACCTTCAAGTGTGTTCACATCGCCTGCAGCTACGTCAGCGGCCATTACTTTTGATGGCACTACGTGGTAAGTGAGGATCTTTGTGAGAATTTCTTTGTTTTCTGGAAGCAGAAGCTTCTCGAGAAGTCCTGCTGGAAGAGCTTCAAATGCTGCGTTGGTTGGGGCGAAGACTGTGAATGGTCCTGCTCCTGAAAGTGCATCACCAAGACCGGCTGCTGTTACGGCAGCAACAAGTGTGGAGAAGTCTGGGTTGCCCTGAGCAACCGCAACGATGTTGCCTACTTCAGTAGCCATTTCTGTGGTGTCAGCAGCAGCGACAGTGGTGTCAGCAGTTGACCCATCTGATCCGCAAGCTGAAAGCAAAAGAACTGATGCTGCAGCGATAGCGATAATTGTTTTTTTCATGTTTTTCACTCCTGTGAATTTGTTGTCCAAGGGATTGAATGGACTCGGTCAAATTAATCCAGAAGTCAAGGAATTTGTAGGCAGTTGGTCATTATTTCCGTCACATTTAACCTTGACAGGAGCGGGGCTGAATATGGGGCAAATGGGGCTATTTGTAACGGTCTGAAGGTATTCGGCTCAGGCGAACTAGTATGGAAAACGGATGTATTCGGCATCTGGGGCGAGTTTCGCTCTAGGTTCCAGTGCTTCTGCGCCTTTAGCTCAGTCGGTAGAGCAACGGACTTTTAATCCGCAGGTCCTGGGTTCGAGCCCCAGAGGGCGCACCAATGGGTTGCCATATATATGGTGACCATGGAGGTTTGTTATGGACCAAAAAGTTCGAGTATCGCGTGAGGCCGACATTGTCACCGTCACGTTGTGTAACCCAGCCAAGCGCAATGCGTTATCGATGGATGTTCTGAAGGAACTCACTGCCGCCTTTGAAGAGATTGCTGTCTCTGATGCCGTGGGTGTTGTGTTGGCGGCCGAGGGGCCTGTTTTTTCTGCCGGGCACAATTTCGGCGAGATGGCCGGGACATCACGTGATGATGCGTTCGAGCTTTTTACTGTGTGTTCGAACTTGATGCAGCTGATGCATCGAATTCCGCAAGTGGTGATTGCTCGGGTACATGCACTTGCAACAGCGGCTGGGTGTCAACTAGTGGCCACTTGTGATCTTGCAGTTGCAGCAGAGTCTGCAAGTTTTGCGATTCCGGGTGGGAAGGGTGGATTGTTTTGTCACACACCGCTAGTTGCAGTTGCACGCAACTTGTCACCAAAGCGTGCATTAGAGATGGCGATGACTGGCGATGCAATTTCCGCAGCGACTGCCTTGGAGTGGGGTTTTGTAAATGCCGTTGTTGCTGATGAGGAACTTGACGCAGCAGTGAATGAGTTAATGATGCGTGCAACACGTGGGTCGCGTGAATCAAAAGCAATTGGTAAGCGTGCCTATTACGATCAAATTCTGTTGCCAGAAGATCAGGCGTATGAGTTTGCTTCAGCGGTAATGGCTGATGCTGTGGTGTCAGATGTGGCGCAAGAGGGCATCATTGCATTCCTTGCAAAGCGGCATCCTGATTTTGGCGTTAGGTAGTAGGTATGAGTCTTGTACTTCCTCCAGCATCAATTATTGAAGTGGAACTTGCTGTTCAGGGAATGACCTGTGGCGCGTGTGCTGCCAAGATTCAGAAAGAACTCAACGAAATTCCGGGTATTGAAGCCGCGGTCAACTATGCAACCGAGACCGCAATGGTTGCGTTTGATGGAGAGTCGGTTTCCGAGGCAACTGTCATCAAGGCAATTGAGCATGCTGGGTACTCAGCGCGCGTGATGGATGATCAGCCGTTTGATGATGATCTTGAGGCACGGCTTCGCGCGGCTGCGATTCGTTTAGGTGTGTCGGTTGCCTTCACCATTCCTGTGGTTTTGTTGTCGATGGTGATGGCGTGGCAGTTCCATAACTGGCAATGGTGGGCGATGGGTTTGTCTGCACCTGTTGTTACGTGGGGTGCATGGCCCTTCCATAAGACCGCATTCCGCAATGCAATGCATGGTTCGTCCACCATGGACACACTGATCAGTGTGGGCGTGATTGCGGCGACAGCCTGGAGTATTTGGGCTGTTGTGTGGGGCGAAGCCATTGCGGCAGCAGGACATTCCGGAATGACAATGACGCAATCCAGTTCGTCGCATGTGTACTTCGAAGTTGGCGCGACTGTTACCGCATTCATTTTGGTTGGTCGCTATTTGGAAATGCGGGCAAAGCATTCAGCTGGCGATGCATTGCGGTCGTTGTTGGCGTTGGGTGCGAAGTATGCGACAGTTCTACGCGATGGCGTTGAGGTGTCAATACCGGCATCTGTTGTGCGTGAAGGCGACATGGTTGTTGTGCGGCCTGGCGAAAAGATTGCAGCGGATGGTGTAGTTGCTGAAGGTGCTTCCAGCATTGACATGAGCATGGTGACAGGCGAGAGCGTGCCGGTTGACGTTGTCGTGGGCGATTCTGTGACATCAGCAACCGTGAACATGAATGGCCGTATTGTGGTGCGAGCTACACGTGTAGGTGCTGAGACAACATTTGCTCGAATGGCAAAGCTTGTACGTGAGGCTCAAGCCACGAAGGCGCCAGTGCAGAGATTTGCAGACAAAGTCAGCAGTATTTTTGTACCGACGGTGTTCATTATTAGCTTGCTGACATTGGCTGCTTGGTTGTATTTCGATGGTGATGCTTCAAAAGCGTTTACCGCAGCCGTGGCTGTGTTGATTATTGCGTGCCCATGTGCATTAGGTCTTGCGACACCTACCGCACTGATGGTGGGTAGTGGTCGCGCTGCTCAAATGGGCATTGTTATCAAAGGCATTGATGTTCTGCAAAGCACGCGTCGCATTGACACGGTGGTGCTTGATAAGACCGGCACGGTAACTACTGGTGTGATGACGTTGGTCGATGTGATCT
>JBIILS010000130.1:0-3026 GCA_044232585.1 Ilumatobacteraceae bacterium
TTGAAGCTGAAGCTGCACACGGAACAGTGACTCGTCATTATCGCGAACACCAAAAGGGCAACAAGACATCAACGAATCCTGTTGCATCGATCTATGCATGGACTGGCGGCCTGAAGCACCGCGGCAAGTTAGACAACAACCCGAAACTTCTTGAATTTGCTGAACTTCTCGAGCGTGTCTGTGTTGAAACAATTGAAGCTGGAGAAATGACGAAGGATCTTTCGATTCTCATTTCTAAAGATGCTCCATGGTTGACAACTGAAGACTTCCTTGAAGCACTCGATCGTCGCCTTCAAGCAAAGATGGCCTAAACACCATGCGTGCTGTAGTCCTTCGTTCTCACGGAGGGCCAGACGTTCTCCAATTCGAAGATGTTGCATCACCAATCATTGGTGAGCAGGACATCTTGGTCACGGTTGCTGCGACAGCGCTGAACCGCGCGGATCTTCTGCAACGAATGGGCTTTTACCCGAACCCATTTCCTAGTGGGCCTGAGATTCCTGGCCTGGAATTCGCTGGAACAGTTGCTGCAATTGGTGACAAAGTCACCGCGTGGTCAATTGGTGATCGCGTGATGGGTATTACTAGCGGTGGTGCATATGCGGAACAGCTTTCAATCCATGAGCGCCAAGCAATGGCTGTGCCATCAGGTGTGTCGTTGCATGATGCAGCAGGAATTCCCGAAGTATTCATTACTGCATGGGATGCGCTTGTTGTGCAGGGTGGTCTCACCTCTGGTCGTTGGGCAATGGTGCATGCAGGTGCGTCTGGCGTAGGCACCGCTGCAATTCAAATATGTAAAGCCATAGGTGCACGCATTGTTGTTACGTGTTCGGGCGGAAAAGTTGAAGCGTGTCGTGCGTTAGGTGCTGATGTAGTTGTTGATTACGGAACACAAGACTTCGTTGCTGAGGTTGCAACTGCAACTGGTGGTGCTGGAGTCGATGTCATTCTTGATGTCATCGGTGGCGACTATGTAGAACGCAATGTTGCATCACTTGCCGTGAAGGGCCGCATAATTCAAGTTGGCGTAATGGCTGGTAAGCCGGTGCCGTTCAATGTTGGGTTGCTGCTCGGAAAGCGTGCATCAATTACGGGCACTGTGTTGCGGGCACGACCTCTTGAAGAAAAGATCGCTATCAGTCAGCGATTCGCTTCAGAGATGTTGCCGCTGTTTTCAACTGGTCAGTTGAAGCCAGTAATCGACTCTGTGTATGCGTTTGCAGATATAGCTTCAGCTCATGAATACATGGCCACTAATGGCAATGTAGGCAAAATCGTAATTACCGTCGCCTGACGGACGTATTAGCGCTTCGCAGCAGGAACGTACGGGCGCTCGTCGTGGCCGGTGTACCACTGGCGAGGACGGCTGATCTTTTGTTCTTTGTCGTTCAACAGTTCTTGCATGTGAGTAAGCCAGCCAACCGTGCGGGGGATGGCGAACAACACAGTGAACATGTCAACTGGGAAACCAAGTGCTTGGTAAATCAGACCTGAGTAGAAGTCAACATTCGGGTACAACTTGCGCTTGATGAAGTACTCGTCGTTCAGTGCAACTTTTTCAAGCTCAAGTGCGATGTCAAGAAGTGGGTTCTTGCCTGTCACTTCAAATACGTCGTATGCAGCCTTCTTGATGATGGTGGCACGAGGGTCAAAGTTCTTGTAGACGCGATGGCCAAAGCCCATCAGCTTGCCTTCGCCAGCCTTAACGCTTTCTACGAATGCAGGAACATTCTTTACATCGCCAATCTCGGTGAGCATCCGAACAACTGCTTCGTTGGCGCCACCATGAAGTGGTCCGTACAGCGCAGCTGCTGCTGCTGCAGTTGCTGTGTATGGGTCTGAGTTAGCGGAGCTAACAACACGCATGGCAGTGGTGCCACAGTTCTGCTCGTGGTCAGCATGGAGAATGAACAGAACATCCATTGCATGAGCAAGTACTGGGTTGACCGTGTAGTCATCGCCAATCTTGAACATCATGTTGAGGAAGTTTTCGCCGTATGACAAAGCATTGTTTGGCGAAACAAAGGGGAGTCCCTGGCTGAAGCGGTAACACATTGCTGCGATAGTTGGAACCTTCGCAACGAGACGCATTACTTGTTTGTCAAACGATTCTGAATCGAAGATGTCTTTTGCGTCATCATAGAAAGTTCCGAGAGCTGCAAGGGCGGAGATGAACATTCCCATTGGGTGAGCGTCGTAATGGAATCCGTCAACAAAACGCTTACGCATGTTTTCGTGAATCATGGTGTGATGAGTGACATCAAGTTCCCATTTTTCAAGCTCTTGCGTCGTTGGCAGTTCGCCCTTGATTAGCAGGTAAGCGACTTCAAGAAAGGTTGAGCTTTCGGCAAGCTGCTCGATAGGGATTCCGCGATAGCGAAGAATGCCGGCATCACCGTCGAGGTAGGTGATGGAGGAGGCACATGATGCGGTTGAGAGGTACGCGGGGTCGTACATGAAAAGGCTTGGGTCTAATTCGCGCAAAGCGGCTGAACTAAAGACTCCGCCTGTGATGGGAACGGTTACTGTTTTTCCGGTTCTGTCATCTGTGATGGTGATTGAGTCAGTCATGTGGGATCTCCTCGACTGTAATTTTTACGTGCGAGGGCTTTCTCCCCCGCAGACAGGTTAGGCGAACTGACAGGCTGAAACCCACTCAAACGGGTAAACAAAGAACTACAACGGGGTGTTGTCGTGTTTGCGAGAAACCAAACGTTCACGTTTGTCGCGGAGCATGTGAAGCGCTGCACAAATCTCTCGGCGAGTATCTGCCGGGTCAATGACGGCGTCGATATAGCCACGCTCGGCGGCGATGTATGGGTTCAATAATCGGGCTGAATAATCAGCTTCGAACTCGGCTCGTTCTTCGGGTGTGGCTCGCCGTTGCAGAATTGCGGCAGCTTGGCCAGCGCCCATTACTGCTAATTCAGCGCATGGCCACGCAAGGCACAAGTCGTTGCCCATTTCTTTTGAGTCCATCACGATGTAGGCACCGCCGTATGACTTACGCAGAACAACGCAAA
>JBIILS010000131.1:0-3020 GCA_044232585.1 Ilumatobacteraceae bacterium
AAGAAGATCTTGTTCGAGCACGACAACATTGCATTCCATGTAGACACCCTGATGTCATTACGGCCAGTTCTGGAACAACTGTGGAAGCAGCATCCGGAGGGGTTCACAATGGCAAGCCTTCGAGACGCGCTCGGTATCACCCGCAAGCACGCGTTGCCACTCGGCAACTGCCTAGACAAAATGGGGCTGACAAAGCGCCAGGGCGATGTGCGGATTGCTGGTTCAGCCTGGTGATGGCGGAGGCGGACGGGAATCGAACCCGCCGAACGGGGTTCGCCCGTTCCGTCTGTTTTGAAGACAGCGAAGCCCACCAGGTACTCAAACGCCTCCGCTGTCAGAGTAGCGTTCGGCCATGAGTTCTGTTGCGCCGGTACTTCCCGATGGATTTGTAGTCGTTGTGAAACGCGAGTGCGCCACGTGCCAGATGGTTGATCCAGTACTCAAAGAGATTTCTGCACACAGCACGCCACTCACGGTCTATACACAAGATGACCCAACATTCCCCGAATCAGTCTCTGCCATTCATGACTCTGATTTGGCAGTCTCCTGGCACAACAACATCGACACTGTTCCCACACTGATCAAAGTTGTGAACGGAAAGGAAGTAGATCGCACATTCGGTTGGTTGGCATCTGACTGGCAACGCATCACTGAAATTCCAGAACTCGGAACAGATCTTCCTGCCATGCGGCCCGGTTGTGGTTCGATGAGCGTTGACCCAGACATTGTCGACAAGTTGCGTGCCAAGTTCACCGACTCTCCTGTTATCGCGCGCACTGTTGAATTCTCAGACGCTGAAGATGAGTTCGAAGCAATGTATGCACGCGGTTGGACCGATGGCTTCCCTGTAATCCCACCAACACGCGAACGCGTATTGAGAATGCTGACAGGCACTACACGTCACCCACAAGACGTAGTTGCAATTGCTCCACCAGACTTGGTGGAACTCACTGTTGAAAAAATCGCCATCAATGCAGTCATGGCCGGTTGTCTTCCCGAATACATGCCGTGGGTTATCGCAGCACTTGAAGCAGTGTGCAACGACCAATTCAATATGCACGGAGTATTGGCAACAACGATGCCCGTTGGCCCAGTGATTATTTGTAATGGTCCTGGCACTCGTGCGATTGGCATGAACTCTGGCATTAACGCTTTTGGTCAGGGCAACAGAGCAAACAACACCATCGGCCGTGCGGTACAACTCACCATTCGCAATGTTGGCGGTGGACGCCCTGGCGAAGTTGACCGTGCAACTCATGGCAACCCCGGAAAGATTTCGTTCTGCTTTGCAGAGGACGAAGTGGGGTCACCATTTACTTCGCTTGCAACTGAACGAGGCATACCGCTTGGAAAAAATGCAGTCACAGTGTTCGCAGGCGAAGGACCGCGTTGTGTTGTTGATCAATTGGCACGTACACCAGAGGAACTCACTAATTCGTTAGTCGCATGTTTGCAAACTGTGCATCACCCGAAGCTGGTCATTGGCTTCGATGCGATTCTCACAATCAGCCCAGACCATGGTCGCGTGTACGCCGAAGCCGGATGGTCTCGCGAGAAGTTAATTGCCGAACTGACCGAACGCTCCATGACTCCTGGCGCTGACTTAGTACGTGGCGCACGCGAGATGGCAGAAGGCGTACCACCGCACTTGCGCGATGCCACATTGCCAAAGTTCCGCCCTGGCGGCATTCTGCTTACCTATGCCGGCGGCGGAGCTGGACTGTTCTCTTCCATCGTTGCTGGTTGGGCCAATGGCGCAATCGGTTCAGACCCTGTTACCCGAGCTGTTGGCTCGTGACATACTGATACCCATGGCTACTGGCATCACCATCCTTGATCCGACAAATGAGTCGAAGCCTGCAACGCGTCAAACCCTTGCACGCCCCGCCAGCATCAAAGGCCTCACAATTGGTCTTCTTGATATTTCAAAACCACGTGGCAATCTGTTTCTCAATCGCATCGAAGAACTTCTCACTGAACGCGGCGCAAAAGTATTGCGATATTCGAAGCCAACGTTCACCAAACCTGCACCAGTTGACTTGCGACAAGAAATTGCCACACAGTGCAACTTGGTCATAGAAGCACTAGCCGATTGAGGCAGTTGCACGTCATGCAGTGTGCATGACATTTCAGATCTAGAACTTCGAGGCATCCCAGGTGTCTTTGTTGCAACTGAAGAATTCATCAGTGCCGGCACTGCACAATCTGTGTCTCTCGGCTTGCCAAGTATGAAGCGGGTCTACACCACTCACCCAGTGCAAGACCGAACCGATGAAGAAATGGTCGCAATGGCTGATCAGTTCTTTCTTGAAATCCTTTCCTGCATTACATCAGGCGACTAACGCTCCATCCCCAAGTATCATCGTGGAGTGCTCCCCGCTACCCGAATCCTGATGCTGCGCCATGGCCAGAGCGAATGGAACGCACAAGGTCGTTGGCAAGGTCAAGCAGATATTGAACTTACAGATCTTGGTGTTGACCAAGCACGCGCTGCAGCACAAAAACTCGGCATGTTTGATGCAATCGTTTCCAGCGACTTGTTGCGTGCTCGCACCACAGCCACAATCATCGCCAACAGTCTCGGTGCAGGGTTGATGGAACCCGATGCCCGTTTGCGCGAATCCAATGTCGGTGAATGGCAAGGGCTCACACACAATCAGATCGAACGCGACTGGCCGGGCTACTTGGAATCTCACCAACGTCCGCCCGGTTTTGAATCAGATGAATCAATTGTTGCGCGCGTCACTGATTCATTAGTTGACATTGCAACACAATTTGCTGGAGGCGAAGTATTGGTTGTTGCTCATGCCGGAGTCATCCGAGTGATGCGCCGTTCCCACAAAGCTGTCGATTCACGTATTTTCAATTTGGGCGGATGCCAATTCATTGTGCGCCCTGGTTCGCCGAGCCCTATCGAGATTGGTGACGTTGTTGATTTACTCGAGCACGGCGCCGTCGGCGAAGAGCTCTAACTCCATGTTTTCTCGTTTCGTCGACAACACATACGCAGCACCTGTTCG
>JBIILS010000132.1:0-2993 GCA_044232585.1 Ilumatobacteraceae bacterium
AGAGCGAACAGGGAAGTCATCAGTTGGCTACAACGGCTGTAGCGAATGCCCTCATGATGGTTCCGGATGGCAATGGGTTATCAGCGGGGGACGATGTAATGGTTACATTCCTTGGTGCTGATGCTGGGCCAACGGCCGCCAAGTAGTCACAAGTTGATTACTGCGTAGGATTGCCCTATGGATCTTGTTGACAGCTTTGGGCGCGTGGTGCGTGACTTGCGCATCTCTGTCACGGACCGTTGTAATTTCCGCTGTACCTATTGCATGCCTGCTGAGGGCATGACCTGGCTAGACCGTTCTGAAGTTCTGACATACGAAGAGATCGAGCGCGTAGCTCGTATCTGTGTTGAGAAGTTCGGTGTTGACAGTTTGCGTTTGACTGGTGGGGAACCAACAGTGCGTGCACATTTACCGCAACTGATTTCAAAGCTTGCAGCGTTGCGTTTGCCAGACGGCACGAAGCCAGACATTGCTCTCACAACTAATGGTGCAACACTGCGCAACATTGCACTTGAACTGCGCAATGCCGGCCTTGATCGCATCAATGTCAGCCTCGACAGTTTGAAGCCAGAGCGATTCTTTGCAATGACCCGCCGTGATGAACTGCACAACGTGCTTGCCGGAATAACTGAAGCACAAGTAGCTGGGTTTTCGCCCATGAAGGTGAACGCAGTTGTGGAACGTGGCGCAAACGACGACGAGATTCTTGATCTTGTTCGTTACGGCCGCGACAACAATGTTGAAGTGCGCTTTATTGAGTTCATGCCACTTGATGCGACCAATGAATGGGAACGCAACAAGGTTGTTAGCCAAGACGAAATTGTGGCGACTATCGCTGCTGAGTTCCCACTGGAACTGATGCCATCGCGTGGTGCCGCACCAGCAGACCGTTGGCGCTTCCTTGATGGCAAGGGAACTGTTGGCGTGATTCCTAGTGTCACTCATCCGTTCTGTGGTGACTGTGACCGCGTGCGACTTACATCAGACGGTCAATTCCGTACGTGCTTGTTTGCCACTGATGAATCTGACATTCGCACGTTACTGCGCAATGGCGGAACAGATGAAGAGATTGCTGAACTGATTCAAGTTGCTGTCGGAGCCAAGTGGGCCGGACACCAAATCAACCAAGTGAATTTCATTCGGCCAAATCGGTCAATGAGCCAAATTGGTGGGTAACCCCATGTCGCACGACCAAACAGGCGAACTAGCAAACATTCGAGTACTCGTTGAGATCGACGGCCCTGTTGCAACCTTGACATTGAACAGACCAGACAAACGCAATGCGATCAATATGGGAATGTGGGCAAGCATTGATGCTCAAGTCAGCGCGTTGACAGCTAACCCTGATGTGCGCATTCTTGTGGTGCGCGGTAGCGGTGAACATTTCTGTGCTGGCGCTGATATTACGGAAC
Source organism: Ilumatobacteraceae bacterium (assembly GCA_044232585.1). Taxonomy (GTDB): domain Bacteria; phylum Actinomycetota; class Acidimicrobiia; order Acidimicrobiales; family Ilumatobacteraceae; genus UBA2093. The sequence continues at coordinate 1,413 of JBIILS010000132.1, forward strand.
TTACTAACGGCCCTGGTGGCGAATATGCGCGCATTAACTGGGCAGCAGAAGAAGCCTTAGCGAATTTCCCAGGCCCAACCATTGCGGTTATTCGTGGGAACTGTGTAGGTGGCGGTGTTTCTATTGCTACAGCGTGCGATATTCGCCTTAGTAGTGATGATGCAGTGTTTGGCATTACTCCTGCCAAGTTGGGAATTGTGTACCCAACGAATGCACTCGAGCGTGCTGTGCGCGTGATCGGTGGTTCGGCTGCGAAGCACCTGATGTACACGGGTGAACTGATTGATTCAGAACGTGCATTGCGCATTGGGCTTATTGATGAGTTACTAACTGTTTCTGCCCTTGATGCGCGCGTTGATGAACTTCTCGCAGTTCTTCTTGAGCGTTCTTCACTAACTCAAGTTGCAAGTAAAGCAATGATTGATGAAGTGGTGCGCGAAGGCAAAGTGAAGCCAAAGACCACCTTGCAGTGGGAAACCGAAATGGATAAGAGCGGCGAAGTCCGCGAAGGCGTTGCTGCGTTCTTAGCGAAACGACCAGTGCGCTGGCCGTGGCGTCGTCACTAGTTCTGCAACTGCAGAATTGCCTCAAAGCCACCCAGAACATCACTGACATCGCGAAAGCCATTGGCACGCAACACGCTTGCAGCAATTGATGACCTGTATCCGCCTGCGCAATACACAACGGTGGGAGTAAGCGGATCTAGTTCAGTGAGGCGTTTACGCAACTGTGACACGGGGATGTTTGAAGCCTCAGGTAAGTGATTGATTGCGTATTCGCCGTCTCCGCGTACGTCGACTACTTGCAACGTGGCAACTTCGCGGCGTCGTTGAGCGAACTCATGAGCCGTTAGTCGTGATGCTCGACCAACCTCGCTAGGTACGTCAGCCAGGTTGTCTGCAATGAATGAACCAACAACACGGTCATAGCCGATGCGAGCCAGACGAACTTTTGCTTCGAGTTCCATTCCGGCATCAGTGACGATGACAATGTCTTCGTCTGGTCTGATTACCGAGCCTGCGTATTCTGCGTATCGACCGGCAAGCCCAACGTTGACCGAGCCGTGCAAATGACCCGCTGCGAAGAACTGTGATTCACGAGTGTCGATGATCTGTAAACCCTTATCGCGTGCATCAAGTAGTTGAGTAACGGTCAACGCTGTGGGCGGGACATGCTCTTCCAGAGTTTCGCGATTCTTTTGGTTCAACACGGCGTCGTAAATGAAATAGCCAGGAGCCTCTGGTTGACCTTCAGTAACGGCAGCAACAAACGAATCGGCGTCAGTGAATTGCAATGCGTAGTTATCGCGACGTTGTACGCCCATGGTGGATGAAGTCTCTGTTGACAAGTTCTTTCCGCATGCACTGCCTGCGCCGTGCGCAGGAAAGACGCGGGTGGGGTCTGGCAATGTCAGCAGTTTGTTCTGAATAGATGCGAACAACATGTGGCCAAGTTCGTCTGCGGTTTTTCCAACACTGACCAACAGGTCGGGACGACCAACATCACCAATGAACAATGTGTCACCAGTCAGCACGCCGTAGGGCACTGCATCACCGTCATGTTCATACACAACGTATGACG
>JBIILS010000133.1:0-2986 GCA_044232585.1 Ilumatobacteraceae bacterium
CAAAGGGGCCTTCGGGGTGCTAAACACAATTGTCGTGACTACTGCTCTCCCCCTCGGCTTTTCCTCCTTCGTCACCAATGTCGGAGTGAAGGACTCAACGAAAGACTTCACGGTCGTCATGGCTGATAGCCCATGTTCTGCCGCAGGAGTATTCACTCAGAGCAGATTTGCTGGCCCCAGTGTGGTTATTTCTCGTCGCAACGTGGCCAATCTGTCTGCACAAGCTGTTGTGGTGATTTCAAAGAACGCGAACGTGGCAACCGGTGCAGAAGGAATGCGCCACGCAGAAGAAGTCACGTCATCGGTAGCTACTGCACTGGGCCTGAACAGCAGCGAAGTGCTCATCGCTTCAACCGGAGTCATCGGGCGTCTCTACCCCATCGAAAACATTCGCGCCGGAATCGCATCGCTTCCATTTCCATTGCCAGACAACGACGCTGACGATGTGGCGCGCGGCATCATGACAACTGACACCGTGCACAAAATTTCATCCGCCACCATTGCTGGGTCAACAGCACGCGTTGTTGGCGTAGCCAAGGGCGTCGGCATGATTGAACCAAACATGGCAACCCTTATTGCAATGGTTTTCACCGATGCAAAAGTCGAATCGCAGAAATTGAACGACATCTTCCGGGGCGTAATCAACAAAACACTCAACTGCGTGTCAGTTGATACAGATACCAGCACCAGCGATACCGCAATTGTCTTGGCAAGTGGCGCAGCAGGAACCGTTGACGATGCTGCTCTTACTGAAGCACTGCACACTGTTCTTCTTGATCTCACAAAAGCAATCGCGCGCGATGGTGAAGGTGCAGAAACTCTCATTGAAGTCACAGTTGACAATGCTCGCGATGCTGAACAAGCAAAGACCGTGGCCAAATCGATTGTTAACTCGCCGCTTGTTAAGACAGCCGTGCATGGCGCAGACCCAAACTGGGGTCGCGTTGCAATGGCCGTCGGCAAATGCAGTCAATACACAGAGATTGACCAAGAAAAAGTAGTTATTCGGTTTGGCACACAAGAGGTGTACCCCACTCGTGTTGATGAATCAGGTCTTGCACAACTCAGTGAGTACATGCGTGGTGACGATGTCACTATTCATGTCTCACTTCAGACCGGTTCAGCTACAGCCACCGTGTGGGGCTGTGACTTGACTGACGTATACGTACGTATCAACGCTGACTACACCACGTAGCTATGAGTACCGTTCGGTCTGTACATCGTTCTCCCGTTCATGGATTTTCTAAAGAGTCCGCAAGTTCAATCACTTTGCTCACTGGCCTCGGAGTAGAGGGTGACGCCCATTGCGGAGAACTAGTGAAACACCGATCTCGAGTCGCAGTAAATCCAAACCAGCCAAATCTAAGACAAGTTCATCTGATGATGGGTGAAACTCTTGATGGCGAGAACGTTCCTGATGGTGAACTTGGAGAGAACATCACAACATACGGAATTGATCTTCATGCCCTGCCAACAGGAACACTGATGTCTATTGGTGATTCAGTCATCGAACTCACTGGGTTACGCAATCCGTGTGCCCAAATCAATACGTATCGCGATGGACTTCTTTCAGCTTTTCGTTCAGAGAATCCTGATGGCGGAACTATTCGACGCGCTGGCATCATGGCCATCGTTACAAATGGGGGCTCTATTCGTGTCGGGGATGAAATTCACATCAAAACCCCTGACGGTAAATCAGAGCCACTTCGCCCCGTCTAACTAGCGGGCGCTGAAGTATTCAAAGATTCGTTCGCGATACGGCGCAATGCTCTTGTATTGCGCAACGTCTACTGGAATCTTGTTAATGATGTCGCCAATGTCATGCACCACTGCATAATCCCGCGACACAAAATCACTCAACTTCTCTACGTACGTGCGAATAGTGAACAGAATTGCGCCGGTCTCGGGCAAACGGCGCAATGTTTGCCATTCCGTTCGAAACCACATGTCAGCAATATCCATATCCGGTGTGTGCGGAGGATTATCAGGCTGAAAAAGTGCTGGATGATTGCTAATTCCCCAATTGGTGCGCCACATTGGTTTCTCAACGTTCATTCGTTTCAGCACTGCATTCACAGGTGAATCAAGGTCAATGTCGTACCTGGCAACAGGCACATGAATCGACGCCATAGTGCCACCGATCTTTTCGGCAAGACGCCACCGACCAGGCGAGCACAACACTGCAGCAACTAGTCGTGGCATTCCGTCAGCATCAGACATCATGATGCATAAATCATCAGCCACACACAAAGCTGCATCAACAAGCGCATCAACACCGCGTGCACTTGTCGGCGCAACACCGATTGAACTCATGACGCCTCGCGCCACTTCTTCGCAGGCATGTTCAGCACCAGGAAGACATGCCACAACTTCATCGCGGCGTTCTTCAATTAGGGCACGCTTCATTTCGATGGTGGGCAACCAATCATCGTCACGAGTTGATACCCATTGTTCGATATCAAGTGATCTGGCTGCAACGCGTAACCGCGCAGCATCTGCAGGCACCGGAAGATACGAATCGGGAATGGCTATAGAACGACGAAACCCCGAGCCGGAGCTCGGGGAATCGTGCGAAGTTATCGGTTGCCGATCAAACGGCGTAAATGGGTCGTTATGAAAAACGGTGCTCACTTAGGCGGCATACGAATGCCACCATCAACTCTGATGGTTTCAGCATTCATGTAGCTGTTCGTGATGCACTCGAGAACCATTGAAGCCAACTGGTCTGGACGGCCAAGCTTCTGAGGAAACAACACACCCTTTTGAAGTTGTGACTTGAATGCTTCGCTCTGGTCACCTTGTCCGTAGATCGGTGTGTCGATGAGTCCTGGAGCAACGGTGTTCACACGAATACCAGATGCTGACAAGTCACGAGCAATAGGAAGTGTCATACCGACAACTCCGCCCTTTGACGCTGAGTACGCGTTCTGACCAATTTGGCCATCGAATGCTGCAACAGATGCGATGTTCACGATTGCGCCGCGCT
>JBIILS010000042.1:0-9869 GCA_044232585.1 Ilumatobacteraceae bacterium
CTTCTTCAGTACGTTCCATTCCGCAGTAATCCCAAATGATTTTTCCGAGTTCACGATGAAAGTAATCAGGTGACTTTGTGCCGTTAATTGCAAGGTACGCATTGAAGCGCTCGCGAGCAGCTTCTTCTGCAGCTTTGAATTCTGGATGATCAATGCCTGGCATGGATTTACCCAACAACGGAGCAAGTCCGTTTCCGATTGTGTACGGCAATACGAAGTAACCATCTGAAAGACCTTGCATCAGTGCAGAAGCACCGAGACGGTTTGCACCGTGATCAGAGAAGTTTGCTTCACCAGCTGCATACAAACCAGGAATGTTTGTTTGCAATTCGTAATCGACCCACAAACCGCCCATTGTGTAGTGGCTGGCTGGGTAAATACGCATTGGTGTCTCGTATGGGTTTTCACCAGCAATGCGCTCGTACATTTCAAACAAGTTGCCGTAACGCTCTTGCACTACGTCATGGCCGAGACGCTCGATTGCTTCGGAGAAGTCAAGGTACACGCCGTTTTTCTTTGGTCCGACACCCTGTCCTTTGTCAACAAGACGCTTTGCTGCACGTGACGAAATGTCTCGTGGTGCCAAGTTTCCGAATGACGGATACAAACGCTCGAGGTAATAGTCACGCTCTTCTTCTGGAATGTCACGAGCCTGACGTGTCTCATTTGGATTTGTAGGAACCCACACGCGACCATCGTTACGCAATGACTCTGACATCAATGTGAGTTTTGACTGACTGTCATCACTTTGCGGAATACATGTTGGGTGAATTTGTGTGTAGCACGGGTTCGCAAACAATGCGCCCTTGCGGTGTGCACGCCATGCTGCAGTGACGTTGCATGCCATTGCGTTTGTTGACAGGAAGAATGCGTTTCCGTATCCGCCTGTTGCCAACACAACTGCATGAGCTGCATGTGACGAGATTTCGCCCGTTACAAGATCCCGAACAACGATGCCTGATGCACGGCCGTCGATAACAACGATGTCAATCAGTTCAGAACGGTTGTACAAACTGATTCCACCAAGACCAACTTGGCGTGAGAACTGTTGATACGCACCAAGCAGCAATTGCTGACCAGTTTGTCCGCGAGCATAAAAGGTACGACTGACTTGAGCTCCACCAAATGAACGGTTGTCTAAAAGACCACCGTATTCACGGGCGAATGGCACACCTTGGGCAACCATTTGGTCAATGATGTCAACGCTGACTTGTGCCAAGCGATGCACGTTTGCTTCACGCGCACGGAAGTCGCCGCCTTTGACGGTGTCGTAGAACAAACGGTGAACACTGTCGCCGTCGCCCTTGTAATTCTTTGCGCCGTTGATGCCGCCTTGTGCAGCAATGGAGTGCGCACGGCGAGCAGAGTCATGAAATGTAAACGCATCAACTTGATAACCAAGTTCAGCAAGAGTTGCTGCAGCTGATGCACCAGCAAGGCCGGTACCTACCACGATGACTTTGAATTTGCGTTTGTTGTTGGGGTTAACCAACTTCATGTTTTCTTTGTAGTTATCCCATTTATCCGCAACTGGGCCATCAGGAATTTTGCTGTCAAGTTTGACCGTGTTCTTTGCGAACAGTTCATCAGTGAGAGTCATGATCGTGTCTTTCTTCTTCGAGGCGTGTCGGTCAGCCGACAATGCCAGCCATTACAGCGATAGGGAATGAAACGTTGCCGACTACGACAAGAGAGGCGAAGCCAGTAGCAAAGCCACGGCGCCAGTTATTGAAACGTGGGTTGTTCCAGCCAAGTGACTGAAAGATGCTCCATGTGCCATGGAACAAGTGGATTCCGAGCAAAATGTTTGCAACTACGTAAAACAAGGCAACTGGTGTGCGCTGAAATGAATACACGATGCTGGCATAGACCGCCTTCACCGACTCCTCATCGCCCGGATGCGTAATCATCTTGCCTGTCTCAGAGTTCACAACACCAAATGTCAGATCGAGAAGATGCCAGACAATGAATCCAAGAACAATGATTCCTGACCAACGCATGGTGCGGCTAGCAAAGTTAGCGATCTGATAATCGCGCTTGCTTTGATATTTCACAGGACGAGCGTGACGGTTGAGACGAGTTAATGACCAAGCCGCATGTAAGTGGAGAAACAGCATGGAGATAAGGCCACCGCGAAGAATCCAGAGCACCCAACCTTTTGGCGCCAATGGATACAACAAGGTTTGGAGGAAATGGGCGTAGTGGTCAAGATCAGCTGCACCTGCATAGATCTTGAGGTTCCCGATCATGTGAAAGAGGACAAAACCCATCATCGCGATGCCTGAGAGACCCATTGCGTACTTCTTGCCCACCGCAGTGGAATAGAGGTCGAGGAGAAATGGGCGCTTCTTACGCTGATGGGTGGCGGTTCCGGTGACCGGGCCGCGTTTCGATGTAACTACTTGTGCCATGAAAATAAGTTCTCCCTGCGGGCCGGGCGGGCCGGCTATGCAAATGCACTTGAAACGGTAGCCCGAGAGGGCCCGTAGGGCACAACTTGACCATTTCGCTCTGGCGTGTCTTTTTTCACTACTGTTGCGATGTTCCATACAGCGGGCGCCTGAAAGTCAGGTCGCCCCAGAACTTGCCAGGAGACAATTAAGTGTCAGGATTATTTGCTGCCGAAGGCGGCTACCAAGAGTTCGTGCTCAAGGGCGGAGAATGGGCGGTGTTGTGGCTTTCAGCTGCTTCGGCCGTACTTGCCATCGCTGTTGGGTTCTATCTCGCCCGTTTAGTAATGGCTGCCGACGAAGGCACGCCGAAGATGAAAGAAATTGCACTCGCAATTCAAGAAGGTGCAAACGCCTACTTGCAGCGCCAGTTCAAGACCATCATCCTTATTCTCATCCCGCTCGCAGCCATCGTGTTCGTCACGTCGACTGCAATTCTGAAGGGCGAAGGCGCTGAGGCGACTGAGGCGCTGTCATTCATGCAAGCCGGAATTTGGCGCACCATTGCCTTCATTCTTGGCTGTGCTGCTTCAGGATTCACTGGTTACATCGGAATGACATTGGCTACACGCGGAAACGTACGTACAGCCGCTGCTGCTCTGACTGGTTCAATGCCAGATGCTCTCACCGTTGCATTCCGCACCGGTGGTGTTGCAGGAATGTTCACCGTTGGTCTCGGACTAAGCGGTGCAACGTTGATCATCATGATCTTCCAGAACACATCAAGCGTCATTCTTGTTGGATTCGGTTTTGGTGGATCACTTCTTGCATTGTTCTTGCGTGTTGGTGGAGGAATCTTCACCAAGGCTGCAGACGTTGGTGCTGACCTCGTTGGAAAAGTTGAAGCAGGAATTCCTGAAGACGACCCACGTAACCCAGCAACAATCGCAGACAACGTTGGTGACAACGTTGGTGACTGTGCCGGAATGGCCGCTGACCTCTTCGAGTCATACGAAGTAACACTTGTTGCTTCGATCATTCTTGGTGTTGCAGCGTTCAACTCAATCGGTTTGAACCCAGCAATGGGACTCGTGTTCCCACTTGCAGCTCGCGCTATCGGCGTGATCGCATCAATCTTCGGTGTGTTCGCAGTGAAAGCAAAACCAGGCGAAACAGATGCACTCAAGCCAATCAACAAGGGCTTCCTTGTTGCTGGCGTGCTTACACTTGCCGGAACTCTTGCATTGTCACTTGCTTACGTAGGTAACGAAAAGGGAACAGCCGGCGAAGGCGTCCAGTTGTTGGGCGGAGCCGGTTGGCGCGTATTTGGTGCCGTTGCAGTTGGTCTGCTTCTTGCACAACTTGTGAGCCGTCTCACTGAGTACTACACAGCAACTCATCACGGTCCAGTAAAAGAAATTGCTGAATCAGCAGAGACTGGTCCTGCAACTGCAATTCTTTCGGGAACTGCATTTGGTCTTGAATCAAGCGTGTACGCAGTTCTTGCAATTGCAATTGCAATTGGTGTGGCATTGGCACTCGGTGGCGGAAACCTTACGTTCTCGCTCTACCTCGTTGCTCTGTGCGGAATGGGAATGCTCGCAACTACAGGCGTCATCGTGTCGGAAGACACCTTTGGTCCTGTATCAGACAACGCTGCAGGTATTGCAGAAATGTCTGGCGAGTTCCATGGTGAACCACAAAAGATCATGGTTGCGCTCGACGCAGTTGGTAACACAACAAAGGCTGTAACAAAGGGCTTCGCAATTGGTTCAGCAGTTATTGCTGCTGTTGCATTGTTCGCTTCGTTCATCGAAACAGCTGGTGCTGAATTGTTGATCAAGGCCGAGAACTTGGCTGACGGAGTTTTCAAAGCTCCTGAGCTTGCAATCAACGTTGCTGATCCGAAGATCTTCATTGGTCTTCTCATTGGTGGCTCTGTACCGTTCTTGTTCTCAGCACTTTCAATTCGCGCCGTAGGCCGCACAGCTGGTGTTGTAGTTCAGGAAGTTCGCCGTCAGTTCGCTGACGGAAAGATCATGGCCGGCACAAAGAAGCCAGAGTACGGCCCAGTCATTGACATCTGTACAGAAGCTTCACTTCGTGAATTGGCTACACCTGCACTTCTTGCAGTGTTGACACCAGTCATCGTTGGATTCGGAATTGGTTGGCAAGCTCTTGGTGGATTCCTTGCAGCTGTCATCTTGACTGGCCAGCTCATGGCTAACTACCTCAGCAATGCTGGAGGTGCATGGGACAACGCAAAGAAGTACATCGAAGACGGTAACCACGGCGGTAAGGGCTCAGAGCCATACAAGGCCGCAGTTATTGCTGACACCGTTGGTGACCCATTCAAAGACACAGCAGGTCCTGCATTGAACCCGCTGATCAAGGTGATGAACCTTGTGTCGTTGTTGGTGCTTCCAGCAATCATCAGTACTCAGGACAACGATGGCCAGCGCTTGCTTATTGCAGCTGCAGCACTCGCAGTTCTTGCTGCATCGGTGATTCGTTCATCGCGCCAGAAGACAACTTTTGGTCCAGCAACTAACTAAGTAACTACTTACCAAAAGGCCCGAGCCATGTGCTCGGGCCTTTTGTGTTTTCCGGGAAACTTTCGGCAGAATAGAAACATGCGATATCTCAGCCTCGATTGGATTGATGCCATGCAGGCTCAAGTGGCCTCTAGCGAGTCGCTCACAGACCTTGCTTCAACTCATTCCATTGGCGTCACGCAGGTGGTTACAGACGGCCCTGAAGGCTCAGTGCTGTATCACTTGCAGGTAGGCAATGGCATCGCCCGCTTTGCCTCTGGTCCTGCACCCGAAGAGGATGTCCGCATGGAACAGACCTGGGAGACAGCAGTTGGGGTTGCAACCGGATCATTGCCTGCCCAAGAAGCCTTCATCAAGGGCCATGTACGCATCTCAGGAGACACTCAGCGCCTTGTGGATGCTGTGCCGGTCTTTGCCGCCCTTGATGCTGCGTTCGAAGCTGTGCGCACGCTGACAACGTACGAGTAAGCAGTTACGCGGTTCGGAAATACGGGTTTGACGGATTAGTCATCGCCGCGAGTGCCTGAGCCACAGCAGGGCCGGCGTCGCGAGCCTGTTTCAGAGCGGCGACTGTGGCGTCTCGATTGTTTGAGAAAACTTCTTCTTCGTTATCAGCAGATGGATTCACCCATACCGCAACTATGAGAACAAGAGAATCAATCTCGCCATCGAATAGTGACTGCTGATGTGCGAGTCCGACACCAGCTGCAACACCAGCCTGTGCCCCACCCCATGTCAACTGACCATGAACATCATTTGCGATTGCGGCTTTGTTAACAAACAATGTGAATGGAACAACGGGAACGTTTGGTTGCGCAACTGCAACAAACGGAACATGACCCTCGCGCGGTGTAGCTAGTGCTGTAGCCCATGCGGTACCAACTGGGCCATCGCGTAGCCCGAGGACAACATTGATGTGCGCCGCATTGGCACCACTGCCTACAAAACCTTCACCGATTTTCATACTGGCAACCTGCCGTATCGGCCCATTCTCAATTCATCATTTGAATTGGTGCCTGGCTTCGTGTCATATGCAAGCAATGCCACATGACGCGGAACATTGCCCGACACACGCGACACGCGGTGATAACTATTTCGACCGTTAAATACCATCAGCGTTCCAGGGGTCATTGGTTCGGTACGAACTAAATCCGGACGGTCGCCTCGACGCACCGCAGCAACAGTGTCTGCGTTTTCTTCGGTGGCTGTGCGAATACGCGATGCATTTTCAAAATGCCCACCTTCTGACGACGTTTGTAATGCAATCGAAACGACGAAATCCGTTTGATCAAAATGCCAACCCAGTTCATGACCATCACGCATGACAGCAAGATTCAATGCGCCGAATGGATCTGCATAGCGAAACAGTTTCTCTTCACCCAGAATCTTTGCAACAAAGTCCATCAGTGGATCCCACTCATACAGTGAACGAATCACACTGTCAGACGGGAATTGGTCGTACGCAACCACTTCAAGATCAGCGTTCACAGTGGTGTGATACGCCACCTTTGCTAATTCATCACATTCTGCAATCAAACCAGTTATTGCATTCTCACGAATAAAACCGGGGAGAATCGCAATGTTTTCCTTGGTAAAGGTGTCGCTCAGTTCCCTGTGTAATTCAGCGCTATCTAGCGGCCACCTGTCTGTATCGACGAGTGCCGCAACGCTCATTAAATGAGGCCTAGCTTCTTTACTTCGTCGCGCTCTTCAACAAGCTCGGCAACTGACGCGTCAATGCGTGAACGGCTGAAATCATCGATATCAAGACCTTGAACAATGCTGTACGTGCCGTCTTTGCACACACATGGGAACGACGAAATGATGCCTTCTGGTACGCCATAGCTTCCGTCAGATGGAATTGCCATTGACACCCAGTCACCCGGGGCAGTGCCAAGAACCCATGAGTTCATGTGATCAATTGCAGCATTTGCTGCTGATGCTGCCGATGACAAACCGCGCGCCTTAATGATTGCTGCGCCACGCTTTGCAACAGTTGGAATGAAGTCATTCTCAATCCACGCCTGGTCGTTAACCAATGCAGCTGCATTCTTGCCATCAACTTCGCAATGGAAAAGGTCTGGGTATTGAGTGCTTGAGTGGTTACCCCAAATGGTCATCTTCTTGATTGAAGTAACTGGCTTGCCAACTTTGACTGCCAACTGTGTCATGGCGCGGTTGTGATCGAGGCGAGTCATTGCGGTGAAACGACTTGGGTCAAGACCCTGTGCATTGTTCATTGCAATTACTGCGTTTGTATTCGCGGGGTTACCAACAACCAAGATCTTTGCGTCTTTCTTTGCTACCGCGCCAAGTGCTTTCCCTTGTGGCTTGAAAATTCCGCCGTTAGCGCTAAGTAAGTCGCCGCGCTCCATGCCATCTTTGCGTGGCATTGCCCCAACAAGGAAGGCTGCGTCAATATCGCCGAATGCAGTTTCAGCATTGTCGGTGCAAACAACTCCTGCAAGAAGTGGGAACGCGCAGTCATCAAGTTCCATACGAACGCCTTCTAACGCGCCAAGTGCTGGAGTGATTTCCAACAGTTGAAGAATGACTGGCTGATTAGGACCAAACACTGCGCCTGAGGCGATACGGAAAAGGAGGCTGTAGCCAATTTGGCCGGCTGCGCCGGTAACGGCAATACGAACTGGTGATGTCATGCCCCTAAGCGTAGGCAATATGGGGTACCTGTTCCCAATGGAAGAGCAGTGATAGCTGCTGAATTACCGGCCAATGGCCTGAAGAATTAGAGCAACGTAGTTGTCCTGGCCGAGAGCGTTGGGGTGAATTCCGTCTGAATTGAACCATTCGGGATGAGGCTTCGACAATGTGTGCCAATCGAGGATGGACACGTTCGGATGCTTGGCCGGAAGATTATTGATAACGGCATTATTCAATTGTTCTGAAGCGCGACCTGGAACTCGCATCGTGAGAATGACCACGCGCTTCACGTTTGCAAGCGGCTTCAGAATTCGGTCAAATGTCGCAGCCTTTGTAATGCCATTTGTACCTAAGTGAATGACAACAGTGTCACCTAACTCATTAACGGACTTGTAGTAATTGAAAATCTGAACGGCATCAATGACCTGTCTGTTCTTAGTTGCATCAACTGTGATGCCATATGACTTCAACTTCTTGGCTGATCCCAACATCACTGAATCGCCTACTGCAAACACATCCATCTTTCCGCGAGGCAAAGTGGTCGTGGGAGTTAACGGAACTGTTGTTGTTCCTACACCGATTGTCGTAGTTGTTATACGTGTGACTGCGCCTTCATTTTCATTAAGACCAGCAGTGATGTCATCTGGCATCACGCGTGCACCTGCCATGCTGACCACACTGAACACGGGTACGACTGCCAAAGTCCCAAGCACAATTCCCAATGGGCCACGCATAGTGCCGCCGCGTGCACGCCACGAACGATACTTAGCCAATGCCTTTCCTGTACGAATCGGTGTTTCAATGAACTGATACGACGCTTCGGTGATGACAACGGTGATTGCCATTAGCGCGATGAACTCACGTACGTCTAACGAATTTCCTGCAGCCTTGCGATACGCCTGAAAGATTGTCCAGTGATACAAGTACAGACCGTATGAGCGCTTGCCAATCCACACCAACAATGGCGTACCAATGACGTACTTGCCCAACCGAGAACGAGGATGCGTCACGGTAGCAATTGCAACAACAGTGGCAATTCCTACTGCCATGAAACCACCGCGATACAACAAGTCGTATCCAGTCATACCTACATCGGCGACATCGACAACTTCACGGAACTTCCAACACATAAAGCCCAGTGCAACCAATGCAAGAACTCCGGCCACGTCAAGCCCATTGGCATTTGAACCAGCGCGCCCCCGACGTAACGCCCATGGTCTCCACATCGTGGCTAGCGCAGCACCAAGCAACAATCCGCTGGCGCGAGTAATCGTGCCGAGGTATAGGAAATCAATACGGACAACACGACGTCCAAAAATTGACATGTACTGCTCTGGAGTGTTTGCAAACGTATCAATAGGCCCGGTGCGATAAATCATCGCTGTTGCTACCGCAATAGCAATAGCAAACGCTGTGAACACCAGGCCCAGAATCGGCAGTGTCTTTGGCCTGATTCGACGAAGTAATACGAACATAATGAGTGGCCACACGATGTAGTACTGCTCTTCGACAGCTAGTGACCACAAATGCCGAAGTGGTGCAAAAGCGAAAGCAGATGTATACGACGAACCACTCCAAATTTGGAACCAATTCGAGACATATAGAAATCCACCAATGACATCGCCACGCAACATGCCCAAACGATCGCGATCAAACAAGGCGCAATACACAATGGTTCCAAGCAGCAACGTGAACAGGGCCGGCAAGAGTCTCCTGGCTCGACGCATCCAGAAATTGCCAAGCGACACGGTGCCAGAACGTTCACGTTCGGCAATCAGAAGCAACGTGATCAGATAGCCCGAGATAACGAAGAACACCTCAACACCGAGAAATCCGCCACCTAGCCACTGATGATTCGCGTGATAGACAATCACCGCAATAACTGCGAGGGCTCGCAAGCCATCAAGTGCAGGAACATACGGGACAACAGGTCCTCTACGGGTTCCCCATGCAGGTGTTCCGCCAATGTACGTGGATTGATCGTTCTGATTACTCATAAGAGAAATGGGTCATGCGACCGGAAGACCCAGTTGGGCGTAAATCTCCCGTGTAGCAGTTGATTTATTCAGAGTGTAAAAGTGAAGTCCGGGCGCACCTGCCGACAACAACTGCGCGCACAATTCTGTTGCAGCCTCTACTCCGATTCGACGTACGTCTTCTGGCGATGTTCCGGATTCAAGACGGTCTCGCAACCAGCCTGGAAAAGCAGCACCTGATAACTCAGCCATGCGTTCAACTTGGGCGATATTGGTGCACGGCATAA
>JBIILS010000043.1:0-9820 GCA_044232585.1 Ilumatobacteraceae bacterium
AGAAGTTCATAAATTGAGTTCGGGGAATTGTTAGCTCCGTCAAATGCGTCGGCAAGAGCAGTTTGTCCAATGATGATTCCGAACACCACGACCCGCAATAGCCCCGTGAGGCGAGACATGGCTGTCCCGATTGCGACGATAAGTGTGTCCTTGAACATGACTGGAAGGTTAGGGGCTGTGACTAGGTGGAAGGGGGTACGCGGCTCTGTGGCCCAATGCCTTTAATTCAGACACCCCCCACTAGATTGGAAGACTTATGGATAACCGCTTCGAATCTGTTCAATCTGTCCGCGACGGCCTCAAGGACGTCAATTACCTCGCAGACGACGGGATTGCCGGAGTCGTATTCCTGGCAGAACGTCTTGGCAAGCCAATTCTTGTAGAAGGTCCCGCCGGTACAGGTAAGACCCAATTGGCTAAGAGCGTCGCCGAACTACTTGGCGCCAAGCTCATCCGTTTGCAGTGCTACGAGGGACTTGATGAATCGAAGGCGCTGTACGAGTGGAACTACAAGAAGCAACTGCTTCGTATTCAGGCAGACCGCAACTCAGACGCATGGAGCGATATCCATGAAGACATCTTCGGCTCTGAATTTCTCTTGACACGTCCTCTTCTTGAGGCGATTACCTCAAAAGAGCCAGTTGTTCTTTTGATCGACGAAGTTGACCGTGTTGAAGTTGAAACTGAAGCTCTGTTGCTTGAAATTCTCTCTGAGTACCAAGTATCGATTCCTGAACTCGGAACAATTACCGCAACTCAGATTCCTTTGGTCTTCTTGACATCAAACAACACCCGTGAGTTGTCTGAAGCCCTCAAGCGTCGTTGCTTGTTCCTTCATGTTGACTACCCACAAATGGAACGTGAAAAAGAGATTGTTCTTACAAAGGTTCCTGGTGTTACCGAAATGCTTGCAGATCAGATCGCACGCATTGTTCGCAGTATTCGCCAGATCGACCTAAAGAAGGCGCCTTCAGTGAGCGAAACAATTGACTGGGCGCGCACATTGGTTCTGCTCGGACTTGACTCGGTCAATGCTGAACAGGCCAAGGAAACTCTCCACGTTCTGTTGAAGTACCAATCAGACATCGCCAAGGCAGCCAAAGAGCTGTCTGACGACTGAATAGAACGGCGCTGACGCATGCTCGATCTTCTGTCGGGGTTCATCATCGAGTTGAGAAATGCTGGCTTGCCAGTGAGTCTCACCGAGAACTTGGACGCCATGCATGCCATTTCGCATATCCCGCTAGAGGACCGCGAGGCATTTAAATACGCACTCGGGGCAACCCTTGTAAAGAACCAGGCGCACTGGCGTTCATTCGAGACTGTCTTCGAGGTGTACTTCAGTTTGCGCGGCCCTGAGTACTCCATCACTGATGGTGACGGAGAAGGCAGCATCGACGACTTGCTACAGCAAATGCAAGATGCCCAGATGAAGGGCGAAGGCAACGGCGGCGCTGGCGGAATGGATTCGCTCACTCCAGAAGAATTGATGAACATTCTTATGAATGCTCTGATGAACGGCGATCAAGCCCTGATGCGTGCTTTGGCACGTCAAGCTGTTCAGCGCTTTGCAGGCATGGAGCCGGGTCGTCCCGTTGGCGGAACCTATTACCTCTATCGCACTTTGCGCAACCTTGACCTTGACGGCATGCTCGACAAGCTCATGGAAGCCAGCAAGAAAGAAGTTGGCGGTGAACTCACCAAACTTGAAGAGCGTCTTGAAAAAGACGAGTACAACGACCGCATTGAAAAGTTTAAGCAAGAAGTTGAAGCAGAGATTCGTCGTCGCTTAGTGGCTGATCGTGGCGCAGAAGCAATGGCTAAGACATTGCGTAAGCCGCTTCCTGAAGATGTTGAGTTCATGCATGCAAGTCGTGACGAGATGCAGAACCTGAAGAAGTCTCTCCAACCATTGACTCGCAAACTTGCAGCCCGGTTGGCACGTAAGCGTCGCCATGGCCGCAAGGGACCTCTTGATTTTCGCAATACGGTTCGTCACAGCCTGGCCTACGGCGGCGTGCCAGCTGAACCGAAGTTCAAGTATCCACGCCCTGCAAAACCAGAATTGATCGTTATCGCTGACATTTCAGGCTCAGTTGCAGCATTTGCTCGCTTTACGTTGATGCTGGTGTATGCGATTTCAAACCAGTTCTCAAAGGTTCGGGCGTTTGTGTTCATCGACGGAATTGATGAGGTTACTGAATACTTCAAAAAGACTGAAGACATCTCTGAAGCGATCCACCGCATCAATACGGAAGCAGACGTTATTTGGGTTGACGGCCATTCTGACTATGGTCACGCCTTTGAAGTGTTCTGGGACAAGTACGGTAAAGAAATCAATCCGAAGTCGACTGTTCTGTTGCTCGGTGATGCCCGAAACAACTACCACGCGTCTCAAGCATGGGTCATCAAAGAGATTCGCCAGAAGGCGCGCCATGTCTACTGGCTGAATCCGGAACCTCGTTCCTACTGGAACACGGGCGACTCAATTGTTGGTGAATACGGCACTCATACTGATGGTGTCTATGAATGTCGCAACTTGCGGCAATTAGAGGCATTTGTCGAGAAGCTGGCGTAAGTCGCTGTGTCCAACACTCGACTTGTTCTTATTCGTCACGGTGAATCACGTGCAACGGTAGAGCGTTTCCTCGGCGGGTCACGCACGTGTACCGGCCTCACAGATTTCGGCCGACTTCAGGTGCAAGCCCTGCGCGATCGTCTGATATCTGGGCGCGACGTAACCGCAACCGTGTTGATGTCTAGTAATTTTCCGCGTGCAGTGGAGACTGCACAAATTTTGGCTCCAGCCCTTGGGTCAATGCCTATCGGTATCGATGCTGGCTGGGGTGAACATGATCCAGGTCCTGATTTAGACGGAATCTCGTGGGACAACTATGTGGCCAAGTTTGGTACACCCACATGGTCAGACCCTGATGAAGTGATGTTTCCGGGTGGCGAAACTGTTGGCCAATTTCATACCAGGGTGGTGCGCACATTGCGAGAGACAGTTCGTCGTCATGAAGGAGAAACAATTGTTGTTGCATGTCATGGGGGAGTAGTTGACGCCGTCATGCGACATACTTTGCAGATGCATCAAACTGGAAAATTCGAACTACACACTCTCAATACTTCACTTACTGAGATTGTTCATGTCGAAGGAAGTAAGTGGAGGCTTGTTCGTTACAACGACGCCGCGCACTTAACTTCTCTTGAATCTTCTTTGCCTGATTCATCGGCGAAATAGTCATGGCATCACAATTGCCAATAGTTGTTATTGGTGGAGGAACTGCCGGATGCACAGTTGTTTCCACACTTGCTGCAATGACGTCGCATCCCATCGTTCTTGTTGAGCCTGGCCAATCCAGCACGCACGATGACGAGCCAGCATTCTTCAATGTTCTTGCCGATGAGGCACTGTCTCGCGATGTGCAGACAACTCTGGTTGATGGTGGAGAAGATAAGCCATACGTTCAAGCTCAGGTTCTTGGCGGTGGAAGCGCCATAAACGGACTGTTGCTAACAGGTGAAGAACCTCCGTTCTTGCATGGCCTTACCCGAATGGCCACAGAAACAGATTGTGGTCAAGTGGGAACTGCCCTTCTGGCTGAGAATGGTCGATACAGCAGATTGTGGTGGAACGGTGGGCGATGGAACCCTGGGCGTGCGGTGCAACATTTGGTCGAGGAAGGCAGGGTAACTGTCATCGCGGAGCCAGCAACGTATCTAGAGCATGCCCAGCGTGCTATCACCGTTGCTCACACCACTAATGAAGCAATTGAAGGTTCGCTGTTCGTAATGTGCGCAGGCGCGCTTGCAACACCAGCACTGCTCCTTCATTCTTCTCTCGAGCGTGCAGTGTCCGGAATAGGTGATGGTCTTCAGAATCATCCGACAATCACGTTCTCGGTGCAGCTGAAGAATCAAACAACTCAGCGATTTGATGCAACGGTGGTTCGTGAATCGTTGTCGTCTGCAGGCGCTCAGTTACTAACAGTTGCGTACGAACGAACAAACGCAGCAGATGCAACGAATGGTTTGATCTCCGTTTCACTAATGGATCCTGAGTCACGTGGTGGTGTGTGGAGGTCGAGCACTGCAATGCAGAATGATTTCAACATGTTGGCAACAATTCGCGACAGAGTAGCAATGCGTGAGGCCGTACGTGAGTTGATTGCAACCGTTATGAGCGCCTCTTTTGCCGCTATCTCGGAACGGGTGCTGGTTGACTCGGAGGGAACCACGGTTGAAGCCCTTGACGTAATGAAGAATGCAGATCTTGATGAATGGATCTCAACTCATCTGGCAGTGGTTTCTCATGCCGCTTCCTCCTGTCGCGACATAGTCGAAGCCGATGGAAAGGTGCGCGGAGTGGGGAATCTCTACATTGCAGACTCGTCTATATTGCACAGTGTGCCAACATGCTCGCCGGCCGGACCTGTGGTCATTGAGGCAGCACGAATTGGTAGAGCAATAGGGGAGACATTGAAATGAGCTACACACTGGGACTTCATGAACTGGGCGACGGTTGTCACGCCTACTTGCAACCAGATGGCGGTTGGGGTTGGTCAAATGCTGGGCTGATCGTTGGCGATGGTGCGTCGCTGCTTGTTGACACGTTGTTTGATTTGAAAATAACGCAACGGATGCTTGATTCGATGGTCTCTGCCACGCACGGCGCGCCAATAACAACAGTGGTGAATACACATGCGAACGGTGACCACTGCTACGGAAATGAGTTAATTGCCGGAGCAAACATCATTGCTTCGCAAGCAACAGCTCATGAGATGTCAGAAGTTCCACCCGCCATGTTGGCCGCGCTGAATAGTGCACCAGGTGAAATCGGAGATCTGTTCCGACATTTCTTTGGTGAGTTTGATTTTGAGGGCATCACTCCCGTGCTGCCTACCACTACCTTTTCCGGCAAATACAGCTGCGAAGTTGGCGGCCGCACAATCGAATTGGTTGAGGTTGGACCTGCTCATACACAAGGCGACACATTGGTGTTTGTCCCAGATGCAAAGACTGTTTACACCGGCGACATCTTGTTTATTGGCGGTACCCCAGTGGTGTGGGTGGGGCCTCTAGATAATTGGATCGCTGCGTGTGATCTCATCTGTGCATCAGACGTTGACCACATTGTTCCGGGTCATGGCCCGTTGACTGACAAGGCCGGAGTTACAGCGATTCGTGACTATCTCTCGTTTGTTCAGAGCGAAGCAACCGAGCGTTACAACGGTGGGATGGATGCATGGGATGCAGCGCGTGACATTGCATTAAATGGTTTTGAAAAATGGGGAGAATTTGGGCGACTAGCAGTCAATGTTGACACCGTGTACCGAACTTTGAGCCCAGCGCACAAGAGCCCAGACGTTGTGGAACAGTTCAGGCGGATGTTTGCTCTTGAGTTAAAGCATTAACTTGTGAGATTTTTCGTCTCACAACAACTACCCACGCGGTGAGCGCCACTAAACAGAAGAAGAACCATTGAAGCGCGTACGACATGTGAGTGCCTTCGTCGAGAGGCGGAAGTGCCACTTTGGCTGGCCACTGCGATGCTTTAGCGGGTGATTCCGCAATCAGTTGCAGGAACATTGGTTCGATGGTTTTACCAACGTGAGCTGAAATGAGCGGAATATCAAGACGTTGAAACTCTGTATTGCCGGGTTCTTTAGAGTCGATAGGGCCGAGTGCCGACCGAGCCTGTGAAGCGCGCAGGTATCCAACGATTTCTATTTCATCACTTGGTGCTACCGGAGGTTCCATAACAAGTGGAACAAACCCTCTGTTGACAAGGATGGTTCTGTTGTTCAGTGAAGTGAACGGCACTACGGAGTTGTAGCCAGCAGTACCATCCTGGGAACGATTGATGACAGTGACGGCCTTCGAAAAGTCGTATGAACCGGTAACACTGACCCTCTTCCACTCACTTTCTGCTTGGTCCCATTTGTCTGGCACTGCTGAATCAAGTGTTTGAACTGGTGTTGAGGAATGTGCACTGAGAACTGAATTGAATTCACGTTTTTTGTCGAGACGGTTTAATTGCCAAAAACCAAGATTAAGCATGAGGAAAACAAGTGACACAACGCCGACATGAATAAGGATCCAACGGGGGGATAGCAGTTTGCGCACCATGCGATTGCAACACTATCGGCGCCAGATATAGCGACTACGGTAGGTGTCGTGGGGCACAGGGAATACACCGAAGACAGCATTGATTCTGAATTTTGGCGGGAGGTGTTCGGGGCAGATATCTCTGCAAGCCCTCCGAAACGTATCGGCGAGGGGCAAGTAGGTATGAACTTGCGCTTCGCACTGACCTCAGACGATTCGTCTGTTCCTTCATCGGTTGTTGTGAAGATGGCTTCTCCAGATCCGACAAGTCGAGCAACAGGTATCGGTCTTCGTAACTACGAGCGGGAGGTGAAGTTCTACAACGAGGTGGCGTCATCGCTTGACGTACGGACACCGCATTGCTTCTTCGCGGATTGGAATGAAGCCGGCGGCGATATCGCAATTGTTCTCGAAGACATGTCTCCATCTGAGCAAGGCGATCAAATTAGGGGCTGCACAATTGAAGAGGCTCGTCTTGCAGTGACGGAACTCAGTCGTTTGCACGGCCCACGCTGGAACGACCCAACCCTTTTCAACATTGACTGGTTACAGCGACGCGATGCAGAAGACGGGGCTCGATTGCACGGACTCTATTCATTGTTTAAACCCGGATTCTTGGGAATATACAACGACGCTATTTTGGCTGAGACCGGCCAGGACGGACTTGACTTTGTGAATCAACTTGAGAGTTTGATTCCTGCGTACGTAGCTGCAAAAGACGAACCGTTCACCGTCACGCATGGCGACTACCGACTCGACAACTTGATGTTTGCTACCACCGCTGATGGCGTGCCGTGCGCTGTAGTGGATTGGCAAACCCCTGGCCACGGAAACGGCGTCGGCGACCTTGCCTATTTCATTGGGGCAGGACTATTGCCAGATGACAGACGTGCACACGAGTGGGAACTTGTTGATTTGTATATCGCTGGTATCGAATCGTTCGGTCACGCTGTTGATCATGAATGGATTAAAGACCATTACCGCAGAGAAGCCATTTCAGGTCTAGTAATGGCTGTCATTGCTTCACAGATTGTTGGGCGCACAGAACGCGGAGACAAGATGTTTGAAGTAATGGCGACTCGGCACATCATTCAAGGTCTTGAAAACGGAGCTCTGTCGCTTCTATAGACCGCGGTGTTCAACTAACTGTTTAACAAGGTCGTCCATAGCTGTGGTTTCGCGACGTGCGAGCGATCCGGTAGCGGTGTAACTAGCTGGTAATAGAGACGTCATTGACTCCCACGTGGGGCATTCAACTTCGAGAAGCGAACCAATTGCAGTGCGCAGGCTGCCTGCGGGGTCATGGTCGTATGTTTCCAAGAGGGTCTCAATTTCCTTCTTGGTTAATGTCCGCACGCCAGAATCGTAGGCGCAATAACCCGCTCATGGGCAGACCTAGGGGACTTGCTACGGTTCTGTGAAGCAAATCAAACCTTGGGGGGTAGTGAGATGGTTACTTGGAATTACGGCGTGATGTGGAAAGGGATTGCGAAAGCAGACCCAGCTCGTCCAGCACAGATGTTCGGCGACGTTGTGTATTCGTGGGGCGATTTTCATCAACGGTCTAACGCATTGGCTGCTGACATGTTGGAAGCCGGAATGGGAAGCCAAGCAAAGGTTGCTCATTATTTATACAACTGTCCTGAATACCTTGAGTCAACATTCGCTTCATTCCTGGCGGGTTTTGTTCCGGTAAACACGAACTATCGGTATGGCCCTGAAGAGATCACATATCTGTTTGATAACTCTGATGCAGAAGCAGTTGTGTTCCATGCGGTCTTTGCAGATCTGTGTGCACAGGTTCGACCCGCTTTACCAAAGGTCAAGCGTTGGTACATGGTCCCGGATGAATCGGGAACAGCGTTGCCATCGTGGGCAGTTGATTACAACACAGTGGTGTCAAAAACTGTTGCAGACATTGTTCCACCGACTCCGTTGTCGGATGATGACATGCTCTTTTTGTATACAGGTGGAACTACAGGCATGCCGAAAGGCGTCATGTGGCGTCAAGAAGATCTACTGCAAGTTCTTGGCCGAGGCGGCAACGCCATTACGGGTGTGGCTCCAGCAGATTCACTTGAAGAGGTAATCGCGCGGGTTCAGCCAGGTGGTGTTGGTCTGCGGGCTCTTGTTGCATGCCCATTGATGCACGGCACCGGCCAGTTTTCTTCTTTCATCACACTCGCAATGGGTGGGTGCATTGTCACGATGCCGAATCGTAACTTTGACCCGGCGTTGTTGTGGCAAACAGTGCAAGATCGAGCTGTCAATTCAATCGTCATCGTTGGTCAGGCGTTTGCTGGTCCAATGCTTGAGTCACTTGATGCAAACCCAACACGTTGGAATCTTTCAAGTGTTGTGCAGATGGGATCATCTGGTGTCATGTGGAGCCAAGAGAACAAGAACGCTCTTCTTGAACACATTCCACAAATGCTCATCACTGACAGTTTTGGTTCATCTGAAGCAGTCGGTATGGGAATGTCGGTTGCAGCTAAAGGTGCTGCACCAAAAACCGCGCAGTTCGCACTTGGTCCAAACTGCGTTGTCTTCACAGAAGATGGAAAACGAGTTCAGCCAGGCTCTGGTGAGAGCGGTTTAGTTGCCGTTGGTGGGGCTATTCCGGTTGGTTATTACAAAGATGAAGTCAAAACTGCTCAAACATTCCGCACCTTTGAAGGACGACGTTGGACTGTGCCTGGTGACTGGGCAGAAGTCAATGAAGACGGCACTCTGCATCTCCTTGGACGTGGTTCTGTATGCATCAATACTGGCGGAGAGAAAGTCTTTCCAGAAGAAGTAGAAGAGATGGTGAAGACCCACTCGTCAGTTCGTGATGCAGTAGCGGTGGGTATTCCAGACACACGCTTCGGTGAAACCATTTGTGTAGTTGTAGAAGCCGAACCTGGCGAAACTCCAACCCTCGATGTTTTGTCAGCCCACGTGAAGGCTCGACTCGCGGCGTACAAGGCTCCTCGTAATGTGGTTGTTGTATCAACCATTGGGCGCGCACCAAATGGCAAAGTCGATTACAAGCGATTGAAGCAACACGCCATAGACACACTCGGCGCGAAGTGACTCACGCTGCATCATTGCGTTCACGCCTTGCTGGCGGCGAATCAGTATTGATGCCAGGCGTGTGGGATCCGCTATCTGCGCTTCTCGCGCGAGGTGCCGGTTTTCATACGGTTTTTGTCTCGGGTTTTGCCGTTGCCGGAACACTATTGGGCGAACCGGATATTGGCATTGTTAATCAGTCAAATATGGCAGACGTCGCACGGCGTGTATGTGCTGCTGTTCCTGAATTAAGTGTCGTTGTCGACGCGGATACGGGCTACGGCGATATGCGAGATGTGCAAGTCACTACCGAGCTATGGGAATCTGCTGGCGCGAGCGGAATGTTCCTTGAAGATCAAGTGTGGCCAAAGAAGTGCGGCCACATGGACGGAAAGCAAGTTGTTCCTGCTGAAGAGTGGTTGGCGAAACTGACAACCGTGATGAAAACTCGTTCTGACATTTTTCTTACGGCCCGAACTGATGCTCGTGCAGTTAACGGACTCAAAGATGCATTGGAACGTGGGCGTATGGCCCGCGACCTTGGTGTCGACGCCGTATTCGTTGAGGCGCCACAATCACTGTCTGAACTTGACGAGATTGCAGCGGCCTTGCCCGATGTCGTGTTGGTGGCCAACATGGTCGAAAAGGGCAAGAC
>JBIILS010000134.1:0-2945 GCA_044232585.1 Ilumatobacteraceae bacterium
GTGCCGCATTGGCTAGCGGTGATTCGAATTCAACACTGCACGCAAAGTCTGATGGCGGCGCACCGGGCGCAAGATGCTGCACTTCGTCACCCGACACCAACAGATACACACGTTTACCTTCAACGCCGAAACGATCAATAAGAGCAGCTTCACCCACAGTCAGCAACGCACCACACGTACCAAGACCTAAGCGCTGAAACAGGTCAACAGTGTCAGCGGTAATGTCACCTACCCGAGACAATGACGCCACCGGCAATGCTGCAATGAACTCAGCAGCAATAGCAGTATCAATAACGCACGGGTGTTGACGCGACACCGCTAAATGGGCCGCAGCAAGCGCTGCAAAACGGGAATCAGCAATGCCCACCCCAAAAGCCGAACCCATGTTGGTGTCAAGACAGATCTGATGCAGTTTTTGCGCAACCGCGTTATCACCACCGAAGTAACGCGATGGGCCACGCGCCGACAACACAATGGTGCCAATATCTTGCACTTCAACAAGTGGCGACAGCGCGGTGACCGCACGCACCACATGTTCAAAGGTGCGAAACGCATGTTCTTCACCTAAGTGGCCATGTTCTTGCATCCAATGCGGAAATACCACAGCAATAGAACGACTCATGAGATACCTGGCAACTGCACTGTGCATGAACGGTGCGCATACACACGACGGCCCGATGCAGAGACTTCCACCGTGCGTGACCGGGCATGAGTATCAAACTGCCAATCAACAGTGCGTGCACTAAACGATGCATCAAGAGAGAACCCACCAGGCTTTCCCAACACGAACAACACAGCGCCTTGTGCTTTCACGCGCGTAGCAATGCGTCGCGCTTCAGACTGTGAACACACGGGCGATGACACTGCAACAAGATCAACGCCATCAACCAATGCACCAACTACTGGCGACATGACAGACGATGTGTTGTCTCCGGTTACACACAAGGTGCGATGCAGCGCCACGCCATGTTCATATGCAGACATCAGACCAGCAGTAGGCATGTTGACCATGGCAAACCACGAACCTGCAGTAGTGGCCGCAGCAACAAGACCGAACAACAACGACGTAGCGGCATCACCAGTGCAGCCATATATGTAGCCGCGCTCGAGACCTGCTGCCGGTAATAACGGTGCTAGCGACGAAGTAACTGCAATAGGGCCAAACCCGCTAGCGACATGGGCATGCATGCGTTCAGCAAATTGCACACCTGTTTCCACGCCTGCAATGCGCATGCCTGCAAGTTCTTCAAAAGCGACGCGTCCCATGGGGCCAGCGTAGCGAACATATGTTCGATGGTTTCAGGGGGCTCCCCTGAGCCGGCCTACTTGGCCGCGAGACGGGCGCGGGCGTTACGGCTGCGCTCGAACAAGTGCGGCGGAATGCGAGGGTCTTCACCAGCTGGTGCAGCGGAATCGCCACTAGACGACGCAGCCGGAGCTACCTCAGCTGGCATTGACGCAAGAAGTTCTTCAAGTGTTGGAGGCACCATGCCTGGCTTCCAGTACTGATACAGATCACGAACTATTTCGTTGAGGCCTGCCTGTGATGCACCTGCCTCAAGCGACGCGGTGATGCAATTGCCATACACGTGGACCCATGACACATGGCCGGCTTCAAAGAAACGACGGGCGATAACCGCAGCTGGACGAGGGCCCTTTGCTTCGGCGGCGCTAGTAAAGCGCTCATGACCCATGCCTGTGAGAGAGCGATTGGTCTCAAACCGCACAATGGTGGACGCGCCACCAGCCTTTTGTTCTACTGCCACAAGCTGTCCCATAAACCTCCACGCTAGTCAATTTTCACCTGGCTTCGCCCATCAATCGACTGCCCGATACGGTAGAAATAAGAAACCGACCTAATCGGGTCCGACTAAGGGGCAAACACACCATGGCCGACATCACCATCGCAGAATTTGAAAAAGAAGCACTCGCATTTCTTGAAGCAAACGCAGAACGCCGTGTGGCTGAAAAAGCATTTGTATGGGGCGAAGGCGCAGACACCTTCTATCGCGAAAAAGATCGTGAACAAGAAGCCGCTAACGCTGAAGAAGCGAAAGTTTGGCGTAACAAGAAATTCAAAGCTGGCTTCGGATGGATCACTGGACCAAAGAAGTTTGGTGGCCGTGAACTCCCAGCTGCATACGATCGTTTGTACAACCAACTCGAAGTGCAATTCCGTGTTGCTGACCAAAGCTGCTTCACTATCGGTCTTGGCATGGTTGCTCCGACAATCCTTGCGCATGCAACTCCAGCAGCTCTTGACTTGTACGTCAAGCAAATGTGGAGCGCAGAAATCATTGGTTGCCAATTGTTTTCAGAGCCAGGTGCAGGTTCCGACCTTGCATCACTCACCATGAAAGCAGTCAAAGACGGTGACGAGTGGATCCTTACTGGTCAGAAAGTGTGGACATCAGGCGCACATTATTCAGACATTGGTGAAGTTATCTGCCGTACCGACTGGGATTTGCCAAAGCACAAAGGCCTCACCGGCTTCATTGTCGACATGAAAGCCCCTGGCGTTGACATTCGTCCACTCAAGCAGATGACAGGTGGCGCAAGCTTCAACGAAGTCTTCTTCAACGAAGTTCGCGTTCGTGATGACCACCGTCTTGGTGACATCAATAACGGCTGGAACGTAGCTCTCACAACTCTCATGAACGAGCGTGCAGCAATCGGAAGCGGCAACTCTGGCGATAACAACTTACTCACTCGCGTGATTGCAATGGTGAAGCATTACGGACTCGACAAAGACCCGCTCATTCGTGTGCAACTTGCTGACATCGTTATGAACTACCGCATTGCATCTATGAACTCTCAACGCACAGCAGCATCTGCCAAGGCCGGAAAACTTCCAGGACCTGAAGGTTCAGTTGGCAAGATGGTGTTGGTGAACAACCAAGCTCGTCTTGTGAAGTTCGTGTCACATGTTCTCGGACCAAAGCTCA
>JBIILS010000135.1:0-2909 GCA_044232585.1 Ilumatobacteraceae bacterium
TGCTTTTGCCATGGGGTTATGTCTCCTGTACTTGGTTCCGACGAGACGTCGGATACGGGTGGGGTGACATCACAATAAGGGGACTAACTAGAGATACCAACCTTTGATATAGAAAAGTTGATACGAGGCGACTCAACATTTGTCACAGTGATGAATAGCCGCAGATTCCCTTCAGATTTCCCCTGCAGCATGGCCTCAGACCTACGATGAGGATGTGCTCGGCAATCTCGTCCTCCTCCGCCATGGTCAAAGTACCTGGAATGAACTGAACCTCTTTACTGGCTGGCACGACGTGCCCCTTTCACCCCTGGGCGAACGGGAAGCCGCCGAAGCCGGCCCCACCATGGCAGCTGCTGGCCTAGTTTTTGATGTTGCTCATACCTCTTTATTGACGCGCGCCGTGATGACCTGCCATTTGGCACTGTCTGGCATGGGCCAGGTGTGGTTGCCAGTGGAACGCCATTGGAAATGGAACGAGCGCCACTACGGGGCATTACAGGGCCTCGACAAAGCCGCGACCACCGCGCAACATGGCGAAGAACAGACCAAGGTGTGGCGCCGAAGCTACGACGTACCGCCGCCTCCTGTTGATGCTTCCAGTCCCGAGCACCCTGCAAATGATCCTCGGTATCGCCTTGTGAACCCTGCAGATCTGCCAGCCACAGAATGCTTGAAAGATGTAGTCGACCGAGTCGTGCCACATTTTCACGCCACCGTTGTACCCCAATTACGCGCAGGCATGAACGTATTAGTCGCGGCTCACGGCAATTCATTGCGTGCCTTGGTCATGGCGCTTGAGAACATTTCTTCAGAAAACATTGCCGAATTGAACATCCCTACTGGGGTTCCCCGGCTCTACAAATTGTCAGACACTCTTGCCGTGAATGAAGTCACCTACCTCGGAGATGCCGAGAAAATCAAAGCAGCAACGGATGCTGTGGCGAACCAGGCAAAACCAAAATAGCTCCACTGGTAAACAGGTACTTTCAATAGAAGTACACTTGTGTACATGGCAAGTACTAAATCCAACGTCGACCACCTCCGCAACATCTCACTTTTTTCTGAGTGTTCCGCAAAAGAAATCGGACTCGTAGTAAAGAACTCCACCGAGCGTGTACTCAAAGCAGGAACCATCATCATGGATCAGGGCCAAACCGGTCGTGAGGCATATGTCATTCTCGAAGGTTCTGCCACCATCAAGCGCAACGGCAAGAAGATTGGTACTGCAAAGGCCGGAGCCGTTGTTGGTGAATTGTCACTTCTTGACAATGGTCCTCGAACAGCTGCAGTGATCGCCGATTCCGATGTCACGTTGCTTGTTATCTCAGAGCGTGCTCTCAAAGGCGCAATCGACAACATCCCAGCCATCTCACGCAAGTTGCTCAAGGCCCTTGCCACGCGCGTTCGTGAACTCGACCGCGCACATTACGGCTGATACTCATTCTGATCGGGTAATTTTCCCGACGAATCGGGCTCTGCGGGCCTTTGCCCACTAGCGTTATAACTCGTATGAGCACCAACGCTGCCTCCCCCACCGAGAAGACGCCTAAGCGTCTTCACCCGCACCAAATCTCCATTGCCATCGGCCTTGGCGTCGGTACTTTCGCTTTGTTCTCGGGCATCGTCCCGCAGTTCACGCATTGGCACGGAACTTCCGAAATGTCGCGCAAAGTTTTCGACGGAATCCCCGGACCAATACAAGCTGCGTTCTACACAATCATTCCAGCAATGATCATTTGGGGCTCATTCAAGTTTGCTGATCGCATGCGCAACTGGGAACGTGGCGCG
Organism: Ilumatobacteraceae bacterium; assembly: GCA_044232585.1. Lineage (GTDB taxonomy): Bacteria > Actinomycetota > Acidimicrobiia > Acidimicrobiales > Ilumatobacteraceae > UBA2093. Next base: position 1,789 of record JBIILS010000135.1, read on the forward strand.
CCAGACCGCCGTCGCACTACTCCGAAAAATGCAAAGCGACGTCTTGCTGATTACCGCGCAGGTGTTTACATGCGCACGTTGTTGCGCGACAGTGCAGCAGGCCTGATGCACTCCATGATGTATTTCGGTTTCCTTATTCTTTTGGGTGTCACCACAGTTCTTGAGGTTGATCACCAATTGCCAGAATCACTGAAGTTCCTCCATGGTGGCGTGTACCAGGGCTATGTCTTGGTGGGCGACTTTGCTGGTCTGATTTTCACTATTGGTGTCGTATGGGCAATTGTTCGCCGTTACGTACAACGTCCATACCGCATCCGCATCAAGACAAAGGCCGAGCACGGCATCATTCTTGGTTGCATGTTGATCATTGGCTTAACTGGCTTTGGTGCAGAAATGTTCCGTATCGCCGTCAGCACTGCTGAAGGCAAGGACATGTCCTTTGAGGCGTGGTCATTTATTGGGTACCCATTGTCGCAACTTGTAGACGGCGCAGCATTACAAACACTCGAAAACTGGCACCTATCAATGTGGATATTGCATGCCCTTTCATTCGTCGCCTTCCTTGCGTTGCTGCCGCTCACAATGTTGCGCCACATCTTCACGTCACCGCTGAACATGTACCTCAAAGATCGTGATCGTCCGAAGGGCGCAATGCGCGCAATGCCAAACCTCACAGAGACTTCTCTTGAGACATTTGGTGCCTCCGTTGTTGAAGACTTCACATGGAAGCAACTTCTTGACACCGACTCATGCACCATGTGCGGTCGTTGCACCAGCGTGTGCCCTGCACATGCAACAGGTAAGCCACTTGACCCACGTGAAATCGTTTTGAAGACCGGCGAAGTCATGGCAGCCACCGCAGCTCATGGTTCAGTTACACCGCCGCTTTCCATTGACTCTGAAATCAAGATTGGTGCCAACTCATTGTTCGAGCGCATCACATCAGAAGAAGTGTGGGCATGCACAACATGTCGCGCATGTGATGAGATCTGCCCAGTCAATATTGAAATCCTCGACAAGATTCTCGACATGCGTCGTTACTTGTCACTCATGGAAAGTAACTTCCCTGCAGAACTTGGAAACGCATACCGCGCTATGGAAAACCAAGGCAACCCATGGGG
>JBIILS010000044.1:0-9645 GCA_044232585.1 Ilumatobacteraceae bacterium
TCCCACCACGAGTACAAGCCAGCTTCGTCATGGAATCTGCGATATGTATCTTCCATACCGAACGCATTGACATGAGCCAGCGCATCGCGCTCTGGCTGACTGACATGAGTGGCGCCTTCAAACGCTGTCATGTCGTATACATCGCGATCTTCAGGAGCGATATTGAAATCTCCCGCGACCACAACGTCATCGGCTGGCGAACACGACGCGTCAAGGTGTTGACGCAAACGCGCCATCCACGACAGTTTGTATTGGTAGTGATCATTGTCGAGTTCACGGCCGTTAGGCACATACACAGAACTCACTCGCACTCCCCCGCATGTTGCAGAAATGATTCTGGCTTCGTGGTCAGGTTCAACACCATCGGCAAAGTTGGCAACGACACTGTCAAGACCAACGCGAGACAAAATGGCAACGCCGTTCCACTGACCTTGACCAAAGTGGGCACTTTCATAACCCAGTTCAGCAATGGCTTCTGTGGGGAACTTGTCTTGCGCCAATTTGGTCTCTTGTAAACACACAACTTCAGGGGTGTTTGCTTCTAACCATTCCTGTACACGAGGCAAACGAGCCTTCAGCGAATTGACGTTCCAAGTAACAATGACCACGTCTTGACGGTAGTAGGAATGTCCCTACATTGACCAACTGGGGTGCAGTTAGCGCTTTTTTGCTGGTGCCTTTTTGGCAACTGCTTTTTTCACAGGTGCTTTTGCTGGGGCTGGCTTTTTCACTGCGACAACTTTTTTCGCAGGTGCTTTTGCAGCAACAACCTTTTTCACGGGCGCTTTCGCAGCAACAGCTTTTTTCACAGGTGCAGCCTTCTTGACAGGTGCAGACTTCTTCACAACTGCGGCCTTCTTGGCGACAGGCTGTTTGCCCGACGGCTTCGCTGCAGTATCAACTACTCCAGGTACAGCAAGATCAACACTGCGTCGCGCCGGGGTGTAACCGACAACAGTCAATGTCACTGAATCACCCAGAGTAAAGATGTCTCGTGCGCTACGTGGTTGCGGGTTTGCCATATTACGAAGAGGCACATACCCAGAGATGTCACCAATGAGTGCCGTGATGCCGTTTGCCGCATACGACTGAACCACGGCTTTTACTTTTGAGCCGACTGGGTGCTTCTCTACAAACTGCAAATACGGCATAAGTTCATTAGCCATTTTCGCCTTGGCGCTCGGAGGTGGAGCTTTTGGAACCGGCATTGGCTTGCTTGCTTCCGGACTTGCAGTCGGAGATTCTTTCTTAACAACTTTTCCTGTTTTCACAGAACGACGACTTGTAGCCCCACGCACCGGAAGTCGCTCGACAAACACCCAGCCAACAAGTGGCACGGGCTTTCCACCAATGAGGCGGCCTTCGTCAAACAACCACTTGTACTTGCCGTGGAATTCTTGATAGCTGTCATTCGACAAGATTGATGCGTTCACTTTGTCTGCGATTGCCAACACAAATGCATCGCCTCGGCCAACTGCACCAGCAGGCGGAGCGACAAGTTCATTATTGGCAATTGCCTTTTCGAACTCTGCAGATTCTTTTTTGGCGATGCGATGCCCAAAAGTTGCATCAACAACGACTGAGACCTTGGCGTTTTTGAATTCATCCATCAAGGCCATGACGGCTTCGTGGAGCTGGGCGAGGCTGGGAACTGATCGCCCCTCTGTTGCAATGTTCGATCCGTCGACGATGATGTGTTTTGTCACCCATTCAGTCAAGCACCCGAACCCTCCATCTGATGGGCAATCCGTCTAGCCTGTGGCCCGTGATACATAAGGAAATTCGTGCTGTTCTCTGGGATTTTGGCGGGGTCATCCTTTCCAGCCCATTTGAGGCCTTTAATCGCTACGAAACGGCATCTGGACTGCCGTTAGATCACATTCGGAGGGTGAACTCCACCAATCCGGATGGAAACGCCTGGGCTCTTCTCGAGCGCAACGACATCACGCCTCTTGAGTTCGACGCCCTTTTTGCCTCAGAAAGCGAGGCTCTTGGCCACCGGATTCCGGGAGCCGATGTGCTGGCTCTGCTGTCTGGCGAAGTGCGCCCCGCCATGGTGGCTGCCCTTGACCTCGTTATCGCCTCTGGGTATCGCACAGCGTGTCTGACTAACAACGTGGTGTCGACTACGCCCGACCCGTCACCGCGCCAAATTGAAGTAGCGGCAATCATGAAGAAGTTTGATCATGTTGTAGAAAGCAGCAAAGTTGGTTGCAGAAAACCAGAACCGCGTTTTTATGAGATTGCGTGTGAACTTGTCGGCGTCTCGCCCGATGAATGCGTATTTCTCGATGACTTAGGTGTGAACTTAAAACCAGCAGCAGCAATGGGTATGCGCACCATCAAAGTTGGAGACCCAACTATTGCTCTTCGTGAACTTTCAGACCACTTGGGTCTTCAGTTTTAGAAACCCGAAAACGTTTCGTCCATGAGGTCGCCATGTTCTTGGTCGTGAATGGCCTTTGAACCTGTTGCAGGGCTTCCTGAAGCAACCCGCGACGTATGTCGCAAGTCGTATCCGCGTTCTTTCACACGCCAGATGAGGTGCTCAACGAATTGCCATGCACCCATGTTTTCTGGTTCTTCTTGAAGCCAGACAATCTCTTTTGCATTCGGATACGAGGCAATTGCTTCATTGATCTGATCAATGGGGAATGGATACAACTGCTCAACTCGAACAACAGCCACAGGAGCGTTGCGCTTATCGCGTTCTGACATGGCATCCCATGCCACTTTTCCGCTGCACAGAATAATGCGTTTCACCGATGCTTTGTCAGTAACAAATGGATCATCCAATACTTCTTGGAATGAACCAGAGGTCACATCCTCAAGACGTGAGCGACTTTCTTTCATACGCAGAGGCTGCTTCGGTGTGAAGATAACCAGCGGCTTACGAATATCACGATGCAATTGACGACGCAGAACGTGGAAGAACTGAGCAGCAGTTGTTGCGTTGACAACTTGAATGTTGTCTTCCGCACATGATTGCAAGAACCGCTCTACGCGTGCACTGGAATGCTCTGGGCCTTGACCTTCAAAACCATGAGGCAACAACAGCACCAAGCCGTTTTGTTGCTTCCATTTATCTTCAGCTGCCACCAAGTACTGGTCGAGCACAATCTGTGCACCATTTATGAAGTCACCAAACTGTGCTTCCCACATGGTGAGAGTGTTGCGGTTCGTGTGCGCATAGCCGTATTCGAAACCAAGTGCTGCATACTCAGACAAAAGTGAGTCGTACACCCAGAACTTGCCTGTTGCACCCGGCAACTGCTGCAACGGGATGAAGTCTGTTTCATTCTCGTAGTCAACCAATGCTGCATGGCGATGTGCGAATGTTCCACGACGAGAATCCTCGCCCATTAAGCGAACGTCAAAACCTTCCAACAGCAATGAACCAATGGCAAGAGCTTCACCTATTGCCCACTCGAAGTCACCATCTTTTTCATAAGCAGCTTCGCGTGCAGCAAACTGACGAACAAGTTTCGGATGAGGTGTGAAGTCGGCTGGGTAATTGGTCAGCTGACTAAAGATTCGATCAAATGTTGCCTTGTCGATTGCAGTATTCACGTGAGGCAATACACCAACTGGCTCTGGCGGCTTTGCAGCCTTCACCTTTTCAGGCGCATGTGACCGAGTGTCGTCAAGTGCGATCTGCAACTTGCTCTGGTAATCCTGCAATACCTGCTCTGCAACTTCAAGGCTGATGTCGCCACGCTTGACCAACTGTTCGACATACATCTTGCGAACACTGCGCTTTTCAGCAATGGCCTTGTACATCAATGGCTGCGTGTAGCTCGGATCATCGCCTTCGTTGTGTCCATGCAAGCGGTAGCAGAGCATGTCAATAACGACATCCTTGTGAAAGCGTTGGCGATATTCGAACGCAAGGCGCGCAACGCGGGCACATGCTTCTGGGTCGTCGCCGTTCACGTGGAAAATTGGCGCCTGAACTGTCTTTGCAACATCTGTTGCATATAGCGATGAACGCGCATACTTCGGTGCAGTGGTGTATCCGATTTGGTTGTTGACAACCAAGTGAATGGTGCCACCCACGCGATAGCCGGAGATATCACTCATGGCGAGACCTTCAGCAACAATTCCTTGACCAGCAAACGCTGCGTCTCCGTGCATCAGAAGTGGCAGAACACTAAATGCGAATGGGGGTTCGATCTTGTCTTGTTTCGCACGAACCATTCCGAGAACAACACCATTTACGGTTTCCAAATGGCTTGGGTTTGCGGCCAATTCAATGTCAATCTTGTTTCCAGCAGCAGAGGTGTACGTACCTTGAGCTCCAAGGTGATACTTCACGTCACCACTTCCCTGCACTGAGTCAGTACTGATGTGGCCTTCAAATTCCTTGAAGATCTGCTCGTAGTTCTTACCCATCACATTTGCAAGTACATTCAGGCGCCCACGATGCGGCATACCAATGACAACGCCGTCGAGGTTCTGGTCAGCAGCAGCAGAGATGATCTCATCGATGATCGGAATCATTGATTCAGATCCTTCAAGACCGAATCGCTTAGTGCCGACATATTTTGTCGCGAGGAACTTTTCGAAGGCTTCAGCAGCGTTCAAGCGTTCGAGAATACGCAATTTTTCATCAAGCCTTGGCGTAAAGGTTGCGCCTTCTACTTTTGACTGGATCCAACGCTGTTCATCAGTGTTTTGAATATGCATGTACTCAATACCAATGGTGCGGCAATACGCATCGCGCAGGACTCCGAGCAATTCATCGAGAGTCATCTTGTGACTGCCAGCGACTCCGCCAGTGAGGAATTCACGTTCGAGGTCCCAGATGGTGAGTCCGTACGTTGCAAGGTCTAGTTCGCGAGGCAAACGTGGCGCCTTCCAATGCAACGGATCGATGTCAGCGATGAGGTGACCGCGCACACGATGAACGCGTACAAGGGTGCTGACCTGCATCTGCTTTTCCATCATTGTTTCTTCGCGATTCATTGGCGATGCGTCAGACGACCACTCAACTGGCTGGTACGGAATATCAAGACTGCGGAAGATGTCGTTGTAGAAGCCGTGACTACCCAACAACAATTCATGGACTCGCTTCAAGAACAGTCCACTTTCAGCGCCTTGAATAATGCGGTGGTCATACGTACTTGTGACTGTTACAACCTTCGACACACCGAGAGCATTCAAGTTTGCAGGGTCACTGCCTTGGAATTCGGCCGGGTAATCAATAGAACCCACGCCGACAATGACACCCTGGCCAGGCATCAAACGAGGAACTGACTGAACAGTACCGATGGTGCCTGGGTTTGTGATCGAAACGTTTGCACCTTGGAAGTCAGCAATTGTGAGTTTGTTTGCCTTTACTTTGCGAACAATGTCGTCATATGCAACAAGGAAACCGGCAAAACTAAGCGTGTCCGCATTCATCAACACCGGAACAACAAGCGCACGCGTGCCATCGCCCTTGTCAACATCAACTGCAAGCCCAACGTTGACATGTGGGTTGCGAACAAGTTGTGGCTTCCCATCGGCAGCAACTGCGTAGGCGTTGCGCATGTTCGGAACAGCATCTGAAATAGCTCGCACAATTGCATGGGCGATAATGTGCGTGAACGAAACCTTTGAGAGACCGTGCAGCGAGCGGTAATCATTGATGACTTTACGATTCACTTCCAAAAGACGTGCTGGCACATTGCGGAAACTGGTAGCGGTAGGAACCGACAGGCTCTTTTCCATGTTGGTGACAATGGCTGCACCAACACCACGCAATGGCTCCAGAGTGGAACCCTCCGGCACAGACACCGGGGCAACAGGCGCCGACGGCTGAGGAACTACGGAGCCGTTCGAGCTTGCGAGAGGCGACGGAGTTGCTGCAGGAGTCGGTGCGGCTGAAGAAACAGGCGACGAAGGCGACGCAGGCGCTGCGGCCGTCAAAGGGGCAGCCGTCAAGGTGGCAGCACTGCGGTAGTCGCTAAAGAACTCGCGCCATGCCTCGCTCACGGAATTCTGATCTGCGCGATATCGCTCGTACATCTCCTCTACGAGCCATGAGTTCGCACCAAAGTCTTGCGTACGGTCAGCTATGTCTGCCATTGTCGCCTCGATCACTGCCCTACCGGGCGCTTGGGTGCCAGTTCAACTGACACCACGGACGCCATTGTCCGCGTGACAAATGGTACTTCCCCAGATCGCTCCGAGCCCACCTATTGCATCAATTCACTAGTAAATTGCCATTCATGAAACGTCTTCTTTCCTTCTCGGCCTCTCTGGCACTTTTGGCAGCGTGCGGCGGAGGCGGAACCTCGGCCCCAGCAGAAACTCTGCCCGCTGATGCCTTTGTAGTCACCGCTGTTTCTGGTCTTCGTTTTGACGCCGAGTCGTACGGTCCAGTCACTGCCGGGTCAATTATGTTCGGCTACAAAAATGATGACTCAATCCGTCACACCCTCATTCTTGCCAAAGACGACATCAAGGTTCCGAATTTCAAATTGGTTGTTGCCAAAAAAGGTGACGTCGACTCTGGTCCTGTCACCTTGGATGCTGGTACGTACACAATCATTTGTGATGTGCCTGGTCACGGCAATATGAGAGCATCACTGACCGTCGAATAGACACAAAGTTTCTAGAAACGCAAAAGGGCCGCCCCATTGGGGCGGCCCTTTTACATGTCGAAGTTGTTAGCCCATGAACACTACGGAAAGAGCGAAGAAGACAACCCACAAGACCACCGATGAGATGATTGCGTTTTTGTGGCTCTCGTATGGCCACAGCATCTTGTTGCCAGCCTTGATCCCACCGAAAATTCCGATTGCATTCAATTCAAGCAATGCGATGATTGCAAGCGAAATGAACATGAATGTGTAGGCATTACCTGTTGTTGCTGTAAATGCTTCTGAGTAATAGTGAGCTGCACCAACCATGTAGAACAACATTGACACTGAGAACACCATGTTCTGACGTGACGCAAGAAGGGCCTTACGACCACATGTTGCGGCATCTGGGTTCGCTTCGCCACCTGCAAGAACATTGGCTGCGTTAGCAATAACAACTTTTTGGTTCTTCCAAATGATCATCCACACATTGGCGGCCATCAAGATTCCCAAGATCATTCCAACTGAGATAACAGCATTCTTGGCGTTTGCTGGATCTGAACCTGCATGGTTCATGAAATCCTGCATGTAGTCAGGAAGAACGCCAACAATGAGAAGGCCAGTCGCAAGTGTTGCGATTGACGCCCAACGGAACCACCACAATGCGCGAGTAGCTATTTGGGTCACGGTGATGTTGCGGGCTTTGCCTTCGTCGCCGTACGCAGCGAGGCCTGGCACCTGAACGAAGTTGAAGTAGTAAAGCAAACCAATCCACGTGATTCCGGCAAGGACATGCAGGTAACGGAGCCAAAAGTTTCCGATTGCGTATTGATCAAACAACGATGCTGCGGTCATGAAATTTCCCTTTTCTAGGTGTCCAATCTGTGGACAAGTCTTAAAGGTAACAGCCCAAAGGGGTGGACAGGCGGAACTAGCCACCGCCGAACTAACCTCATAGAACCATGGCACACGAGTTCATCTATACCTGTTACAAGTTGGCTCGGTTTTACCCACCAGACCGCACCATTCTCGAGAACATCTCCCTTTCTTTCTATCCAGGGGCCAAAATCGGCGTTATCGGTTCAAACGGCAGTGGTAAGTCCAGTTTGTTGCGCATCATGGCCGGCCGAGATGACGGATACACGGGCGAAGCCCGCCTCACACCCGGATTCACCGTTGGCCTCCTCGAGCAAGAACCACAACTCGACATGACCAAAGACGTGCTCGGCAATGTGATGGACGGCGTAGCCCCCATCCGAGACCTTCTTACTAAATACGACGAAGTCATGGCCATGTGGGGCGACCCAGATGCCGACTACGACAAAGTGGGCGCCTTGCAGGCAGACCTTGAAGCAAAAATCGAAGCAGCTGATGCGTGGAGCCTTGACCGCAACGTCGAAATCGCCATGGATGCATTGCGTTGCCCTCCGAACGATGCTGATGTGTCGAAATTGTCTGGTGGTGAAAAGCGTCGCGTGGCTTTGTGCCGTTTATTGCTGTCACGCCCCGATCTACTTCTTCTTGACGAACCGACGAACCACCTTGACGCAGAGAGCGTTGACTGGCTTGAGCGCTTCTTGAAGGAATACCCAGGCACCGTTGTTGCAATTACGCACGACCGTTACTTCCTCGACAACGTTGCTAGCTGGATTCTTGAGCTCGACCGCGGCCGTGGATTCCCTTTCGAAGGCAACTACACCTCGTGGCTTGAGCAAAAGCAGACTCGTCTTGAAGGCGAAGAAAAACTCAGCGACACACGTACACGCACATTGCAGCGCGAACTTGAGTGGGTGAAGATGTCACCAAAAGCTCGTCAAGCAAAAGGTAAAGCTCGTCTTGCCGCATACGACAAGTTGCACGCAGAAGCAATGGCCGCAGAACGCGGACCAGACAAATTAGAAATCGCAATCCCTGCTGGTCCACGACTTGGCGACAATGTCATTAACGTCGAAAACCTCACTAAAGGATTTGGTGACCGTTTGCTTATTGAGAACCTGTCGTTCTCATTGCCCCCTGCCGGCATTGTGGGCATCATCGGGCCGAACGGTGCTGGTAAGACAACGTTATTCAGCATGCTCACAGGTCAAGAAGCTCCAGACTCTGGAACTGTCACCGTCGGCGACACTGTTCAACTCAGCTACGTCGACCAGAATCGCGATTCACTTGATCCAACAAAGTCTGTGTATGAAGAAATCACAGAAGGCGTCGAGCACATGAAAGTGGGCGGCCGTGAAATTCATGGTCGTGCGTATGTGGCAAGTTTCAACTTCAAAGGTGCAGACCAACAGAAGCTTGTTGGCGATCTTTCTGGTGGTGAGCGCAACCGTGTTCACTTGGCCAAAGTTTTGAAGCGCGGCGGAAACGTATTGCTGTTAGACGAACCAACAAACGACCTTGATGTTGACACTCTGCGCGCATTGGAAGATGCACTCGACCAGTTCCCTGGTTGTGCAGTAGTCATCAGTCACGATCGCTGGTTCCTTGACCGCATCGCCACACACGTTCTTGCGTTCGAGGGCGATAGCCAAGTGCGCTGGTTCGAAGGAAACTTCTCTGAATACGAATCATGGCGCCACAAAGAACTTGGTTCAGCCGCCGATCAGCCTCACCGCATCAAATACAAACCTCTTTCTCGGTAATCACATGTCACTGCGGCTGATTCGAACATTGTGCTTTGGTGCCTTCCTGGCAGGACTACCCGCAATTATCGTGTCGTCCATTCGTGGAAACAATGAAGGGTGGGTGCTGACGTTCGGAATGATCACGGCCATCGCAGCAATCATTCTCATCGCTGTTACCGCAACTACTTCAACAAAAAGAATTGATGTCTTCAATGAGATTGAAGCAGAACGAGTAGAACTGCGTATTCGCAAACTTGTAGAAGCCGGTGCCGACGAAGTTGAAGTTCGGTCCTTAGTGCGTGACACTCTGAACTTGTCTCGCGGCGAGCAGTGACCAACGCCGAACTTTTCGATTCGTGGAAATCACTGAACGACCACGAACTTGCAATTGAACTAGCGCGGGTCACCGGTCAACTTTTGGCAGAACATCGTGAAGTCACAATTGAGCGAGGCACAAC
>JBIILS010000136.1:0-2886 GCA_044232585.1 Ilumatobacteraceae bacterium
AGTGAAGAATGAAAAAAGAGAACTTCTGAATCACTGTTATCAAGCAGGTACAGCAACTCTTCATCGAGATACCTGTAATTCACGTTGACAGGGACACCACGAAACTTGAAGGTCGCGAACTGTGCTTCTAAGTATTCGTTTGAATTGTAGAGGTAGAGGCCAACCTTGCTGTCGGGCTTGAGGCCTGCATCAACAAGTGCGGCAGCTATTCGTGCTGCACGTTCGTCATATTCGCTCCACGTGCGAGTGACAGTACCGTGAGTGATTGCGGGAGAATCTCCGATTGAATCGGCGATGTTTTCCCAGATAGTGGCGAAGTGGCTTTCCATTACCCGACAGTAGCCGCACTCTGGACCCGTGTTTTAGGCAGGCTAGGAGGGCTACTGTTCGTGACTTTCTAGTGCCTCAGCTGTAGTCGATTGCGGAGAATTCGCTGATCTTGTCGAGCCTGTGTTGTGCATCAATCAGGCGCACTGTTCCACTGCGTGAGCGCATTACCAAGCTTTGTGTGTGCACAAGGCCAGGAGTAAAGCGAACGCCTTGTAGTAATTCGCCATCAGTAACACCGGTCGCAGCGAAGAAGCAATTATCACCTTTGACTAAGTCGTCGGTGTTCAAAATGCGACTGAGGTCGTAGCCCTGAGCGATTGCTGCAGCACGTTCTTCGTCATTACGAGGCCACAGGCGGCCTTGAATTTCCCCACCCATGCACTTCAATGCAGCGGCAGCAACAACGCCTTCAGGTGTTCCACCAATACCAAACATGACGTCAACGCCGGCATTTGGCCAGGCCGTTGCAATTGCAGAGAAAATGTCACCATCTGAAATCAGCTTGATGCGCGCGCCTGAGGCACGAACTTCTTCGATGAGGTCGTCGTGACGGGGGCGCTCAAGAATCATCACTGTTAGGTCGCGAACACTTTCGCCTTTTGCCTTGGCAATCCATTTGAGGTTCTGGGTAGGAGTTGCGGTGATGTCGATTGAGCCAACCGCATCAGGGCCAACTGCGATTTTTTCCATATAGAAACATGGGCCCGGATCAAACATGGTGCCACGCTCGGATACTGCAATCACTGAGATTGCGTTGCCTTTGCCTGATGCTGTGAGCGAGGTGCCGTCGATTGGGTCAACTGCGACGTCTGTGTCTGGCTTTGAGCCGTCTCCGACATGTTCGCCATTGAACAACATGGGGGCTTCGTCTTTTTCGCCTTCACCAATGACGACGATGCCGCTCATGGGCACAGTGCTGAGCACCATGCGCATGGCGTCCACTGCGGCGCCGTCGGCACCTAGTTTGTCTCCGCGGCCAACCCATCGACTGGCTGCCATGGCGGCAGATTCGGTGGTGCGTACGAGTTCGAGGGCGAGGTTACGGTCTGGGCGTTCAGTAGTCATCACGTACAAACCTAGTGCCCTGACTAACCTGCGTTCGTGTCCGTTCTGCCAATCCAGCTGTGCCTTCCGGGTGTCGAGATTACTGACGTCCTGGTGCGCCCTGGGGGTCAATGGGTGTCAGGAGTTGTCTCAGACGGCGCCTCTGCCATTCTGCGGATGTGGGCAGTTGACGGCAATGCATTCGTTGATCTCTATTCCGATGCGCCCTCGCGCGGTCGTGGGCTGTCTGGTGGGGTGCATGTGTGGAGCGATGACGGGGACGTTCTTTATGTGACAACTGACGCACGGGGCATTGTCGAAATAACACTTCGAAATGACGATGTGACGCAGGAGAGATCGTTGGCATTTGATGTGTCTCGGTCGTGGACAACGCCGGCAATCGATTACATGAATCACCGAGTATTTGCGATCGCCGACTGGAAAGAGTTGTGGGGATGCGACATTACTGACGGTGAACCGTACGTAGTGCATGACGAATCTGACTTCGCACTTGACGCAATTGCTGGCGTTGATGGAAGTTGCATCGTGTGGAACAGGCCTGACATGGCGTGGACTCAAAGTGCTTCATACCCAGAACGGATTGCGGATGGAGTTGCTGTGCAACAAGCTCGGTTTTCTCGGAACAAAGAATCTTTCGGCTTTATTGATGATTCAACTGGAGTTGCCAATGTTCACATTCTGGGTGACCAGATTGTTGATCCGAATATCTCCATCATCGACCATTGCGAACATGGCGCACCAACGTGGGGACCAGGTCAACGCACATGGTGTTTCAATACTGACGGTACGCGTGTTGCTTACACTCGCAACGAAGATGGGTATTCATCGTTGTGGGTGTTCGACAGGGTGACAGGTTCACGTCATCGCATTGGGCAAGGAGTTCACGGTTGTTTGTCATGGGAAGGCAACACACTCGCCGCAGTACGAACCGGTGCGCGTACACCGCAACAAGTTGTGGTGTATCAACTGAATAACTTGCTTGAACCTCAGCGCACGGTATTGGTGCGACCAGCCGATGCACGATGGTTCGAAAATGAAATCGATGTTGAACTTGTTGAGCCAACAGTTGAACGCGCACCGGGAGAAGTTGAAGTTCCGTATCGCTTGTATCGCGCGCATCGGCCACATGGCGGACTGATCTGCTGGGTACATGGTGGACCGAATGATCAATGGCAGGTCACGTTTCGTAGTCAATTCACCTATTGGTTATCGCGTGGGTTTGCGATTGCTGTCGTTGATCATCGCGGTTCGTCAGGTCATGGTCGTGACTTCATGATGAGCCTGAATGGCCGTTGGGGAGAATACGACGCCATCGATACTGCCAACGTGTTGCGCCATCTTCAAACCGTGCACGGGTTCTCTTCTGCAACAACTGTTCTGATGGGCGGCAGTGCCGGCGGATTAACGGCGCTTAATACGGCGGTACGTGATTCTTCGCTGTGTGCTGGTGTTGTGGTGAAGTACCCAGTCGTTGATCTAGTTGCCATGTTG
>JBIILS010000137.1:0-2880 GCA_044232585.1 Ilumatobacteraceae bacterium
ACATTGGGAAGCTGATTTCAAGATCCACCACCATGTGATGCACCCACAAAGGGTCTGGATCGCCAGACATGTACAGGCCTGCAGGCTTCTCGTCGCATACAACTCCGCGCAATAAGAAGAGGTCATCACTCATCTTGTATGTGCGTGCTTCATAGAAGCGAGTATGGATGAGTTCGCCACCTTCAGGGGCTGGAGGGAAATAATCAGGAGTTGACACGCCTTCTACTGTGGCAGAGGCACCGCATTAACTACGACTCGAAGAGCAATTAGTCCCATTTAGGTAGTGCAAATAAGACAATTTGTGTGACAAAAAATTTACGCAAACCATGGAACTTATGGAATGCCTAACACGACTTTCGAAAATACTGTGATTAGTGACCAGATTGTTTACACAGAGAGTAGTAACAAAAATGTCAGACAAACCCTCCAGAAATCCATTTCTCGCAAGTAGCGATTTCCTATTTTCCTTAATGATGTTGGCAGTTATTGCCATGGTCGTTTCCATCGGAGCTATCGGGATTGTTTCTGTTGCGACAAATGGTGGCGCTTCTACAGAAACAGCAGGCTCACCTTCGGCAAGTAGTTCTTCCACAGTAGAAGTGACGTTGACTGAATTCGCAATTGCATTCAGCCCTTCTGTTATTCCGCCTGGCAACGTTGTTTTCAATGTGCATAATGCTGGAGCAGCGCAGCACAACTTGGCAGTTGCGAGTCTCAACAAGCGCACGGCCACTCTTGATGCTGGTGTGCACGTTTTACTCGACCTCGGCAATGTAACAAGCGATATCAATGTCATCTGCGAAATTCCTGGTCACGCAGACTCGGGCATGAAGGCAACTTTGAAAGTCAGTGCAGATGCATCCGCTACTCCTGACACTGTGGCCATGATTTCTAATGAAGAAATGGATGCAGCAATGGATGCTGTTGCGAAACGGTTTCCTGAAAAGACTGCTGGCCTAGGTGGCCAAGAACTAAAACCAACGATTACTTCTGATGGTTACAAACAGTTTGACCTCACCGCCAAGATTGTTGACTGGGAAGTTGAAGCCGGAAAAATCGTGAAGGGTTGGGCATATAACGGCCAAATTCCCGGACCACAGTTACGTGCCAACGTCGGCGACAAGATTCGAATTCGATTGAAGAACGAACTTCCAGAATCAACATCAATGCACCTTCACGGTGTTCGCGTACCAAACGCAATGGATGGTGTTGACCCGTACACGCAACCAGCAATCAAGCCTGGTGAGACATTTGATTACGACTTCACTGCCACGGAGGTATCGGTCGGTATGTACCACTCGCATCACAATGCACAGGTGCAAATTCCAAATGGTCTCGCAGGATCAATTCTGATTGGTGATTGGAAGACCTCAACTATGAAGGCCGCCGGTAATCGTCTGACTGATTCAAACGGCAAAGTTGAGCAAGAAGTTGTCATGGTGTTGAACGATGCCGGAACAATCGGGTTGTCGCTGAATGGCAAGTCATTTCCAGCAACGGCTCCGTACACCATGAAGCTTGGCGAAACCATGTTGGTCCACTATTACAACGAAGGTTTGATGTCGCACCCAATGCATATGCACCAACCTCATGGACTTGTTGTTGCTCGCGATGGAGTGATGCTCGAAAATCCATTTTTTGCTGACACCATCAGCGTGGCCCCGGGTGAGCGTTGGTCTGTTTTGTACACCGCGCAAGACGCAGGCGTCTGGGCATGGCATTGCCACATCCTGACCCATGCTGAAACCCCAATGGGTATGAAGTACATGGTTACAGCAGTCATCGTTAGTTAGATCCCCTCAAACGAGAAAGGGGCCCGAGATGCAAATCTCGGGCCCCTTTTCTATTTCCGGTGCCTGGTTCGGGCAGACTGAATGTATGACCACGCTTAAAGACACCCTGAAAACAGATCTCACTGCTGCCATGAAAGCGGGAGATGACGTGTTGAAGTCAACATTGCGTATGGCCATTGCCGCCGTAATGAACGCGGAAGTTGCTGGTTCTGAAGCGGTTGCGTTGTCAGATGATCAGGTACTGAAGATCTTGCAGGCTGAAACGAAGAAGCGTCTTGAATCAGCAGAGATCTACACCCAGGCGGGTCGCGCAGAGGCAGCTGCCCAAGAGTCTGCTGAAGCTGAGATTCTGTCGCGGTACCTTCCCGCTGCAATGAGCGATGACGAATTGCTTGTGATCGTGAATGAAGAAGTTGCAGCTGCGGTTGCTGCCGGCAACGAAGGTGCAAAGGCAATGGGCCTCGTAGTGAAAGCAGTTCGTGGCCGTGCAGGTTCAAGCGCCGATGGCGCAAAGATTGCTGCATTAGTGAAGAGCGCACTCGGCTGATGACATCGTCAACGCCAGGACCTGACGTTGCGCCCGTATCTTCAACAATGCAGCGCACTGTTGAATCACTGCGTCGCACCATGAAGGCGATCTATCACGTACACCCAGAGCACGACAGTGAAGGCATTGCGTCCATTGCAGAACAGTTAGAAAAAGAGATTGTTGCTGCTGGCACGATGGGTCTTGGTCAGCCATCGCTCGAGCGTCACACACGCAACCCGCTGAACGGTGCAATGAATCCGATGGCACCGCCAATGACATTTGAATATGGCGAGAAGAGCATTACGGCAAAGGTCAGATTCCATGAGGGTTACCAAGGACCGCCTGCATGTGTGCATGGCGGGCTGGTAGCGGCACTTCTTGATGACGCGTTGGGCCGAACGCGCCACCTCACAGGCCGAAATTGCGTAACGGGCTCGCTGAACATCACGTATAAGCGACCAACCCCGCTGAATGCTGATTTATTGGTTAATGCCAGAATCGATGAGATTCACGAGCGCAAGTTCATCGTGAGTGGGGAAATCACCTACGACGGTGAAG
>JBIILS010000138.1:0-2877 GCA_044232585.1 Ilumatobacteraceae bacterium
GTCATTCTTGGTACCGCACGTCTTGCAAGCGCTCACACGGTTCATGTTGATGCTGCTGACGGGACCGCCCATGTTCTTGAAGCCGACGACATTCTTATTTCCACGGGCTCACGGCCACGCATCCCAAATTTTGTTACTCCTGATGGTGATCGCATTCTCACAACTCGCGATTGTTACCCGCCACGCAGTTTTCCTGACAGCGTCACAATCATTGGGTCAGGTGTAACCGGAGTTGAATTTGCACACATGTTTGCATCGTTCGGTTCAAAAGTAACTTTGGTAGTAAGTCGTCAACAGGTACTGCCAAGCAAAGACCCCGAAGTCGCAGCAGTGCTTGAAGATTCATTTCTTTCACGTGGCGTACGACTGTTCAAAGGTGCACGCGCAACTTCAGTTGAACGCACAGAGAATGGCGTTCGTGTTGTTTGCGACGACGGGCGCGTTTCTGAAACAACCCATGTGGTTCTGGCCATTGGATCTCTGCCAAACACTGAAGGACTTGGCCTTGAAGAAGTGGGCGTTGTTACAGATGGCGGATACATTCCCATCAACCGTCATTGCCAAAGCAATATCGAACACATTTATGCAGCAGGTGATGTCAGTGGAAAGCTTCCCTTGTCGTCAGTTGCAGCCATGCAAGGTCGCAAGGTTGCTGAACAAGTTGTGGGTGGCCCGAAAGGTCCGCACCGTCATCTCGATTACGACAAAGCAGCATCTGCCATATTTACTGAACCTGAAATTGCTGATGTGGGCTTAGCGGAAGCGGAAGCTTTTGCATCGGGTAGAAAAATTCGTGTCACAAAGGTGCCGTTCTCAACAACAGCAAAAGCACTAATCAATAATGACTCTCGAGGTTTCGTGAAGATCATTAGCGACCCTGCAACTGGTGAAGTACTGGGCGGCTCAATTGTCGGCCGTCATGCTGCCGAGTTGATCAGTGTTATTGCTCTTGCAGTTACAGCAAACCTCAAAGTCACTGACATTGAAGAATCTTTGTTGGTGCACCCAGCGTTGGCCGAAGCCCTCGCTGATGCCGCCGAGTAATTACTCGATAACTACTACAACGTCACCAGCGCCGACTGTGTCGCCGGTCTTGACGTTGATTGCTTTTACTATGCCTGATTTGTCTGCTTCGATTTGGTTTTCCATTTTCATGGCTTCCAAAACAACGACACTCTGACCAGCTTCAACTGTTTGTCCTACTTCAACAAGAACTTTGACGATTGTTCCCTGCATCGGTACAGACACCTTGCCGCTTCCGCCGCCGGCACCGCCACCCGCTGCTGCGCTACGTGTTGGCTTCTTGGCCTTTGCACTTGGTGAAGCAACACCAGCAGATTCAGGAACCCACAACTTCACATCAAAGCGACGACCATTGACTTCAACCGTGGTGGTGCGCTGTACAAGAGGCTCGTTGTCGTCTCCGGCAGGAGTAATCGGCGCGGTACCAATATGTGACAAATCAAGAACTTCTTCAACCCACTTAGTTGAGTGAGTGACCGACGCAAAGTCGGGGTGTTCAAGAATTGCGATATCGGCAGGAATGGTGGTGGCAATTCCTTCCACAACCATTTCTTTCAGTGCACGAATTGCACGGGCGATTGCGACATCGCGATCGCGACCCCACACAATTACTTTTCCGACAAGGTTGTCGTAGTACTGGCTGATTTCATCGCCTGATTCGTATCCGGCGTCAAAGCGCACACCAAAACCGTCTGGTGCAACAAGCTTTGTAATCGGCCCAGGTGATGGAAGAAACTTTCCACCTGCTGGGTTTTCAGCGTTGATACGAATTTCAATTGCATGACCGCGACGGGCAGCAAGAACTTCCTTTTGAGTCATTGGCAACTTCTCGCCAGATGCAACACGGATTTGCCATTCAACAAGGTCGATTCCTGTGATGACTTCAGTAACTGGATGCTCAACCTGAAGGCGAGTGTTCATTTCAAGGAAGAAGAAATCTCCGTCTTGGAAAATGAATTCCACGGTTCCGGCGTTGTAATAGCCAACAGCTTTTGCTGCCTTAACGGCAGCTGCACCCATTGCTTCTTCAACACCTGCTGGAAGACCAGGTGCTGGAGCTTCTTCAATGAGCTTTTGGTGACGACGCTGCGCAGAGCAGTCACGCGTGGAAATCCACACCACGTTTCCGTGTTGGTCTCCGACAAGTTGTACTTCAATGTGGCGGGGCCATGTGAGGTAGCGCTCGATGTAAATCTCATCACGACCAAAGAAGCTCTTTGCTTCGCGCTGTGCCGAATCCATTGCTGCTTGCACTTCGTCAGCAGACTGAACGACTTTCATGCCGCGTCCGCCGCCACCGAATGCGGCTTTGATTGCTAATGGCCAACCGTGTTGGTTTCCGAAGTCAGTGATTTCTTTTGCTGACGTAACGAATTCGGTTGTGCCGGGAACGATAGGTGCTCCGCCGCGCAGTGCTGCTTTGCGGCTTGAAACTTTGTCACCCATTTCGTCGATTGCTTCTGGCGGTGGTCCGATGAACGCAACACCCATCGCTGTAATTGCGCGAGCGAAGTCTGGGTTCTCTGAAAAGAATCCGTAACCAGGGTGAACGGCATCTGCACCGCTGTCCTTGATGGCTTTGAGAATTGCCTCTGTGTTGAGGTAGCTGTCGGCTGCTGTTTGGCCGCCAAGTGCATACGCCTCATCGGCTAGACGCACGTGAAGGGCATTGCGATCGAGCTCGGAATAGACCGCCACGGTGGCGATTCCCATCTCTCTGGCAGCTCGGATAACTCGGACAGCGATTTCGCCGCGGTTGGCGATAAGGATTTTCTTCAGCACAAGTGACAATCTTTGTCTAGTGGACCCCTCAATTGCTAACTCATCGAGCCAATGGCTAATTCAGACCGTTTC
>JBIILS010000139.1:0-2803 GCA_044232585.1 Ilumatobacteraceae bacterium
TATCTCTTGCCAAAATTGGTTGCGATGGTTGACGATAAGTTTCCTAACGTTGACGCTTTGCATCGCTACATGCCGCGAGGAATTCTGAAGCTGACTTTCATGATGTTTGTTGCTCGCTGGTGGGGTCAGCTCTTGGCAAACAACATTGATGATGCAGAAAAGATGATCACATTCGGCTTTGTCTTCCTTGGAATGCCCGGATTTATCACAACTGTGATGGGTTGGTTTGGTCGGTCAAGTAGTCGCGACTGGGAACAGAACTGGTTTACCCGAATCAGTGGGTTGGTCCTGCTCATTGTTGGCTTCTTAATAGTCCGTGGCGTTCTATTGGGCTAAGAAACCGAAAGAGCGGTTTTCTTGATTTACGAGTGCATTGCGATGGTGTCAAGTATCTGAGCAACGCGAATCGAATCTGCCGAAGACACAATCCAGCCGTCGCCACCGTCAATCACTCGACTGACGTTCTCGACCATTTCAACAAAAGCGTTTGTAATCGGGAACTCTTCAAGGACTTCATTGACCAGTAGGGAACTGGGTTCGTTCCATGTTGTGAATGACTCGCCAGCAGCAGTGCTTATCTGTCCCTGAGTGCCTCGAACAATGAATTGCTGATTACTTGGCAACGCAAACGAACTCACAGCGTGTGCAGTGATGTTCTTATTGATTCGCACATTCACATCAGTAGTGAGATCAATACCGGTTGGGCCAACTGTGCGCGCAAGGTCACTGATTGAAAACTCAGTGGCGCCATTAGTAAGAGCTACCCATGCATGTGCCTGGTAGCAGCCCACATCAAGCAATGCTCCGCCACCCATCGACGGGCTGAGGCGATAGTTGTCGGTCATTTCAGAAGTAAAAGTGAACGCTGTCTCAATGTGCTGAATATCTCCGATTGCCCCTGATGAAACAAGGTCAACCATGCGAGCAAACCGTGGATGCCATCTGCCCCATACTGCTTCAATCAGTAATCGACCATTGCGCGCAGCAACGTCAAACATGGCTGCCGTTTCAACAGCGTTCAGCCCAAGTGGCTTCTCACAGAGAACGTGCTTGCCTGCCTCAAGTGACTTGGTCACCCACTCAATATGTTGGCTGTTCGACAAACTGATGTACACCGCATCAACGCGTTCGTCAGCCAACAGGTCGTCATATGTTGCATGAACCAGTTCTGGTTCCAGAGTGGCAGAACGTTGCTCATCACGGCTGGCGACTGCGTATAGGTGTGCTCCACGCGACGCGTGTACAGCTGGGGCTAGGCCTCGACTAGCTACAAAGCCAGCGCCTAGAAAGCCCCAGTTAACGGTCACTTGCTATGACCGACGAAGAACTGGTGCTACAGGGAATGCGTTCTGAACGGCAGATTCTTCAGCAGCCTGCATAATTGCAACAACATTGCGCGACTGAATTGCGTTTACTTCCATTGGTGTTCCGTTGTTGATGAATTCAACTATAGAACGATGAAACTCGTGTGGCTGAAGCGGTTGCAATGGAGCAATACGTGATGTTCCGTCAATGTGGTGCACGGTCAAGATTGCAGGCAAGTCGGCTACGGCTGGTTCGCCTGCTGGGTCCCAATCGCCAATGATTGCGCCCTCAGTACCAAGCACATAGAATTTCGGCTTACGAGCAGCGGCAAGATCTGAATGAACAAACGTTGCTTGCTTGCCATTTGTGAATGTCACTGTGACATGCGCGTGGTCTGCGTTTGTTGCATGGGTCCATACGCGCTTGTGGTTTTGTCCACTCACATGTGCAACGTCGTCAGGAATGATGTTCAGAATCTGATCAAGGAAATGGCTTCCCCAGTCGAAAATCGCACCGCCAGATACTTCAGCATTCGAATGCCAGTAATCGCATGGGCGTGAGTACCCACCGACAAAACTGTCGTAGTGATACACGTCGCCAATCTCACCTGAGCGAATGATTTCTCGCATCGTTACAAAGTCATCATCAAATCTGCGGTTCTGGTACACCACAAGCATGAGATTCTTTGCTGATGCAAGCGCAATCAACTCATCGCATTGATCGGCAGTAAGGGCCATTGGCTTTTCAAGGACTACATGAATGCCACGTGACAGTGATTCCTTCGCCCATTGGAAATGACTATTCGGTGGCGTTGAAATAACGACAAGATCAAGAAGGCCAGAATCCAGCATTTCAGTTGCATCACCAAATGCCGTTGCCTTGGGGGCAAGTTGCAAAGCTGCTTCGACACGTTCTGGATTGATGTCACATACAGCCAATAGTTCGAGACCATTTGTGTTCTGGACTGCCAAGTTGTGCTCATGTCCGATTGCACCATAAGCAAGGAGTCCGACGCGAATAGTGCTTAAATTCATTCCTTTAGACATTATCCGCTGCCTCCTGAACTGAGGAACTTGGGCCCTGTCCCTATTGTCACAGTGAGTAAATCTCAGCGTGATTTCTAAGCAGCCAGTGAAGCGTTCTTACTGATAGTGAGTAACTGACGACGAAGCATGAAGCCATCACCGGGGCCGAGGACAAGCTTTTCGAAAAGGGAGCCAAGAGGAAAGTTGGCGTGAGAACGCATACGAGTCACGAGACGGGTTCCTTTTGGATCATCACGCAATTCATACGCAAGAGTGAAGTGAAGTTTCGGCAACTTCTTGCCGCGTGATTTGATTTCAAGAACAAAGTGTCTCGGTGCCTCCACAATGGCAGCGGTGAATGAAATTGGACCAGAAGGGACTTTGTCTCCCGCTTCAACTGTCTGCCATTCATCATGAATGGTGGTTGCGCTCTTTCGACCAAGGTTGTCAAGCCAGTCGTAGCTGTACCAACC
>JBIILS010000140.1:0-2799 GCA_044232585.1 Ilumatobacteraceae bacterium
GCGGTGCCGTTGGCGTTAAGAAACGCATCAGAGTCAGGATTTCCGGTGATGTACAAGGTGCCCACGGGCTTGTTCCTTTGATTTAGTCGCGAGTAAGAGAATGTACTGCGTCTGGGTTGATATTGAGGTCAATGATGGCTTGAGCCACAATTTCTTTTGTGACGCCATGCGATCCGACGAGGCTGAAGAGAACAGCAATCACGATATGTGGAGCGTTCGTTTCAAAGTATTCACGCAGTGCTTCACGCGTATCGCTGCGGCCCATGCCGTCGGTGCCGAGAGACAAGAACCTGCGACTCGGTACGAATGTGGCTACCTGTTCGGAAACGATACGAAGGAAATCAGTGACTGCAATTACGGGTGCTGTTGTGGCACCAAGCATTGTTTCTACATGTGAGCGCCGTTTCTTTTCTGTTGGATGAAGCCGGTTCCAGCGCTCAACTTCCATTGCGTCGTCACGCAAAGACTTGTACGACGTGGCTGACCAAAGGTCAACATCAATGGAGTATTTGGTGCGAAGAGTTGTGGCAGCTTCTGTGGCGGCTGCGAATGCAGATCCCGAGAACAAGATTGATGCTTGAGCAGTGCCAGAAGCAGCTGGTGCCCACTGATACAAACCATTAATGATGTCTTGTGTTGATACATGACTCGGTTGTGCGGGCATCGGAATGTTTTCGTTGTACAGCGTGATGTAATAAAAGACATCAGCTGGATCGTCGCCGTACATCTTTGTAATACCGTGCTGAACCACTGCGGCCACTTCGAATGCAAATGCAGGGTCATACGCCTGGCACGCAGGAATTGCAGTGGCGAGCAAAAGGCTGTGACCATCTTGATGTTGCAAACCTTCACCCATGAGCGTTGTGCGTCCGGCAGTTGCTCCCATAAGAAAGCCTCGAGCACGTGCATCTGCTGCTTGCCAAATGAGGTCACCAACACGCTGGAAACCAAACATCGAATAGAACGTGTAGAACGGCACCATTGGCACGCCACGAGTGGCGTAACTGGTGGCAGCAGCAATCCAACTAGACATTGCGCCAGCTTCTGTAATTCCTTCTTCAAGAATTTGTCCTTGTGCAGACTCTGCATATGACAACAACAGGTCATGATCAACTGGTTCGTATTTTTGCCCTTGAGATGCATAGATCTTTAGTTCGCGGAACATGGAATCCATGCCGAAGGTTCGCGCTTCGTCTGGGATAATTGGTACAACGCGGCTACCGAAGGAATCGTCACGTGCAAGATTTCGCAACATGCGCGTGAACGCCATGGTGGAACTAACTGCTTGGTCGCCTGAGCCAAGCGTGAATTCGGTGAACACTTCTGCAGAGGGCAAGGTGAGTGGTGTTTTGTTTCGAACAACGCGCTTTGGCAACGAACCACCCAAGGTGCGTCTACGTTCCGTCATGTATTGGTACTCAACGGAGTCAACGGGAGGGCGATAGTACGGAAGCACATCACCTTCAAGTGCGGAGTCTGGAATCTCGTCTTGAAGGTGCAGACGATCACGCATGGCTCGCAATTGAACTGCATTGAGTTTTTTTATTTGATGCGTTGCGTTGCGGCCTTCAACTTGTGGCCCAAGGGTCCAGCCTTTGATTGTCTTAGCCAAAATCACAGTGGGTTTACCAGAGCCAAGGTTGTCGACAGCTGCTTGGTATGCGGCAAACAACTTTCGGTAGTCGTGACCACCACGAGGCAAGTTCACTAATTCGTCATCAGACAGGTGTGCAACCAACTGCAACAACCGAGGGTCAGAGCCAAAGAAGTGCTCGCGAATGTATGCGCCGCCTTCAATGGAGTAACGCTGGAATTCACCGTCGACAGTGGAGTTCATTTTGTTCAGGAGTAATCCGTCAACGTCTGCTGCCAATAGTTCGTCCCACTTTGAACCCCACACCACCTTGATGACATTCCATCCGGCACCGCGGAACACTGCTTCAAGTTCTTGAATGATTTTGCCGTTGCCACGAACGGGGCCATCGAGCCGTTGCAAGTTGCAGTTGACGACAAAGACAAGGTTGTCGAGTTTTTCTCGCGCTGCAAGTGAAATTGAACCAAGAGTTTCTGGTTCGTCTGTTTCGCCATCTCCGATAAACGCCCACACTCTGCTTGCCGACGTGTCGTCAATGCCTCTGTTGTGCAAATACCGGTTAAAGCGAGCGTGGTACAACGCAGTGAGTGGGCCAAGACCCATTGAAACTGTGGGGAATTCCCAAAACTCTGGCATGAGGCGAGGGTGCGGATAGCTGGAGAGACCCTTTCCATCACGTCCGATCTCGCGGCGGAAATGATCAAGGTCGTCTTCGTCTAAACGACGTTCAAGAAATGCACGTGCATAAATTCCGGGCGCAGCATGGCCTTGGAAATACACATGGTCACCTGCAGCGCCGTTGTCTTTGCCATGAAAGAAATGGTTGAAACCAATTTCGTACAAACTTGCGGAACTTGCAAACGTCGAAAGGTGACCGCCGATGCCTTCTGCAGCATGATTTGCCCGCGTCACCATGACAGCCGCGTTCCACCTGATGTATGCACGAATGCGACGCTCTAAATGTTCATCGCCAGGGAACCACGGTTCATTGTCTGCAGTGATGCTGTTGACATATGGCGTTGACACGGTGGCGGGGAAGTTGACATCAGTCTGTTGCGCTCGTTCAAGAAGGCGAGATAGCAAATAACGGGCACGTTCAACGCCGTGGCCGTCGACAACAGAATCAAGAGAGTCGAGCCATTCCTGGGTCTCTCCCGGATCAGTGTCGGGGAGCTGATGCATTGAGCCGTCGAAGATCACAGGTG
>JBIILS010000006.1:0-33115 GCA_044232585.1 Ilumatobacteraceae bacterium
GTAACTGCAACCGACGTTCCAGCATCTAACGGAGTTATCCACGTCATTGACGCAGTTCTTGTACCTGCATCTGTTGATGTTTCATCACTCTAAATAAAGACTAACGAATAGAGTCGGTAGGGGAATTCTCTTACCGACTCTATTTTTTTATCTATGCACTCGGAGATCTGTGTACCTATGACATCTAACATCACAGAACTAATAGGTGTCTACGACGCAGACTCCACACTCTTGGGCGAAATCTCCTACTGGGTCGGCGCTCGTTTCGGCATCACTCATTGTTCGCTGTGTGAACTCACTCACGGCTTATTCACGAAGAAGTCCGAATGGAAACAATGTGCAGAGTCATTTACTGTTCCCTTCCAACTCTTTCACCGCGACGACGCCCCTCACGATGTCATCGCTGCACTTGCCGGTAAATTCCCTGCTGTCTTGCAACGCACTACCGAAGGTCTAAAAGTCATCTTGACCAAAGAAGAACTCGAACGTTTCGATGGCCACACCTCTGACTTTGCTGAATGGATAACCAACTACCTAAGCCCCGCATAAAAGCCAAAAACTCGCTTCACAAATTCCCCTTTGCCATACGTGGCCACACCTGGCACACATCGCTGTACAAAGCCATACAAAAGGATTTACTATGACAATCAGCGAAGCACAACGATTCGACATGCAGGTCGGCCTGCGATCACACCTAGGAGACGACGTGGCCAACATACTTATGGAACACCTGCCACCCTCAGGCTGGTCAGACGTCGCCCGCAAACAAGATTTTGAGCCAATTAATTACCGAATCGGCAACATCGAAAAAGAACTGACTCGCATCAACGGAACCTTGAAGGTCATCATCGGCGGCGTACTAACCGTGTCAGCCGCCATCATCGTTCTACTGATTCAACTAAACCAAAACATTTCTTCTTTGTAATTCCTAAATATGGGCCGCTCAGCACACATCGCTGTACAAAGCCATACAAAAGGATTTACTATGACAATCAGCGAAGCACAACGATTCGACATGCAGGTCGGACTGCGATCACACCTAGGAGACGACGTGGCCAACATACTTATGGAACACCTGCCACCCTCAAGCTGGTCAGACGTCGCCCGCAAACAAGACATCGTCGAAATTCGCAAGGATCTCAGCCGCATCAACGGCACCTTGAAAGTCATCATCGGCGGCGTACTCACCGTGTCAGCCGCCATCATCGTCTTACTGATTCAACTGAACCAGAACATTTCTTCGCTCTGAGTCGGAAATAGTTAGTCGAAACCGACAAAAGATGCCATTGCATCGTTTGGTGCGCGTCGCGAGCGCACATCGTTCGCAACAAACTCTTCATCAGGAAAGCCCATTGCAACACAGGTCATGATGACTTGATCTTCAGGAATGTTGGCGTGTTCGCGAACAACCTGTGATTGCATGATTCCTTGACCATTGATTACAGAACCAAGGCCCTTTGACCATGCGGCAAGAACAAGACCATAGGTTGCAGCACCACAATCGAAGTGTGCGATGGTGTCATGTTCGAGTGCCTTATCAAGCGTGATCACGATTGATACTGGCGCATCAAACTGGCGGAAACCGCGCATCACCCAATCTTGACGGCGCACTTTGTCATCGCGCTCAATTCCCATTGCTTCGAAAAGCTGAATTGCGATTTCAACTTGACGATCACGATGTGGGCCTTCATAGCCATGATTCATTTTGATTTCACGATCAACTTTTGAACCTGACATCATGCGCTCGGTGTTCCCTTTGCGAATGTGCTCAAGAGGCTCACCAGTAACGACGTGGTAATGCCATGGCTGAGTGTTCATCGATGATGGTGCTCGCTTGGCAAGTTCGATGACTTCTTCAAGAAGCGCGCGAGGTACTGGTTGCTTCTTGTAGCCACGGATACTGCGGCGCTCATGCACCACTGTTTCGAAATCTGTTGGGGAGTTCTGATTATCAGCCATGGGTGTTCCTTTGTTCTACCGAAACGCTAGGTCGTTCGTGGAGTCGACTCGTCATCGAGTCATAATCCACTGCATTATTTAGGCTGAATTAGCCGTGGCCAGGAATGTTCTTCCAAGGACCACCATCGGAGCGTGGCTCTTTCGGAAGACCGAGAACTTGCTCGCCCACAATTCCGCGCTGCACTTGGCTGGTACCTGCATAAATGGTTCCGGCACGAGCATTCATGAACACACCAGCCCAGTTTGCGCTGTCGTTTGGTGATCCAGGAGAGTCAGTAGTGAAAGCGGTGTGTGGTGTTTGACCAACTGGTACAAGTGCATCTGCACCAAGAATATCAACTGCAAGTTCTGTTACTTCCTTGTGGTATTCGCTCCACCACAATTTGCCAATTGATGCCTCCGGGCCCGGCTGACTGCCGTTCATAAAAGCAGTCAAGGTTCGGTAACCAAGAAAGCGCATGATTTCAACCTTGATATGCGCTTGCGCTAAACGCTGGCGGATATGCGGATTAGTTGTCACACCTTTTTCCCGCGCAAGATTATTTAGCTTGTCAAGTTCTCCGCGAAATGAGATACCGGAAACAACGGCACCAGCACCACGCTCGTTACCAAGAAGAGTCATCGCGACCATCCAACCACCGTTGATTTCACCAACAACGTTTTCCTTCGGACAACGTGCATCTGTAAAGAACACTTCGTTGAATTCAGAATCACCTGACATCATCTTGATGGGGCGTACTTCCACACCTTTTTGACGCATGTCAACAAGGAGGAATGTAATACCGCGGTGCTTCACATCATCTGGTGACGTACGAGCAAGAACGAAAATGTGGTTTGCAAGGTGACCAGCTGATGTCCAAATTTTTTGCCCATTGATGACCCACTCATCTCCGTCAAGAACTGCGCGGCATCCCAAGTTTCCAAGGTCCGAACCGGACGACGGCTCGCTGTATCCCTGACACCAACGATCTTCACCAGATAAAACACGAGCCAAGAAATGCTTCTTTTGATCTTCAGTACCGACAGCAAGAATGGTGTTACCCAACATGCCAATTCCGAAACCATCGTTTGGGCCTCCGCTTGGAACACCTGCTCTAGCGAATTCTTCGGCAAGTACTAACGATTCAACATGCGACAAGCCTTGGCCACCGTATTCCTTAGGCCATGTGATGGCTAGTAGGTCATTCTTTGACAATTTCTCGCGCCAGTCTTCGGTCCATGCAGCTGCATCTTTGTGATTCAGTGCACCGATTCCCTTCCAGTCTTTTGGAAGGTTGGCGTCGAGGAAGGCACGCACCTTTGTGCGGTACGTATCGGCTTGGGGTGGGTAAACAAAATCCATGTTCCTACCCTAGTAATGGCTGTGCGCAGGCTCAGTATCCGAGCCGCCGCATGGGCCTATTTGGACATCTCCAGGCCAGCAAAATCGCCTGCTGCCCGCCACGACTCAAGAAGTCGCACAAACGCGACGGGGCCCTTGCCGTAACTGCCGTTTTGGGCGGCTCGTTCAGCTGGTTTTCCTTCGTTGTTGTAATACCCAGGCGTGCAGGCCTCAAGGAACTTCAAGTTCATTGTGGAATTAGATTTGATGTCTTCTACCCAGTCATGTTCTGCCTGGGCGCTTGCTTCGATACGGGTAATGCCATCTTCAGTTGCATGCTTCACGACGTGCGCAATATGAATTGCTTGCTCATTCAGCATGTGTGGGAAGTTCACAGAGAATCCTGATTGTGCTGTGGAGACAAGAAAGCAATTCGGAAATCCGCGAGAGAAGAAACCGTGGAAGGTCTCGACACCTTCAGCCCACTTGCTGGTGAGTGTCAGGTTGTCCGAGCCGGTGGTTTCGTATCCGGACCGACGCGCATAATCAGTTCCGACTTCAAAACCGGTTGCATATACAAGGCAATCAAGTTCGTATTCAACACCGTTAGCCACAACACCCTTTGGTGTGATTCGCTCAACGCCAAGACCACCAGTATCAACCAACGTCACGTTTGGTCGGTTGAAGGTTGGCAAGTAGTCATCATGGAAGCACGGACGTTTGCAGAACTGGCGATACCACGGCTTCAGCGCTTCTGCAGTTTTCGGGTCGGTGACTATTGCATCAACACGATTACGTACTTGGTTCATTTTTTCAAAGTCTGCATTTTCAACAATTGTGCCGATTTGTTCAAGACTTGTTCCGAGGCCGCCTTCTTTACGCGCACGCAACATGAGGTTGCCAACAATTTCGGTCCAGCCATCATTTACAAGATCTTCAGTATCAAATACACCCGATGTGAGATTCGTAAAGTTCTCATTGCGGCGGCGCTGCCAACCTGGCTCTAATGAACTAACCCAATCAGGATCTGTTGGTGTGTCGTTACGAACGTCAATTGACGATGGCGTGCGTTGAAACACAAACAATTGTTTTGCACCAGCACCAAGGTGTGGCACAGCTTGCACCGCTGTTGCGCCGGTACCAATGATGCCGACAACTTTGTCTTTCAACCCAGTGAGATTTCCCTTGCTGGTTCCACCGGTGTATTCGTAATCCCAACGACTGGTGTGGAATGAATGACCTTCGAATGTGCCAACGCCTTCAATGCCTGGCAATTTAGGCCGATGCAATGGACCATTAGCCATGCTGATGAAACGTGCACGAATTTCGTCACCGCGGTTAGTGCGAATAGTCCAGCGACGTGATGCTTCATCCCAACGCACATCAGTAACTTCTGTTTGCAACATCGAACGTGAATACAAGTTGAAG
The DNA here is from genome assembly GCA_044232585.1 of Ilumatobacteraceae bacterium. Classification (GTDB taxonomy): domain Bacteria; phylum Actinomycetota; class Acidimicrobiia; order Acidimicrobiales; family Ilumatobacteraceae; genus UBA2093. The sequence continues at coordinate 4,709 of JBIILS010000006.1, forward strand.
TGTTCAGCAATGCGATGACAGTGCGCCAAGATTTCTGGTGCAGGTGTGTACTTCGATGCAGGAATGAATCCTGTCTCTTCGAGTAACGGCAAATAGATGTACGACTCAACGTCGCATGCAGCACCGGGGTACCTGTTCCAGTACCAGGTGCCACCAAAGTCGCCACCCTTTTCAATCACCGTGAAATCGTGAACACCTGCTTCATGCAGACGTGCTGCAACCAACATGCCGCCAAAGCCACCACCAACAATGGCAACTTGAACCTCTTTGATAATCGGAGCACGCTCTTCGAACTTGATATACGGATCATCGAGATAGTGAGCAAATTCGCCCGCTATTTCTGTGTACTGCTCGTTAGCTTCAGCCCGCACTCGCTTATCGCGTTCAGCGCGATAGCGCTGGCGTAGTTCATCAGGGTCAAACCCCAGGTCGTCAGTTGATGTCTGGCTCATGACCTAAGACTATGTCTCGGCTCTCGGCCAAACGGAGCCGAAGGCTATTTGTCTGCAGTGACGCGAGCGCGTGGGAACACCCGCAAGAAGTTGCCCGAATTGAACTTGTCGACAGATGCCTGAGGCACGTCCTTCATGCACGACTCGAAGCGGGCAATCGGGTCACGGCCGCCCTCTGTATGTGGGTAATCGCTCGAGAACAAATAAAGGTCATCATTTGACTGGTCGATGAGGCGAGAGACATCTTCAAATACGAACGGCGTGAAACCGAACTGTTGACGAATCTGCTCGGAAGGTGTGCGCTTGAAACCGCGAAGGCGGTCGTCAACACGTGAGTACGCCTTATGTACATGGTCAAGACGAACAAGCATTTCAGGAACCCAACCAGCACCAAGTTCAACCGACGCGAACTTCAAGTCTGGGAAGTCTTCAAGTACACCGTCGAGAACCATCATTGAAATAAATGTTTCGATGCCCTGGTGCAGCACTGCTGCGTCACGAGCGCGAACGTTTTCTCCGCCGCCCATCCAGTCTTTCGTAACACCGCGACCAGTGTTGCTCCACTCTGGCTTTAACTGCAGTGGGTTTCCGCCAACGTGGAACACAACTGGAATTTGTGCTTCTTGCAACAACGACCAAATCGGATTGAAGTCAACATGCGTTGGTGAACGATCGCCTGCCAAACGATGTGGCACCCACATTGCTTGCAGACCATTGTCGATGCTCCACTGAACCTCTTCTAATGCAAGCGCTGGATTCTCGAGAGGAATTGCAGCAACTCCCATGAGGCGATCATCGATTGAACAGAAGTCAGCCATGTGACGGTTGTGCGCGCGAGCACCGCCGTAACGAACCTTGTCAGGAATTTTGCTGCTTGGAGAAAACGGCATGTGCAAACTGTGCGTTGGGAATACCAACTGCTTCTTGAAGCCCAACATGTCGTTAGCAATAACGCGGTCGTGCTTGTCGAATGCACCAAGGGCTTGAATTTCCTTAACCTCTTGGATCATGCGATCACCAAGAGCAATAAGAGACTCTTTGTGCTCGTCAGAATGCTGCGAGCCGTTGCCGACAATGATTGCGACTTCTTCGTCAGTCACGAGTGAACGGCCGTAATCAACTTCTGGAAGAAGGTCGCGCACGTCTGGGTCAGCAAACTTCTTGAGGAAGTCTGGAAGCTCCATGATGTGTGTATCTGCGTCGTAAAGAACGCGATCGCCTGCGTATGTCATTTGGGTCCCCTATCCCTCGAACTGTAAGAAACGGTACCACCCACCAGAAAGAGTCACTCCCCCGAAATACCCCGTCTATATGGCGTCCACCCAGGGCTACTAGACATATGGGGTGAGAATTCTTGTAACAAACGACGACGGTATTGATTCTGTTGGACTTCATGTCCTTGCGCGCGCAATGCGCCCATACGGCGAAGTGGTAGTCGCCGCCCCAGACCAGGAATATTCAGGTGCGGGTGCAGCCATTGGTGCACTGCACATCATTCAGCCTGAAGTACAGAAGCGCACGATTGAAGGCATCGACACTTCATGGGCAATCACTGGCCCACCTGCATTGTGTGTTTTCTTCGCACGCCTCGGCGTGTACGGCGGTCCGTTTGATCTTGTCGTGTCAGGCATTAACCCCGGCGCAAACGTTGGCCGTGCCGTGTACCACTCGGGAACTGTTGGTGCAGCAGTGACTGCACGTAATGGCGGAATTAGTGGAATTGCAATCAGTCAGGCAGTAACCGGCTTCGGTGCTGAAGGTCAAGGTTGGGACGAAGCGTTGATAGGTCAACAATGGGATTCAGCAGCAACAGTTGCACAACGTGTAGTTGAAGGTTGGATTGCAGATCGACCAAAAGAGGCAGTCGTTATCAACGTGAATGTGCCGAACTGCGCAGTCAGCGACATGAAGGGTTGGCGACGCACCGAAATTGGGCACATTGTTCCCGTAGCAATGGCCACAGCAGATCTTGAAGCCAAAGAAGGCCACGAAGGTGCTTTCTATGTGCGAATGAATTACGGCGCGCAAGCGCAAATGCCAGGCGACACCGATGGTGGTGCTGTAGAAAATGGCGAAGTGGCTATTACATACGTCAGTCGTTACACCGACGTGCCGTCGCAAGGTTCGACTGCAGTAAACGACGCCCTCACATCTCTTGTGGGCAAGGCGAGCACACTGCACTCATAGACGATTCTGTTTCTCACCACTACGGTGAAGGAATGGCTGATTGGCAAGATCTCACTCGTCGCGCATCATTTGCGTCGCACCAACTATTGGGCTGGATCTTCTGGGATCCGCGCGCAAAAGAAAACCTCGCTGCACTTGGTGTGCCTGAAGGTCTTGGTCACTACATAGTGAATCGTGGTGCACCGTTAGCGCCAGCTGGTGCAGAAGCCTTGTTTGCAGCGTTCTACACAATCAAGCGTGAGTTCGTTCACTTCGCACTAAACAACGCAGCAACGTACATAACCAATTGGCATGAAGTCACAGTTGCACGTGATGCAGCAGTACGTGCTGGCCTTGAAGAAATGACCCCGCAGATGATTGCGCCATTTGGTGCGCTTGCCGATGACCTATGGAACACAGTTGATGCAATTCCTGCAAGTGGGCGTGTGCTGTTTGCCGCTCACAAATCATGGCCACGACCAACTGACCCATTGATGTCTGCATGGAACGCACTGAACTGCATTCGTGAATGGCGTGGTGACACGCATTTCGGAATTCTGTTGAACGACAACATTGGTGTGGTGGAAGCCGGACTTCTGCATGATGCATGGATGGGATACCCCAAAGAATGGATTCCTCGCAGTCGAGGCGCGGATGACGCCGAAATTGTGGCAGCACTCGACAACCTGTCATCACGTGGATTTGTAACTGATGGTGCAATAAATGATGAAGGTGTTGAATACCGAATAGAGCTTGAACGCCGCACAGATGTCTTGTGTGAAATCCCATGGCGTCACTTCGGCGAAAAGAACACTCTCGAATTGCTTTCCATTCTTGAACCCGTTGGCGAACGTTACGTGCAGCAGATCAATGAAACTGCCGGTGAGAACTGGATGCCAGCAGCTCGGCCGCGTCGCCGCTAAACCGAATGCGGTAATCCGATTCGTACGGACACTCCGGGCGAATACATAACGTGCGCATCACCTGTGGGTGCCGGTAAGCCAGCGGCAATAACCAGAGTGTCTTCGAGGTGTTCAAGTGTCGCCGAATGCAGAATCCATGTCTCATGATCAACTGGTGCGTATCGCAGACTTTTTCCAAAACCCTTTGAGTACAAACCCCATCGTGCAGACAAGAACACTGACAACTCATCAGGCTGTTCAATGCGGTCACCAAAGGCAACACGAATAGACGTTGAAGCAACATGCGGCCAACGACGCTTGACAGTGGTGGTGAGAGATTCAGAAGTCACCTCGTGTGAAGCACTTCCCCAGCAGTACGGCAAGAAATACGAAGCACGAGCGGCTAGTGCTGGAAGCAATCGATTCACATCGAGTGAGAAAAACCACACTCCGGGGATTCCGTCTTTCTTTACATACGTACGAACATTTACTTCAGGAAATGAACCCAAATATGGAATCGCTGGAGTTCCTGGAAAAGAGATATTGCGCATTGAGAAAGGAATGAGGCCCACCCACGCAGACCCGTCCAACGTGTCAACTTCTAGTCCTTGAGGCAGCAACGCTTGCACCACTGAAGCGTCATAACGCCAATGAATATAGGCAAGCTCTTGCCACTGTTGCTTCATAATTGGGCGCTGAACTGGCGCTGGGCAGAAATCTTGCACGCCTCTACCTTACGAATCATTTTCAGATTCGGGAATGGGGCATCAGTCACCTAGGTTGATATCCCTATGGCTCATTACGTCACCACAGTCCCTTCGTCCAAGACTCCTGAAGAAGCGTTTGCCTTCATGTCAGACGTTCGCAATTTCGCCCAGTGGGATAAAGGGATCAAGAAGGTCCATCAAGTAGTTGGAGATGGTGCCGGTGTGGGATCTGCCTATGACATCACGGTGAAGGGACTAGGCGGCAAAGACTCGGTCTTTCGCTACGTCACACTTGAGTGCGATGCACCAACCAATTTTTTGGTGAAGGGTAAGAACGCAATCTTCACCTCAGTCGATCGTGTCACCATCACGCCCACAGCAACCGGGTGCGACGTCACCTACGACGCAGTGCTGACCGCGAATCTCATTGTGTGGCCGATGAACATCTGGCTCGGTCGAATTTTCGACAAAGTCGGCGCAGTTGCGACTCGTGGCCTTACAAAAGTTCTTGCCTAAGGGCAACCCAAATCATTTAGATTGGCGCACTCTCTACACAACCATGCAGTGCCCTCTGATGTGCTCCACGCTGTAGCAAGAGGAGAACCACACGACATGCAATCGTGCGATTCCTTTGTTACTGGTTTCACTTCAAAGCGCGGCGCCTGGTCAGACATACTCATTTGCCTGCTGTTGCGTAGTCAGTTAAAGATTCAGCACTTTCGCCAGCTTTGCGTCGTGCGTTCAGTACTTCAAAATCAACATCTATGCCAATTGGGTTGGCAGCAAACAAAGGCCCGTTCATAAAATCATCAGCCTGTTCCATTGTCAGTGAATCAACTTGAGTCTCAACTTGATTGCCGTCAGGGTCGCGGTAATAGGCAGACAACGTCATTCCGTGATTAATGGTCCAGTACGGAGAGACTCCTTTTGCTTTCATGCGCTCGTACTGACCGAAGAGGTCATCTATTGACGCGTATGTGAAAGCAAAATGTTCAAGGCCTTCTGATTTAGGTGACCGAGGCTCTAGGTCGGGCATATTCACAATGGCAATGCGGTGATGTTCGTCGTCATATGAAAGGAATGAGATGAAATCGTTCCCATGACGGACAGAACCCTCTAAGAAATCAAGCCACCAATCCAGCATCTCGGCGTATCGCGGGCTTTTCAGCACAACATGGGCAAATTTGATTGGTGAAGCCATGGCTTACTCTTACATTCCATTGAGAGTCAATCGACTCTCAATGAATATAGTTGCTCCCATGACATTGCGATTCGCTTCCAAGAACGGCCGGGCTCAATTAGTAGTCGGCCCCAACAACAACCTTGTCGACCTGGCAGAGGTGAGTGGCGGGAAATTTGATTCAGACCCGATCAAGGCTTTTCCGCGTTGGGCTGAACTACGTGCATTTGCTGCAACCGTGACAGAAGGCGGCTCACCAGCCAACCCAGATGAGCTTGATGCACCATCTCCATGGCCACTTCAAGTGTTTGCAATCGGGTTGAACTATCGCTCCCACGCTGAAGAAAGTGGAATGGGGCTTCCTGCTGTTCCTCTTACATTCACGAAGTTCACCTCGTGTATTGCCGGACCGAATGCTGACATTCCTATTGATGCGCCGATGGTTGACTGGGAAGTTGAACTCGTGGTTGTCATCAGCAGCGGTGGTCGCAACATTGCGAAGGCAGATGCTTGGAATCACATTGCAGGAATAAGCGTTGGCCAAGACATCTCAGATCGTGCATTGCAATTTGCTGCTCAGCCTCCACACTTTGACCTCGGTAAGAGCAAAAAGAACTTTGGGCCCTTTGGTCCATGGCTTGTTGATGCAGCTGATGTGCCGAATCGTGATGCAATGCATATGACTTGCACTCTCAATGGTGAAGAAGTACAGAACACTCTCACTGATGACCTTGTCTTCAATGTGGGCGACATCATTGAATACGTATCGGGCATTGTTGAACTACTTCCTGGTGATGTGATCTTTACTGGCACACCAGGTGGCGTTGGCGTTTCTCGCAAGCCTGCAGTGTTCTTGAAGCCGGGCGATGTTTTGGTTTCGACCATTGATGGAATTGGCACCACCACCAACCGGTGTATTTAGGTTCTCGCCGAGCTATTCAGATACGTACGGTGCGATTGCTTGATTGCACCAGTTCCACAAATTAGTTCGCGCCTCAGCGGTATCGCTGCGTCGTGTCGCAGGAAGTTTGTGAATACTGCGTACTTCGCGATCAGACCAGAACGAACCACTGGCACCTGGAATTGGTTGAACCGCTGCCAGCCACGCGATGGTGTCAGCCCCTTGTTTCGGTGAACGCAAAATTGGTTTCGTAATTCGGCGAAACGCTGGAATTGATTCCTGCACTCCGGGAGTGTCTGCCCAGCCAGGATGCATTGAATCAAAATGAACAGAACGTTCTTTAGTTGCCCATATTTCATTGAGGGTGACCTGTGCGCGTTTCGCAATTGCATATTGCTTAGAACCGTTATAGCTATCAACACGCATTTCTAAAGTGCGTTTCCCATCGACGTTTGGTAGTTCAGCTGAATACATACCGCCAGAAGAAACAGTGACCACACGACCTTGCGTTGCGATCAGGTTCGGAAGCAGAACTGTTGTCAAAAGATGAGGGCCGAGAACATGCGACGCAATCGTTTGTTCAGTGCCTTGGGGCGATACTTCCCGCGAGTTAAGAAGTGCGCCAGCGTTGTGAACAACCGCAAAGACTTGTGGGAACCGAACTGCAATCTCTCTGGCTGCTTTGCCTACGGATACCAAGTCGCCCATTTCTGCAACAACACACACTGGTTCTGGACCCTTGCAGATATCACGGACAGACGAAATGACGTCCTCGCACTTTTCTTTGTTTCGTGCGACAAGAACCAACTGTGCGCCTGTTGGAGCAAGAATACGTACACATTCTTTCCCGAGACCCGATGTTGGCCCTGTGATCACCACTACTTTGCCTGTTAAGTCATAGCCAGAAACTTGATCCCAATTATTAATGCGTGAACGCGCAATAAAACCTATGCGAGAAAATCCCGGAACAATTGCCGTGTCCATTAACGAACTAAAGAAATCACTCATTATCTACATCCCTTGTAAAAGCATTACGGCAGCGAGAAAACCACACAGGGTCCATGCAATTGTGCGAGGCCAATTTGTTTGCACAAGTTCACGCCCAACCTGCGCATCAGGTGCTTCCACCATGCGCGCATGTCGCGGTACCGACAGAAAAATGGTGCACAAAAGCGCAACGGCCAACGAGACACCATTGACCCAGGTCAGCCACCACGACACACCGGAAGGTGTGTTGGCCCACAGAATCAGTGTGGACACTCCTTCAACTGCCATTGGGGGGCCAACAACAATTCCTGTCCACTTCTGATGTTTCTCAGCTACTTCTTTCGCACTCTCCACTGGCACCACTGCGAGCAGCGGATAATGCACTAATTGCACGAACCAAATGACACCCACCATGATGCAAGTAGCTACAAGATGCACTGTGAGTACAAGGTCATCCATGTCAGAGACCGTATTCCGAAATCAGTACAGGACGTTGTTCATCGATTGATTTGTGCGCTGCTGCACCAATGACAACTGACCATAAACCATCAACAACAGTGACTTCTGGTTGCGTATTGTTCAGCACAGCATCAACAAAGCGTTTGCATTCAATAAAACTGGCACCGAAGTGAAAACCCATGTGGGCGATATCAGGGTCAGTCGGTACGTCAATTTCGCGCACTGACCGTGATGAACGGTCACCAACAAAAATCTTTCCGTTACCGGGGATGAATGCTTCTAGCTTTCCCTTATCCCCCACAACTGTGATCTCTTGTTCGTGCTGACCACCTTCGGCAAACATTGACAAATCAAGCATTGTGCGAACACCATTTGCGTATTCAACAATCACGTAAGCGTTGTCAAGAATGTCACTACGACGACCGTCGTACACCTCATCAAGATGATTCACGTCTTGTCCACCACTAGCAATCACGCGCACAGGCTTGGAACCCACTGCAACATTCATCAGGTCAAAGAAATGACAGCACTTCTCCACCAATGTGCCGCCAGTGTTCGCCGAGAAGCGATTCCAGTTGTCAACCTTGACGAGAAACGGAAAACGATGTTCACGAATCGACATCATCTTCATGTTGCCGATGATGCCGGTACGCAATTCACGCAGTAGCCCTGCAATCGGTGCCATGTATCGATACTCAAGACCCACCCATGTAATAGCTGAACGTTCAGATTGTGCTTTCACTACTGAGATGCAATCCTCCACAGTGGTGCACATTGGTTTTTCCACCAGCACTGGAATGTTCGTCTCAAAAATGTCATCAAGCAACGACTTGTGCGTGAAGTTGGGCGCAGCTACAAGTACTGCATCAACAAGGCCGCTACTAAGTAAGTCTCTGTGGTCCGTGAATTCAGCCACCCCAGATGCCTGGTCGCCCAAGGTATGTCGAGCCCACCCATGCTGTTCTTCATGGGGGTCGCTGATGGCAGTTACGGCAACGTTTTCAATGCCCATGAGATTGCGCAAATGCTCGCACCCCATCATTCCAGTACCAATAACGCCAATGCGCAGTTCTGACATACAAGTAAGGCTACGCCCCGCTACTTTCGGTTCATCGCAAAGGCAACTAGTGTTGTGTCTTGTTGTTCCGGGGGGATCAACTTCTAGGGGGAATACTCATGGCAATCGTTGATCTCATTACATCTGGGCTCGGTTTACTTGCATCTGAAAAGGACATCACACCTACGTGGGTTGAAGGTGTTATGCGTGGCAGCGGAAACCTAGAAGACGGCGTGACAGTGACGTCAGTCTCAACAGAGCGAATCGGCGAAGGTGTTGGAATTCTCAGCATTTTGCAGCGAGTAATCCCTACGTATTCAGGCCCTACCAAAGCGCCGAAAACGTTTGTCGTGAAATATCCAACCGATGACGCAACACAACGATTCACTGCTGATGCACTTGTGCTCTACATCCGTGAGTTGCTTTTCTACCGGGAGTGTGCGCCATCTGCGCCATTCACAACTGCAAAGTGTTATGCACAGGCAATTGAAGACGAAAATACCAACTTTACGATTGCAATGGAAGACATCAGCCATTACCGCGGCCTCAACCAAATTGATGGGGTAAGTCTTGCTGAATCGAAAATTCTTCTTGAGACACTTGCTGACTATCACGCCATGTGGTGGAACAGCCCGAAGTTGTCGGGTATGCAGGACGTTTTTCAACCACTGTTGAATCCAACCTACGAAGCAGTCCTTCCGATGTTGTGGGCACAGGGTTGGCCGAATGTCGAACAATATGCAGGACACCGTCTTCCCGACAGTGTCCGCAGCATTGGTGAAATCTGGGGAGGAAAAGTTTCGTGGATGCTCAGCAATCTCATGACACCCAACACCTTGTGCCACGGCGATTACCGCGCGGACAACATTATGTTCGACGGTACAGATCCCGCAATCATCGACTTCCAACTCATTGGAGTGGGTTCAGGCATGTATGACGTTGGGTATTTCATCAGCCAGTCAATTGCAACTGATGTCCGTCGAGGTCATGATAAAGAACTGGTTGATACTTACCTCAACCGGATTGAGTTTCATGGTATCGACATTGACCGCGACGAAATGTGGCGCCAATATCTTGTAACTATTGTTTTCTGTGTTACATATGGCGTTACATCTTTCGCAAGTTATGCTGAGCAAAATGAACGGGGACAACATCTAATTACAGACATGTTGCTTCGTTCATTGGATTGTGTTGTCGATAACGATGCACTGAAAGTGATTGCGTGACCGACCACAACCATGATCACGGCCGAGGGGTTCTTTCACAGTTAGCGCCTGAGGGTCGCGAACTGAAGGCTCTGATTCCTGGTGTTTATGAAGGGTTCGCTCAATTGCATACCGCTGCGTTTGCAGAAGGTGTACTTGACAAAAAGATGAAGGAACTTCTTGCGCTTGCAATTGCAATTGCGGTTCGTTGTGATGGTTGCATTGCCAGTCATGCCCGTGGGGCCGCAGTGAATAAGGCAACTGAGGCTGAGGTTGCAGAAACAATTGGTGTTGCTATTGCAATGAGTGGTGGGCCAGGCACGGTCTATGGCCCCCGAGCATTGGCAGCCTTTCGCGACTTTGCTCCTAAGGCTGAATAGCTCGCGTCTCCGGTGGTACCCACCCCCCAGGGTGGTTCTAGATTGCTGTTATGTCGAATCTTGAAGTAACAGTTGATCCATCAGAAGTCGGCCTAGACGCCGAACGTCTTGCTCGCATTCGTTCCCACTTTGGCAAGTATGTCGATAGTGGCAAGTTGCCCGGGTATCACATCACTGTCTCGCGCGGCGGAAAACTTGCGTACAGCGATCTGTATGGTCACGCTGATGTGGAAAACAAAAAGCCAATCGAGAACGACACCATTTATCGTGCGTATTCAATGACAAAGCCCATCTGTGCAGTTGCTGCACTTATGTTGTGGGAAGAGGGCTTGTTTGAGATGCATGATCAAGTGAAGTGGTTCATTCCATCATTCGGTGATCAAAAAGTATTCCGCTCTGGAACACTCACAGCCCCGCGTTACGAACCAGTAACAGAGCCCATGGAAATGTGGCATCTTTTCTCACACACTGCCGGCATGACATACGGCTTCGTGTATTCAAACCCCGTTGACCAGATGTACCGCAATGCAGGTTTCGAATGGGGCACACCACGCGATGCCTCACTGGCTGACATTTGCGACATCCTTGCCGGCCTTCCGCTCATGTTCCAGCCCGGAACGGAATGGGCGTATTCAATGTCAATCGATGTCCTTGGTCGCGTTGTAGAAATTCTCTCTGGCATGACGCTTGGTGAGTTCATGAAGAAGCGCATCTTTGATCCGCTTGGCATGACCGACACTGCATTCCATTGTTCAGCAGACAAAGCCGATCGTCTTGCTGCTTTGTATGTACCGAACCCTGCAGACAAGAAAATCTTGCGTAACGATGCCGGTGCTGCTGGTGCATTGAATGAACCAAAGGCGCATCTTGGTGGCGGTGGACTTGTTTCCACTACAAGTGACTATTTGAAGTTTGCAGAAATGTTGCGCGGTGGTGGCGAATACAACGGCACTCGCATTTTGTCGAATCGTACTGTTGCATTTATGGCTTCAAACCACTTGCCAAACAACGCCGATCTCACTGAATTTGGTCGCCCACTCTTTGCAGAGACTGCTTTTGATGGCGTCGGTTTCGGACTCAGTGTCAGCGTCACGCTTGACCCCGTGAAAGCAAAAGTTGCTGGAAGTGCCGGAGATTACGGCTGGGGCGGTGCTGCAAGCACCAACTTCACCGTTGATCCGAAGGAAGACCTTGTGTACATGATCATGACGCAGCTCATGCCATCAAGCACGTGGCCATTGCGTCCGCAACTTAAGCAGTTGGTGCACCAGGCTTTAGTTGACTAGTGCGAGCTAACTGCTTTCTCAGAACGAGAAGCAGTGCAACACCGCAACCGATAATTGCTAAGCCTTGCAATATGGTGCCCGGCAACCAATAGACAACATTAATAATCACACCCACAATGATTCCGAAAGCGCCACCCAACAGATGTTCAGGGGCGCGCTCGCGTGAACCAAGAGTGAACAAGGTTGCACCAACTCCAATCGGTATGAGACTGCCAAATCCATTGGAAAAGACACCTGCCAATGTGATTGAACCGATGACAATTAGTAATGAACCACAAGCACGAGACAGGAACGCAAAACCGATATTTCTCATGCCCATGTAAATCAGACCAGCACCACCAGCAAGCAACATGAGACCAACTACAAGACGGTTGTTATCACCGTTCAAGTTCATCAATGAACTTGATGACATGATTGCAATTGGTACCGATGCTGTCATTAATAGCGAACCAGAGAACTGTGAACGTGAGGCACGCATTGATCCCCATGCACCTGCAGCAATCGCAAGAACGAGCACAAAGAACTCTGACCTCATGCTTGTCATATCAAGCAATATTCCTGACGCAACTGCAATGGCAAGTACCGATGCAATCTCCAGCACTTCGCCCACTCGCTGTCTTTCACTTGTCGCACTAGAGAACTTGTGTGAGAAATAAGCAAGTACCGCAGCAACCACATATAGAAGGGCTGCAATTCCAGCCTGCGGCACGTTGGCTACAAGCCCAGCAACCATGAAGCCAACACCGATTGTTATGAGAATCGCCGCAAGGTACGACACCAACTCGCGAGCCGTTACTGCGAGTATCGGCGCTTTTGCTATTTCATCAGCCTGTTCCGAAGTCAGATGCCCATCTGAAACAAATTGTTTAAGTACTTCGTCTTGTGATTTGCGTTGTTCCATGTAATCAGTGTTGCACTAATTACCGTTGGGTTGATACCCAATTCACAACGTCAACAACCGCAGCATCTAGAAGTGGTGCAATAAACGAGGCAAAGGTAACCGTCATATGGTTATCGTCCCGATACACCAAAATGTTGCCCACCACTGTCGGGCAACCGGCGTCGGTGCAAAACCATGGGCGCGTCCACAACACATGAACATCTTCGGCATCGAAGTCTTGCAACATCTGGTGCATGTCGTCACGATAGGCAGAACTAATTTTGGGATTACATAGCTGCACATTTGTGTAATGCCGGCTCAAGCACGTCGGCACATCCTGCCCCGGGTACGGCGTATCTTCCATCAAGATAGGAGTTATGCCTTTGGCAGTTAACGAGTCAATCGTTGACTGCAAACCAGCGCGCCATTCCTTTTGCCACATAGGTATACGCGTTGAGGCAGACAGTAAACGATCAAAGTGTGCGATGAAAACGGTCTGCACACCGTCAGTTACCATTTGTTTCAACACATTCTCACGCCACGGCCCACACTCCTGGTAGTTCTTTCCCAGGACCTTGCTGTAAGTAGGAATATCTGCGGGTGGGCAACCACGCTTTGTGTACGTAATCAACTTCCAATTGCGTTTGATTGCCATCTTCTCAAACGCAGGAAACCATTGAGCAGCATGTGAATCTCCATACAGACCAATCACAGTTGATGAGGCTGCATCTCCGTACACACAATTTTTTGGTTGGACTGCAGAAAAACTGGCGTGGCAATTGTTGCTATAAATGGTTGGCATGTCAGACAATGCTTGTTGCAACGTCGGAGTGATGTTTGAAGGCAACCCTGTCGCGGTCATCGCCTGAACAATGGCTTCAACTGGCGGTCCCTCATTCGGTAATTCTGGTGTAGTGGGAATCGTCGTTGATGACACATTGGACTCAATCGTTGTTGATGATTCCGTAACCAATGTTGGCGCTGTCGCAGACCAACCACCATCACGTGATGGCTGATTATTCTGGGCGAGTACAGCACTTCCACTGACAACAGCAACCAAGGAAATTGCTAACACCAATGCCCTGACTCCGGCGATCTTGTGGTTTCGACGTATGGGGTTTTCAACAAATCGATATGAGAACTCTGAGAGTGCAAGCGAGATCATGAGGCATATAAGTCCCTCAAACACTGAGAGTTTCTTGCCAAGCGCAGCTGCAGCAATGATGAGCACTGGCCAATGCCATAAATACGCCGAGTATGAACGCGAACCTAGCCACTGCATTGGCGAGATACGCAATATTGCATCAGGTGACCACGCAGTGGCATTTCCACCACGCAACAAGAATGCAGTTGCCATAACCGGAGCAAGTGCCCAGGGCCCAGGAAACGTAGTGTTCTCTGAGAACAACGCAACTGTTGCAATAATTCCAGCGAGCCCACACCACGCCAGTACTGCATTGATTCGAACTGCTGCAACGGAAACACCAAGTGGCACAACCGCAACTAGTGCACCAATGGCTAGTTCAAATGCTCGAGTATGTGGCGAGAAAAACGCCCACGGTTGCGAAGAGTTCATAAGTGCCATACACGCAATGAAGGAAGCAACTGCGGCAACACCAGCAGTGATACCAACCCGAAGACGTACATTGCGCATAGTGCGAGTTCCGACACCAATACACACCAACATCAAAAGCGCTGGCCACACCACGTAGAACTGCTCTTCAACAGCCAAACTCCAGTAGTGCTGTAGCGGTGATGGCGGCAGCGCAGATTGCAAGTAGTCAGCGCCTCGATATGCAAACACAAAGTTCGAGGAGAACAAGGCAACTGCTAGAACATCATCAGCCAACGAACGAAGCCGAAGTGGTTCCAACCAAATCCATGAAGCAATCAGAGTCGCAACCGCCACCAATCCTGAGACAGGCAAAATGCGCCGAGCGCGCCTGGCGTAGAAAGCCCCCAAGGACACTTTGCCCGTATTGGCCTTTTCAGCCACTAATAGAGAGGTGATCAGAAAACCAGACACGACAAAGAAGACGTCTACTCCTACATAGCCACCAGCGAGGCCAGGTACACCGGCATGAAAAAGCAAGACCGCAAGCACTGCAACGGCGCGGAGCCCCTCAATATCTGTACGCCGTTTCACCGATACGAGTATTGCCGCTTGGGGACAAAGGATGCGGGCACTGTCAAATATGGCCAAAATGGCTACCCCTCAGCGAGTGGTCTAAGGTCTCTAGAAACATTTCCAACGACACCCCTAGGAGTCACCATGGCACGTACCACCCGCCTGCTTGCATCGCTTGCAGCACTTTCATTCATTGTCGCATCATGCGGCGGCAGTGATTCATCATCAGACACAACTGTTGCAGCAGGTTCTGCAGCAACACAGGAATTGACATTCACACCAATTGCTGAAGGCAAGTTGACTGTCTGTTCAGATGCTCCATACGAGCCATTCGAATTCCAGAGCGAAGATGGCACATGGACCGGATTCGACATGGACATCATGCGCGCGGTCGCAGAGCGTTACGGACTTGCTCTTGAAGTCACTGTTCAGCCGTTCGACGGCATCTGGTTGGCTCCTAAAGCTGGCACATGTGACGTAGTTGCTTCCTCACTGACCATCACTGAAGAGCGCGCTGCTAACGCTGGGTTCTCCGATGGCTACTTTGATTCATTCCAGTCACTTCTTGTTCGCACAGAAGACAAGGATGCATTGAATTCACTTGCGTCACTCAGTGGCAAGACCGTTGCAGTACAAACTGGAACAACTGGTGAAGAGTACGCAAAGACCAATGCACCTGATGCAAAGATTCAGTCGTTCGATGATGCAGCAGCAATGTTCTTGGCTCTTGAGTCAAAGCAAGTTGACGCAGTTCTTCAGGACTTCCCCATCAATGCATACCGTGCAACAAAAATGGGCACCTCTGCAGTCTCGATCAAATTTGATACAGAATCAGAGAAGTACGGTTTCGCAACATCACTGGAAAACACAGATCTTGTAGCCGCAATCAACGCCAGCCTCACGGAATTCCGTGCGAATGGCGTATACGACGGCATCTTCAAGAAGTACTTCGGATAGGCCACACTCGGTCACATTCCATTACTTAAAACAACCTCTGAGAGCCATGGCCATCAGCAAGCGCAAGAAAGCGCAATACAGGCGCACAGCCGTGTATGTACTTTCTGTAATCGCCCTGTTGGCCGTGGCTCTTGTTGTTGATTGGGGTCGACTACAAGGTGCCATGTTCAAGTGGGACATTGTGGTTGAACAGTTCCCAGACATTCTTCTCAGCGCGGGAAAGAACACCCTTATCTTCACCATTTTGGGCTTCGCGGGCGGGCTCTCTTTTGGTTTGTTATTCGCGCTCATGCGCCTTAGCACCGTTCGTCCGTATCGCTGGTTCGCAGCAACATACATCGAGATCTTCCGTGGTATTCCGCTCCTCGTCACTCTTTTAATTCTTGGGTTTGGTATTCCCATCGCAACAGGTTGGCGTTGGCCAAACCCATACCTTCAAGGCGCAGTTCCGTTAGCCCTTGTCGCAAGTGCATACATGGCAGAAACAATTCGTGCAGGAATTGAGGCCGTACCCAAAGGCCAGATGGAAGCCGCACGGTCATTAGGTATGTCATATTCCCGCGCCATGATCACAATCATCATTCCTCAAGCATTACGCATCATCGTGCCGCCATTAACAAATGAATTTGTTCTTCTCATTAAAGACACATCGCTTATCTCCGTTCTCGGTGTTACTGCCGGAACTCGTGACCTTGCACGTTTTGGTCGCGACGGTGTGAACAGCACTGCAAATGCAACTCCACTTATCGTTGCTGGTCTTGTGTACTTGGCAATGACCGTTCCGCTCACTCAACTTGTTGCGTGGATGGAACGACGTGAAAAGGCAGCCAGCCGATGAATTCAGATGTCGTTGTCAACATCACCAATCTCAATAAATCTTTCGGTGATAACCATGTGTTGCGTGGCATTGACTTGCAAGTACAGCGTGGTGAAGTCGTCTGCATTATCGGCCCATCTGGTTCAGGCAAGAGCACACTGTTGCGATGCGTCAATATGTTGGAAACACCTACTGCAGGAACTGTTGTAGTTCTTGGTCGTGAACTGACAGATATTGATTGTGATATCGATGAAGCACGGGCACACATTGGAATGGTGTTTCAGCAATTCAATTTGTTCCCTCACATGACCGCGCTAGAGAACGTGTGTGTTGCACAACGCAAAGTACTGAAGCGAAGTGCAGATGAAGCAGCAACCATTGCACATGGCCTACTCACCCGCGTCGGACTTGTTGGAAAAGACAATTCCTATCCTGCACAGCTTTCCGGTGGACAACAACAACGTGTAGCAATTGCTCGCGCGCTTGCTATGAACCCAGACGTCATCTTGTTCGACGAAGCAACAAGCGCGCTCGACCCCGAATTAGTGGGTGAAGTATTACAAGTGATGCAATCGTTGGCCCAAGATGGAATGACCATGTTGGTCGTTACCCACGAAATGGGCTTTGCAAAGGGTGTTGCAGACCGAGTTGTGTTCATGGATGGCGGCGTCATCGTGGAACAAGGTCCACCATCACAAGTGATTTCAGCTCCGGTAGAGGAACGTACACGTGCGTTCCTTTCCAGTGTCCTCAACCACTAACCACCCCACACGTAGAGTTTGCGCAATGAGCGACCAGCGCGACCGTATCAATGCCATGCTGAATCTGGCTCAGCACCCCAATACTCCGCAGGCCGAAGCTGAATCGGCTCTTGCTATGGCATCAAAACTGATGCAAAAACATGGGCTCTCGCAGTCAGACATCACATCGTCTCGTCCAGAAGAAGACAGTACTGTCGTTGTGGAACGTATTCATGTTGGCGGGTTATATCGCGTTCGTCGTCAAAATATTTTGTACACCATTGCTCTTCTGCATTCATGCGCGGGGTATCGCGCAGACGACGAGGGAGACCAATGCGTCATTGTTCTGTACGGACGCGCCGCAGATATTTTCGCAGCACGCACGTTGTTCGCAGCTGCTGATGCAATGGGTGCACGACTTTTGCCACGAGGCGACAGGTCGTGGCGAGTTGCTTGGTGGAAGGGTTTTCAACTGGGAATAGAGGAATCACTCTCTGTTGCGCGCAAAGACTTCGTGTCTGAAACACCTGGTTCGGGATTAGTACTTGCAGATCGTATGAAACGGGCCCAACACGAATTGCGAGTCAATGGCCCGCCGCTACGTGGTGGTTATTCCTATAGCGACACATCTTCTGGCGCATACATCAACGGTAGACAAGCCGGCAGTGGCTTCGGCGGTTCCGGACGGTCGTTTACTGCTGGTGTGCGCGGCGAACTGTCGTGAGTTCACTACACACGTTTGTTCAGGTTGCAATTGCTCGCGCCAGTGACTACCAGAAATGCTCTGAAGAACAAGCACTCACTTATGCATGTGAAGACATTGTTGACAACGAACTTGGTTCCCGTAATTTCTCATCACATCACATCGAACAATGGTTACAACATGTGTGCACGCGGGAAGATATAGATACGCCTCACGTCGTCATTGGCCGAGCAACCAGAACATCACTGGCATCTGCAGACATTGGTTCACACACAATTTGTCTCCGTGGGAAAGTAACCACCGCCGCTACGGCTTTACATGAAGTAGCGCATGTCATTGTCGGTGCCGATTCTCACGGCGTTCTCTTTCGTGATGAACTCGTTCGCCTTGCTCGAGCACATATTTCAGTTGAGTACGCGGCTTTACTGTATGGCGTATACCAAGGTGCCGGGTTAGAGATGTCACCATGGCCGGCCAGTGCGTCACAACGCTAAGGGCTGTCGTCATTCCGATTAGATTGCAGTCATGAGCGACACCGACAATCTGTATTCAATTCTTTCCACCACCCGATCCATTCGGCGCATCAGCGATAAACCTGTTGATGATGCAACTCTCGAACGCGTGTTGCAAGCTGCAATCTGGGCACCAAGCGGTGGCAACAGACAACCATGGCGCATCATCGCGGTGCGTGATCGTGCACTGAAACAGAAGCTCGGCGAAATCTACGCAGCCGAATGGGCCAAATACGTTGAAATGAATATGAAGCGTGTTGAAGGAATGCCAGAGAACATTGTGGAAGCAACACGCACTGGCCTTGCAGTCGGCACACGTCTCGCTGAATCACTTGCTGATGTTCCCGTTGTCATCATGTTCATTCACGATCCTCGTGAAGTATTCGTGACTGATGGAAACCTTGGACGCACACCAGTTGTGGGCGGAGCCTCTTTGTACCCCGCGGTACAGAACCTATTGCTTGCTGCTCGCGCTGAAGGATTAGGCGGAGTTCTCACCACTCTTATCTCGGCAAGCGAAGTAAAGGTTCGGGAATTACTTGAGATACCAGAGCCATGGGGCGTGTACGCCATGGTTCCACTTGGTCACCCCATGGGTAAACACGGTCCGTTGCGTCGTGCGCCACTTAGTCAGATGGTCAAATATGACCGCTGGTCTGATTAAGACTCAGTACGCCACTCAACGTTTTCTGGCCAACGGCCAACACCGCCACCTTCAACAAGAAATCCAGTCAGATCTCTATTTGCATGTTCCATACGCCATGTCAACATTGCGCGTGCATTTTCAGAAATCACTTCTGCATCAGTAGTTAACGTGCGCCACGTATTGTCGGCCACCAAGTCGAAACACAAAAAGTCACCATCACCGAATTGAACATACGCATGAGTGTCACTACGTCGCACAGCAAGGTTGAGTTGTTCCAGTCGCCGACGCCACGGCCACACGTACCTATCGGCGGGAATCAGAGCAAAACGCCAGTCGTATTCCCAATGAGCCGCGTCGCGCCACCACGGCGGCTCTGTGCCATTAATGAAATGCGTCAATGGCAAACCGTCACATTGTGCAGGGATAGCGATCTCCATCACTTCGCACAGTGTTGGCATGATGTCAATGTTCTCTGTGAACTTCTCGACCACAGTTCCGTGAACACTTGAATGGCGAGGATCCGCAACCACTCCGATGATGTGCTGACTGGTTTCCCAATAGCCAACTTTTTCGCGCAGACCGTGATCGCCCAGCATTTCTGCATGATCAGCAGTTACAACGATCACTGTGTTGTCCCATTCGCCAGATTCCACTAGTGCATCAAAGATTCGGCCAAGTTGGTAATCAACTTCGCTAATCATTCCGAAATATTGAGCACGCATATGTGCCATTTGTTCAGGCTCAGTCGGCGCCTTTGTCCCGTCAAGCATCAACATCACTTCGTGAAACGGGTGTACTTCTTCAGCGCGTTGAATCGGTTCACCAACAGACGCTGGGTCATACATTGTTGAATACTCGCCGGCTGCTGAATACGGAGGATGTGGACGAAGAAAACTCGCATGTGCAAACCATGAGGAATCTTGGCTGCTAATCCAATCAATTAAGTTGTTAGCTAAGAAGTTGCTGACGCTCACCTCAACTGGGCGTTCATTCTCTGTCGCAAGCAGTTCCAAAATTCCTGGCGATGTGTTGTATCCCTTTTCGGCAAGAAGTTCTCTCCATGGCGTCATCTGGCGTGTCAGGTCAAGCGCACAATCGAAACCTGGCAATATTCCTTCATACGTTTGAAGTCGAGGATCATCAGCGCCAGTTGTTACTCGGGGGTCAATTGACTGATCTGTATATCCGAAAAGAGTTGGCTTGTACCCGGCACGTCGTGCGGCAAGTGCAATGTTGTCGAACCCTTCGTCAAGAGGTGTTCCATTTGCAACAACCCGATGATTCATTTGGTACATGCCTGTATATAAAGAGGCGCGACCTGGCGCACACGGTGACGCTTGGCTGTAATGGCGTGACAACCGAACGCCACGCTCGCACAGACGATCAAGGTTGGGTGTTTTTACAACTGCGTGACCAGCAATTGACAAGCAATCGCCACGAAATTGATCAAGCGTGATCAGGAGAACATTCATAGCCATAGTGACCTACTTGTTCCCTGGACGAACACCAGTTGAGAGGAACGTACGAATCTCACGAATTGCAGTGGGGTCTTGTGCAAGAAACATGTGCCCTCCTTCATACAACGACAGTGTCGCATCTGAAATGCGTTCGACAATGGCCTCTGAGTTAACAGGCGGTGCAATTCCATCAAACTTTCCTGCCGTCACAAATGTGGGACAAGTAATCACATGCAAACGATTCTCCACATCATGCCCAATGCGGGCAGCTAGTTGTAGGCGTTCGCCACGAATCACATCAGCAGACTTCTCAGCTTGGTCATTTCTCATACTCATCATTTGCGCATCTGCAGGGTGAGACGCCAACCATTCAGGAGTAAATCGAGTGTCACTTAGTGTCGCCATCTTTGTGGTTCGTTCTTCTGCAGACAAAGCAGCTAACTCATGCAACGGATACGACGAACCGCCGGCTCCACCTGTAGACGTGCACAACAATGCCAATCTTTCAACACGCGTCGGGAATGACACCGCAAACTCTTGTGCAACCATGCCACCAAAACTGATTCCGACAACTGCACATGTGTTCCAACCAACATGATCAAGCAATGCCGCGGCGTCTGCGGCATATTGCGCCATGGTGTACGGACCTTCAGGTATGGAAGTGAGCCCGAGGCCACGTTGGTCATGGGCAAGCACTTCACACTCTTTCGAAAGCGAGCGGATGAGAAGTTCAGTGGACTGCAATGTCGCACCAGACCCATTGAAAAACAACACTCGAGGTCCAGCACCAGTGATCTGGTAGTTGATTGAGATGTCACCGGACTCAAACATTGGCATGTGGCAAGTCTCCCATTCGTGGGGGTATCCACCATTCTCGGACCATTTCACACCAACATGAACACTCGTGCAAACGTTTGTAGATGGGGTGAGACGATCACTCGCCGAACACCCAGAGTCTCTTGTATGGCGCCGCGTCACTATGCCTGGCCTTGACGTCGCGTGGGTGGGTATGAATGTTCCCGTTATTGATACCGGCGGCCGCCCGTGGGTTTGGGAAGTTGTGACACCTACTCAATACAACGCTTCAGTTCGTATGCAAGACGACCCAATGGTTTTACCAGTAGCCCACGACACCGTGGTTGCTGAGGTGAATCATCGCGATCACTCTGGACCAATCATGCGAATGCAGGTGCCCGTGACGCACGCTCCCGATGCCATCAGCCTTCCCGCCGAACCGGCCGGGCCATGGTCTGTTCGCCTCGAAACCGGCTGGACTGTGCAGGCTCTTGGCTCGGCCGCCCAATGCTGGATTGACCGAGAATCGCCAGGGACAGCCCGGCTTGAGACCCCAGAACCGCCACTTCCCGCCCATCAGCGCTACCAGTTGCACCCTGCTATCGACTTCGAGTCCTCTGCCTTTGACCGTTTGCTTACACTCGATCCTGATGACGCAGCCACAGTTACTTCCCTCTTGTCGCTCGTTCACGATGCGCTCACCCCGTACCGCTAGTTCCCTTTGTAGCAATTCGAGCCGTCGATGATTACGACGTACGCCCTATCGCTGACAACACGTGATTGCGGTAATTCACAACGTATGGCACTCATTGATGTCGTCGATGATTGGCTTGTTGCGCACTACCCGATTGATTCATATGGCCCAGGCACAACGGTGCGTACGCGACATTCGTCTGATGATCCGGTCTTTCGTCTCACCATTACTGAAAGTGCGCCAGGAAGTACTCACGTTGAAACTCTGACAATCAGTGTTGTGTTGCTGGCGGATGTTCTGACATTCGACGTGCGAATTGTGTCAACCCCTAGTACAGCCAAAGTCGTACCGTATACGCCACCAATGTTGCCGCCACGTGTTGTGCAATTAGTTCGTTCAGCATTACGTGCTGTGCCATCTGAAGATGCAAACAGATACATCACAGATGCAGCAGCGTTGGTAGACACCGAGTTAGGCGGCCAAGAAGTTGCAGCATTTATTCTTGCGCCCGGCCGGCGACTTCCCGCCATCGTTGAAATCGTCGACTATGAAAGGCGAACGCAACCGCTCGTTGCTATTGGTGCAGGACCACTTGTTGGATTAGCTCATGTATTTCAATTAACAAACGCAGCGGCCCTCAAAGGGTTCACAGAACTAGCCGGCTACTCACTGATTGGGCCTGGCTGCATCATTGTTCAGTGGGCAGGAAACACCGAACCTGACATAACGCGACGACGTGAGTTGCCCGCAGCATATGAAATACGAGAACAACACCGAATAATTCGACTAGTCATTGACACAGCAGCACGTTCAGTTGCTGCACCGCGCGTACCGCCTCCACCTAGGCGAGATTTCGAAATTACTGATCTTCCAGTACGTGAACAACCAGATGAAGAAATTGAAAACGAAGAACAAGCTCTTCACATTGAACAACTAGAGGCCTCTGTTGACGAACTTGAAGCTGCACTTGCTGATGCTGACCGCTTGTTATCGGAACAACGCACGCAGTTGGAACGAAAAGGTGGCCAACTAGATGAGTTAATCCTTCGCAATGTCTCGCTTGAAACTCAAGCAGGAAACACGGCTCAAGTTCGTGCTGTTCCATCAATGACGGAAGCGCTACGTCTTGCTCGTTTACATTGTCCATTCCTCGTATTTCATGACCGAGCAATTGAGTCGGGTGAAGGTCTTGAAGGGCCAGAACCAGTCAGCGTGTTACAAGACTTAGTGCGCCTGAACGAAGTAGCTCGAGCCTGGATGTCGGGTGAGATCACCGGCACCAGTATCAAATTGGCATGTCGCCAAATGGGTCTTGACTTCGTGCCAGCAATTTCAGTGACAGCTCGTCAGAAATATGAGGAGGACTACCTCATCGATTGGCGGGGTCGCACCGTTCGCGCTGAAGCACATCTTCGTCGTGGGCGCAAAACTCACTTGGTTCGTATCCACCTATATTTCGATGACGAGACTCAACAGGTTGTCGTTGCCTATATCGGTAGGCATTTGCGTGACAAGGGCAGTGCTTCCTAGGTGTTGCACATAGCCTTTACCGCATGACACGACGCTTATTCCTCCGTGTTGTCGGCATACTTGTTGCCATTTTCGTCTTAGCTGTTGCTGTCTCGGTGACTCAATACGTTCGCGCTCATCCCCGTGACCCGCTGCAACAAAACATTGCATCATGGGCACGCGAAAATAAAATGGGGGCAATTGTTGACCAATTGGAAGCATGGCTTCACAACGACCCACCTGCTGTTGCTCCGGCCAACTCCCTTGCACTTGCGATAGCCCCCATTACTGAAGCACCGTTACAAACTTCAACGACATTGACTCCGTCGTCCGCCCAATCGTCTACAACTACCTCTGTTCCTGACATCGTCACACCACTACAGATACGTCCCACTGTGGCTACATCCTCGTGCCCCATCGACAACACCTCTGTCACGGTTGTTACCTCAACCACCACGTCGACAACAACTACGTCAACAACGAGCACAACCACGACTCCTGAAACTTCGACTACAACAACATCAACAACTATCCCAGCCAAACCTGCAGATATTTCGTCTCAACTTCTTCCAGCACTGCCGGGCGAAGGCCAATGGCAAGCTGTTATGCGTGTGCGCACCAAACCAATCGTGTACGCCACATCAATTCGGCCTTTGTGGTGCTTTGGTTCTGTCGTTGCCACGATGGCCACTTTCGACCCAACTCGAGTGCGTACCGCCATGTTCAACGGCACAGAGATGCCTGGCGGCAAAGGGTGGAAAAACGGATCAAAGATTCGCGGCACTGCTTTGCGCTCATTAATCGCAAGTTTTAACGGCGGGTTTCGTTTTGAACATCAACCAGGTGGTTACGTCACCGAAGGAAAGACTGTGCGCAAATTACGCAAGGGGTACGCCACGCTTGCAATTTCACAAGATGGCATCAGCACAGTTGGCATTTGGGGAGACACCATTACTGACGAAGATTCTTGGGCGTCATTGCGACAAAACTTGCCACCACTTGTACACAATGGAAAATCTGTGTATGCCAACTACCCCAAAGTTGATTGGGGTAATGACTTCGGAAACAAGGTCTACAACTTTCGTTCAGCCATTTGCCTTCGCACAGATGGTCTCATGATGTTTGTCGCCGTCGGCAAAGTAAACATTGGCATGTTGGCAGACACCCTTGTTGTACTCGGATGCAAAACTGGCATGGAACTAGACATCAATGGTCAATGGCCGTATTTTTCCGTGTACAGCGATTTCGGTAAGGCAACCCGACGGGGTGAAATCATTGACAATCGAATGGGTGATCCGAATCGTCATCTCAATGGATCTACTAAGGATTTCTTTGCGCTTTTCGACCCCGAAACATTGGCAGCTGGCGCTGTCAAGTAGTCATTCTGTAATTGAATACAGTGTGAAGTAACCACGAAGGACAACTCACATGATTGACGACGACAACTCCGAACTAGAAATTGATAAAGGTGCTGGTCTTGGCACTGTTGCAGCCATCGTTGGTTCCCTAATCATCATTGCTCTTATCGCGGCAAATACCACCCGCATCAATATCAACTTTGTGGTGTACAAAGCTCACAATGTTCCTTTGTGGTGGTACACCGTCATCATCATTGCGCTCACAATTCTCACCGATCGTGTCGTGCGATTCGTGATGCGCCGTCGACGTATACGCAAGAACAAGAAAGAGCGTTAGCCGACTAAGTGGTACGAACCAAGCAGTCGCGGTTCTCCACCGTCGTCCGTTGCGACCACACCATCATCTACCAATTTGCGTAGATGAGACCACACGCTGCGTCGTGCTGGCCGGTGCAGTTTTTTGTCAATGGCTGCATACAGCACTTTCACAATTCCCGGAATGGTGTTATTGCCACTAGCAATCTGTACAACTATCTGACGTTCGCGTTCTAAACGATGTTCGTGATACGCCACAAGAAATGGCTGTGGGTCTGTCACTGGCCCACCATGCGTTGGCCACAAGATTCGGTCATCACGCGCAATCACCTTGCGCATTGAATCCATGTACTGGCGCATGTCTCCATCAGGTGGCGACACGATGGTGGTTGACCAACCCATCACATGGTCACCAGTAAACAAAGCACCTTCTGTATCCATAGAAACACACAAGTGATTTGACGTATGACCAGGAGTAGCAACTGCGGTGAGAGCGAACTCTTTAGTTGCTAAAAACTTCTGTCCATCAGTCACTGCTGCATCTGGAGAAAAAGCAAGATCGGTTGTTTCCTTTTCTTCATCAGTCTCAACAGCATCTGCGGGGTCATCTTCCGATGCGTCATGGTCATCTTCTTCAATGAAACCTTCATACACACGATGTGGCCCAATGGCGTACCGAGTAGCACCCGTCTCGCCATGAAGCCATTCAGTCAGCGGAGAATGGTCTGAATGACAATGTGTCACCACGATGCCCACAACATTTCTGCCATCAAGTGCTGCACGTAAAGCATCGCGATGACTATCTAGTTTCGGACCTGGGTCAATCACAACTACGTCGTTTGAACCCAAAATGTAGGTGCCAGTTCCGTGATAACTGAACTTTGACGGATTCTTTGCAATCACTCTTTGAATAAGTGGTGATACCTGAGTGATTTCTGCATACGGTGCATCGTCAATGCGTGGGACAAATGGAATAGCCATTTCAGTCAAACCCAATCGCTCGTACTGAACCAACTGGTTTCCCATGCCCATACACAGTTTCTACGATGCTGTTATCAACATGGCTGATATCGACCCCAAGCTTTTGCAGGGCTGCAAGCAACACTGTCTGCGAGCCACGTCCAAACCCATCAGACATTTTCAATGCAACAGCTCGACCATCTGGCAATGCAGCTGCATACACAGCATCAGCACCATCTTTCGCAAACAACCCATCGATACCCGACACAATTGTGGTTACATCGCGACCCTTGCCACCAACCATGTACGGGAATTGCGACATCGCGTTATATATCTGAGTTCCGGACTCGCCCGCTGCACCAGTTGCCATTGCACTCATTGCGCGAGCAAGCCCAACTAGTTTGACTACGTGGGCCGGAGCACCACAGCCATCAATTCCAATCGCAAATGCATCGTGACCAGTCACTTCTGCAACAGTACGAGTAATCGCTTGTTGCAAAGGGTGATCTTGCTCAAGGTAATTCCCAAGTGGCCAACCATTGATGACACACGTTGCCACCATGCCGGAATGCTTTCCGCTACAACCCATCTGCAATGCAGATGTTGGAAGGCCTGCACGAATTGCTTCATGAGCTGATTCTGTGAGCATCGGATACGCATGCGTATTACCCAATGCACTTTCATCAAGTCCGAACTCAGCAAGAATTGCCAGTGCGGTCTGTTGGTGAATTGCCTCGCCGTTGTGACTAGAACACACCAGAGCCAATTTTTCTGCCGGAAGCGACAAACCAGAACGCACCATCGCCAATGCCTGTAGTGGCTTCGTAGATGATCGTGGAAAAATCTGCGTATGGGGGTCACCGAGTGAAAACTCAATGTCGCCGTTGCGACCTAAACACACCACTGCGCCAAAATGCGCGCTTTCATCAACACCACTACGGGAGACAACTGCAACTGGCACAAATTGTGAAGGTGAAATACCCGTCACGCTGATGGTTTCTTTCGAGAACCTCGTTTAGCACGAGGTGGTTTTGCAGCTTGAAGATACGTCAACGGATCATCGATTACTTCATGACGTGTTCCCCACGAAGAAGTAAGCGCCTGACCCATTGCAACTGCAGGTAACGCCAGAATTGCGCCAACTGGGCCAAGAACAGCACCTCCAACTAGTGCGCCACCAAAGGCCAAAGCGGGATGTAATTCCAATGTTCGTGCAGTCACCTTCGGTGCGAACAAGTAGTTCTCCAATTGTTGATACACAGCAATAAAGCCAACGACAACAAGGGCTTTAACTGGCGACTCAACAAAGGTCAGTACCAATGGCAATACTCCCGCAATGTACGTACCAATTACGGGCAGGAATTGTGAAACGAATCCGACCCACAACGCCATAGCAATGGGTGCCGGGATTCCAATGGCTTGGAATGCAATCCAATGAAAGAAAGAAGAGATCACTGCTAGCAGAGCACGTGAGTACAAGTACCCGCCTGTTTTCGTGATGGCTAACTCCCATGCATTCAGAACTTGTCGTTGCTTGTCTGGTCGCAATCGCGAACATATCGATCGACGCAACTTTGGTCCGTCTGCAACCAAGTAATACGAGAACAAAAGCACAGTAAACATTTGAAAGAGAGCGCCAAGAGCTTGTACGGAAAGATTGAAAGCTTTGTCTTGTTGTGAATCAATGAACTTCTGAACTGGCCCCTTCGGATCGCTAATTCTTTCGTTCACCGAAGCTGCATCAATTTGAGAACCAAATGTGTCGTTCAGAATCTTCACAGTGTCGTTTACATATTGTTCGCTGTTTGACAACACATCTGCCATCTGCTGACCAACGATGGTGCCGACTGCCCCCACGAACGTGAACAAGATAACGACAAGCCCCAGTAGCAACAGTCCTGTCGATGAACGTCTTCCTCTGCCTCTAGCAACAAGCTTGTTTACGGCTGGCTCCAGCGCCAATGCAATGAACAATGACACGAGCATCAGGATGAGGAAACTGTTCAGACGGTGAAATGTGAACCGCAGAACAAGGGTGCCGATGAACCCCAACCAAAAGATCACTACGGCCCTCGGTACCCACCGAGGCATTCGTGAAGATTGGCTTGCTGGAATTGGTGCATCGGTCACGTGGGAAAGCGTATAGGTACCGCAACATGTGACGCATTCGCCGTGCATTTCCTCACTGTGGATGGCACGATAGAGACATGCCCGAAGTGCCTGCAGCCGTCTCTGACCGAGTTGAGTCAGTTCG
>JBIILS010000141.1:0-2775 GCA_044232585.1 Ilumatobacteraceae bacterium
ATTGCAATTCAAGGTGGCGACACGCTCAACAGAACTGGCGGAGCATTGGCGACCAAGCCTCACATCGTTGGATATCAAGCAGCAGGCATTGTGCGCGAAGTTGGCGAAGGTGTCACAGCGTTTACAAAGGGACAACAAGTTGTTGCCACTATGGGATTCGGATCACATGCCGAAGTGATCAGCGTTCCGGTCGCTGCTGTGTGGGCAGTGCCAGCAGGTTTGTCATTGCAAGAAGCTGCAGGAATTCCCATTGAGTTCGGTACAGCAGACGATTGCTTATTCGAGTTCGGCAAATTGAAGGCCGGAGAAACAGTTCTCATTCAAGCTGGCGCAAGTGGTGTTGGTCTTGCAGGCATTCAGTTGGCAAAAGCTGCAGGCGCAACCGTGCTTGCAACTGCATCAAGTGATGAGCGACTTGAGCGCTTGAAGGAATACGGACTTGACCACGGCGTCAACTACACAAAAGTAGATGCAGCAAAAGAAGTGTTGGAATACACAAACGGTGCAGGCGTGAACTTGGTTGTTGACTCTGTTGGCGGTTCCACCCTGGAAGGCAGCGTTGCCATGTTGGCGTATCGCGGCCGTATCAGTTGGGTTGGCCGCGCAGGACGCGAACCACGTCCACCAGAGATTGGCGCAATCATGGGCAAGAACGCATCAATCACCGGTGTATTCCTTGGCGCAGAGATGGCAATGAACCCAACACGTACGCACCCGATGATCGAGAGTCTTATTGCTCGCGTCGCCAAGAAGGAACTGACAGTTGTTATCGACTCGACATTCCCCCTGTCTGATGCAGAGGGCGCACACCGCCACATCGAAAGCCGTAAGGCATTCGGTCGCGTACTACTTATTCCGTAACTAGAATTCAATCTGTGGCGTCTTCATCAGATCTCCCCATAGTTGGCTTTGTCGGAACTGGTCATATCGCTACGTTCCATTCAAAGATGCTGAAGATCAGCGGAGTGCCCATGACTCGTGGTGGCTGTTTCGACATTGACTCCGAACGTTCTGCGGTTTTTGCACAAGCATCGGGAAGCACTGTGATGGCATCGGCTGATGAAGTGATTGCTTCAAGCGACATGGTGTACATCTGCACATGGACTAGCGAACATCAATCACTTGTAGAAAAGTGCATCGCAGCGGGAAAACCATTCTTCTGTGAAAAGCCACTCAGTATCGGTTTGAGCGAAGCCTCAGAAATGCATTCAGTAGCAGCGGCAAGTGGGTTGACTCACCAATGCGGTTTAATCCTTCGACGATCCCCTGCGTATCTGTGGGCACGCGAACTGATTTCTGATCCGGCAGCTGGCGCGCCGATGGCCGTGGTATTTCGTGATGATCAGTTCATTCCGGTGCAAGGTCATTACAAATCGACATGGCGTGGCGATGTCACGAAAGCAGGTGCTGGCACGTTGTTAGAGCACAGCATTCATGACGTTGATATGTTGCGATTCCTTATTGGTGATGTTGAATCCGTCAGTGCGCGGGCCACGTACCGCCATGGCATTGAGGGAATTGAAGATGTTGTTGCAGCGTCAGTTGGCTTTACAAATGGCGCGGTTGGAACATTGACAACTATTTGGCACGACAACTTGTCACGCCCCAGCCTTCGCAATGTGGAAGTTTTTTGCGAAAACCGCACAGTTGTTATCGCTGGTGATGACTGGTTTGGCCCTGTTACTTGGAGCAACACAGACGGAACAACAGGCTCGCTTGAAGGCACAGAGTTGTTGGAAAGGACGGCACCGTTGGCGATTGGTGACGCGAACCCTGATGGTGCATTCGTAAAGGCATCAGTAGATGGCACGCCAGGTTTCCCCGATTTCTCCATTGCATTGGAAGCACACCGCATTGTGGAAGCCATGTATCGCAGTGCGCGAGATAACGGCAATGCTGTGCGTGTTGCTTCAGTTCAACCGTGACATACACAGTTTCTGAAGTCGCGTTAGCCGACATAATGCAGTTGCGGGTTGCAGTACTGCGCAAAGGCACCCCTGCCACAGACTGCAATTACCCCGAAGACGATTACCCAGACGTTGTGCATTTTGGAATTATTCATGAAGGCACTGCCATCGCCACTTCGTCGTGGTTTATGAAGGAATGCCCTGAGAAACCAGGCATAACTGCAATGCAGCTAAAAGGAATGGCAGTTGCAGATGAACTTCAAGGTGCTGGTCTTGGTGCGTTACTGATTGATGCCGGCATGGCATTAGCGAAAGAACGCGGGGCGACAATTGCGTGGGCACGAGCTCGCGACAGTGCAATGGGTTTCTACGAACGTCTTGGGTTTGCGTCAACAGGTGACGGCTTCGTTGATGGTCCTACTGCAATGCCACACCACATCGTGGTGCGAAGTCTCTAGTCCTGCACTGTTACAACAGTTGTAAACAAGAGCGTCTGATTTGGTGCCGGGGATACGCGCGTGTTCATGTTCCACTCACCTGAAAAAGGAAACTGCACGATACCAATCCAGTGATTCGGGCCTATCTCTGTCATGGACACTGGAATTGCTGGAATGCCGCGAGATGGTAGATCAAATTGCACCGTTGCTGATTTAGCTGGCGTTAATGAACCACCCGGAGGTGTGAGAATTACGTGCACCTCTGCAGTACCCACAACAGCTGGAACAACTGTTAACTCGGCCACGATTCCGTTTTGCACCTTTGTGGCACTGAACGAAACGGACGTCGACTCTGTTGCGGTTGGCGATTGGGCCACCATTAACGAAGTAACAGCGAGAACCAAGACCACAACAGTTGATTCCCATCTGAT
>JBIILS010000142.1:0-2768 GCA_044232585.1 Ilumatobacteraceae bacterium
TTATCAGGCAATAGTCGAAGTGGGATTGCGCTCACATTTGCTCCGGTGCTCTAATTCCGAGAAGCAGTAGCCCCTCAGACATAATTCGTGCTGTGGCATCACACAACGCAAGTCGCGAATCACGCATTGCATCATTGTCTGCCTTCAGAACAGGACAGTGTTCGTAGAACGATGTGAAGTCAGTCGCCAGATCAAACAAATACGTGCACAGTTTGTGTGGCCCCAAGGTGTCAATCATTTCCCAAACAGCCGAATCGAAACGCAGGATGCGCAAAGCTAAGTCACGCTCTTGCACTTCAACCAATGTGGGTACGACATCACGAACAGCTGCTCTATCGATTCCAGCACGACGAAAGATGCTGCAGATGCGTGCATGTGCGTATTGCAGATAGGGCGCTGTATTGCCTTCGAATGAAAGCATCCGATCCCAATCAAAGATGTAATCCTTCACACGATCTGAACTGAGGTCTGAATACTTCACAGCACCAATACCAACCATTGTCGCAACCGCTGTTCTGTCTGCAGCAGACATATCTGGGTTCTTTTCAGCGACAGACACTTCTGCGCGCTCAACGGCTTCGTCAAGCAGTGCATTCAATTTCACTGTCTCGCCGCCAGAGCGACTCTTCAACATTTTGCGGTCAGCACCAAGCACGCTGCCAAACGACACGTGATTCATGATGAACCCATCTGGCAACCAGCCAGCTTTACGAGCAACAGCTTCCACCATTTGTAAGTGTTGCGCTTGGGGCGCACCTACTACATAGAGAAGTGAACGCGCACCAAGGCGTTCGACACGATCGATAACGCACGCCAAGTCGGATGTTGCGTAGTTATACCCACCATCGCCTTTGCGAATGATCAGCGGCAACGGTTCGTTGTCTCTGTTAGTAAAGCCCTCAACGAACACAACTTCTGCGCCGTCGCTTTCTTCCAACAACTTTGCTTCACGAAGGCGTTCGACAACTGGGGCGAGCATCGGGTTGTATGCGCTCTCCCCCATTAGGTCATCATCAGTTAGCAATACATCAAGTTGGCGATACACCTGGTTGAAGTACCGCGTGCTCTCACTGACCAGCGTGCGCCACAAACGCAATGTGTCTTCATCCCCGCCCTGCAACATGACAACACGGGCGCGAGCGCGACCCTTGAATTCATCTGACTCTTCAAACTTGCGACGCGCAGCTTTGTAGAAACCATCAAGATCACCAACACCCAATTCATTAGCAGCGTTGTCTTCACCCATGTCAATGAGATGTTCAATCAACATGCCGAATGGTGTGCCCCAGTCGCCGATGTGATTTTCACGGACCACCGTGTGGCCAACAAACATCAACGCCCGCACTAATGCATCACCGATGACACTGGAACGAAGATGACCGACGTGCATTTCCTTTGCAACGTTCGGTGCGGAATAATCAACAACAACAGTGTGTGGATCTGATGATGCGCGCACACCTAGTCGCGGATTATGCGTGGCCAAAGATAATTGCTCAGCAATAAATGTGTTCGAAAAGACGAGGTTGATAAACCCGGGGCCAGCAATTTCTGTTGAGGCCAACATGTCGGACACATCACCCGCAGCATCAAGTACCTGTTGCGCTACTTCACGAGGCTGAAGACCCAATTTCTTCGCAAGAGCTAGTGCGCCGTTTGCCTGACCGTCTGCCCGGTCACTCGGCCGAACCACAGGGTCGCACGCTCCGCCGGCAACAGCCGCGAATGCGGGTGCCAAGCGTTCGGCAACGGAAATGAATGGATCAGCCATGGGCTTCTATTCTGCCTTGTGCAACACCGCAGACGGGGTTCCAATATTTCGTGGCGTAGACTGACCCCAATCGTGATTCTTCACGTCACGCTCACGTAGCTCAGCGGATAGAGCACTTGCCTCCGGAGCAAGGGGTCGCAGGTTCAATTCCTGCCGTGGGCGCCAGCCGATTTTCTAGGAAGTCATGCCTTGCAGGCCAACGAAGGCGCGAGACAGTTCAATTTCTCCCATGTGGCGCATGCCGTGTTGGTAGAGCCAGCATTCAACACCGTCG
Organism: Ilumatobacteraceae bacterium; assembly: GCA_044232585.1. Classification (GTDB taxonomy): domain Bacteria; phylum Actinomycetota; class Acidimicrobiia; order Acidimicrobiales; family Ilumatobacteraceae; genus UBA2093. The sequence goes on from JBIILS010000142.1 coordinate 2,043, forward strand.
AGAACAGTGATTCCCTCTGGGCCAGCAACACGAGCCGAGAATGTATTGATGACTTGTGGGCCGAATGGCCGCGGCACAACGAGACGAGTGAGATCTTCGGGCTTCAATGTTGCCAACCAAGTTTCGATGCGAGCAAAGACTTGATTCATGTAGTCAAGGAACGCTTCGTAGTTTCCGATTTGTTGAACATCCATTTCGTCCACGGTCTTGTGCTTACCGTGGTCACGAATGCCAGGGTTGATCGCATCAAGAATTTCGTCATTGCAGATGAACATCTCACCAGTCAACATCATCATTGAAGCGTCAATCATGTTGACGTAGTGGAACAAGGAAAAAGCGATCGGCATAACGCGGGCCTTCTCACGATGGTTCACCTGCTCAAGAGTCATCGTTGCGGTGGCATCTTCATACAAAGAGAACAGTGCGCGAAACCGGCGGCGAAGTGAATCGAGAATTAGTTCATCAGACATATGTCATGACCTTTCAAGTGGGCTTGTACTTATTGTTGCCTCAGCGCGAGGCAGAGCGGGCATCAGAAACGAGTGCATTGAATTTTTCCGTATCCAGAAACACAAAAACCCCAATAGCGGAGGCTGTGACTTCACCGTCGTAGGTGATTTCCCCACTCACGATGAACTTGCGCTCGTGAATCTCATCGATTCTGGCATTAACCAATAAATCAGCATTCAGCGGGGTTGGTCGCTTATACGTGATGTTCAGCGAGCC
>JBIILS010000143.1:0-2766 GCA_044232585.1 Ilumatobacteraceae bacterium
CGATATCAATATCGGGCGGGCCATCACGTTCCGGTGACAAGAACCGTTCAAACAACAAACCAAGCGATACCGCATCGGCTTTTGTAATGCCAAGAGAGAAACACACAGCACTGTTTGCAGCACTGCCACGGCCTTGACACATAATGCCCTGCTCGGTGCAGAACCGAACGATGTCCCACACCACCAAGAAATAGCCAGCGAAACCGAGCGTTTCAATGATTTCTAATTCATGATCAATAGTGCGCCACGCGCGCGCACGTAATGACAAGTCTTCGCTTGATTCAGCTGGCTTCTCGCCGTATCGGTGTTGTGCACCGCGCGCAACCAACTGACGCAAGTACGACATTTCTGTATGACCTTCAGGGCATGGAAACGGTGGCAACTGCGGCGCCACCAATGACAAGTCGAAAGCAATCTCCTGGGCAAGCGTTGCTGTGCGTTCCACAACACCGGGGTAGCGCGCAAAACGCCGTTGCTGTTCAACCCCTGAACGCAAGTACGCCGTTGCTGCAGCAGGCAAAAGATGATCAATACTGTCGAGACCACACCTGTTGCGCACCGCAGCCAGTGCTGTCGCTAAACGATGTTGTGCCGGTACCGCATACATGACGTTGTTGCTAGCAACACACTCAAGGTCAAGCATTGCCGCCAATTGCACCAACTGGTCATTACGTACTGCATCAATAGGGTCTCCGTGATCCCACAGTTCCACCAATACATTGCGTTGCCCAAAGTGTTCAATCAATGAACGCAATGAACGTTCTGCCTCTGCTGGGCCGTGTTGTACCAACGCCTGCACCACCGCACTGGTACGCCCGCCTGTGAGAACCAAGCAATGATCGCGCACTGTTTGCCCCACTGTGGGAAATGAAAACACGGGAGCACCTTTACTGCCGGCAAGTTGTCCTTCGCTAATGGCTCGTGCCATACGCGCATACCCTGATGGCCCGCGTGCCAACAACACAATGTCGCCAGCAGCACAATCAAGTTCCACTCCAAAGATGGTTGGCAAACTCACTGCACGTGCTGCTTCTGCAAAACGCACGACACCGTACAAACCGTTGCGATCAGTAATGGCAAGTGCAGATAAACCGAGTGCAGCTGCCACCTCTGCTAATTCTTCAGGGTGTGCTGCACCTTCTAAGAAAGAAAAATTTGATGTGCAATGCAATTCCGCATACGGCACTGTTGGTTGCTGACGCGACAACACAGGCTCAAACGGTTGACGCGTTGCACTAAATGCCGGACCATCACCACCGGCGTTCCAGCCAACTGAAGACGGCGCTCGACCATCAGACAGACGCGCTTCTAATTCGTGCCACGGCATCGCCGGATTGTTGAACCCCACCGCGCAATTCTATACGAACATATGTTCGTATAGACAAGGGGGTTATAAGCCCAGTAAGGCTTTCGTGGCGCGTAATCCGCCCAACAGGCCCACATCCGCAATGGACTCTGCCTCGTCCCACGCAAACCATCGCACCAGTTGGCTCTCGCCTTCTGCAGGTGCCGGAACAACATCAGGAGCTCGCACCACATAGCGCAGATCAAGATGCGTGTGACCCTTCGGCCCCGCGTGCACATCAACGTGCACAAATACTCCGCCGTCACTTTCATGCCGCACAGGTAAACCCGTTTCTTCTTCAGCTTCACGCAATGCACCTTGCGCAGCGGTTTCACCTGCTTCGATATGCCCACCTGGTTGTAACCACATGTTGAGTCGTTTATGCATATGCAATGCCACTTTGTCACCGGCTTCAGTTACCACAATTGCTGATGCAGTGATGTGCACAAGATCTGCATGTTCGTTAAACGGATCTGTAAGAACAGGCGCAAGAGCCAAGAATTTCTCTATTGATTCGCGTTCACGTTCATCAACAGGCGTGCGCGCGCCAATTAATTCACACCAGTGTTGAGCATCGCGATGTATCGGCACTTGATAATTGTGACACACCCCTCTCCTATTCTTATTTTCATGTAACTCAGTCGCTTCTCTGCCTTTCCCAACCCCTCGGGGTTCTTACAACAGGAGCACAATGACCGATAACAATTTCCCCACACCTGAAGAGTTCTTACGACTCTTATCAAGTCTTGAACATCTGTCACTTTTTGTCGTCACTCTTCACCATCCCGAATGTGACTACGAAAGAGAACACCACCTCTGGAGCATCAACATTGTTGAAGCGTGCAGCTCAGCATCTAGTGATCTTGCAACAGACGGATGGACTGTCATTCGAGTGGAAGCTGACCTCGATGCTCCAACATCTCTCGATCTCATAGAAGATTCCTTTGAAAATGAATTCCTAGCAATCACTCATGGTCTTGAAGACCTGGCATCGATTGATCCCGACCACCCCGATTGGCATTAGTCGTAGCGCGCGAGCAAAGTCCATTGTTGATTTTCTAAACCGACAAGAAACACACCAACACCACGGCGTGGGTGACGCACCAACACCTGCATGCGTACTTGGCGACGCTTGCGACGCGGGTCCCACCATCGTTCTTCAAGAGGCCATGGACCAGCAACACGCACCACGTCGTACTTCTGACTGCCAACTTCTACATATGACGGCACAGTGTTCAGTTCGTGCCGGCCAGTAACCCCAACATCGCTGCCCCTGGCATCAACAACCCGAATAAGTGGTGGTTCAACAGCAACAGATGCTGGCGACGGTGACGGCACAGAACCTGACCAGTGACGTGCAACCCCATCACCCGTGTGTACTCGTTGTTCACTTGCATCAGGGTTTGTGATGTCAACCAGTG
>JBIILS010000046.1:0-9245 GCA_044232585.1 Ilumatobacteraceae bacterium
GTTTGTGTGTGAAGATTGTGCATCAGCAAGGGTTCTTCCACCGGAACTGTGTATCTGTCTCCACCTGTTACGGATTCACCTTTCCAGTTCCCGTGATTCCATTCTGGATGCAGGTAGCCGAGTCCGTTCATCTGAAAATGGACTAGCGGAGTGAAAACCAGATCGGCAGAGTCCTTTGCAAACTGATACCTCAAAGCAAACTGTTCAGCACGTCGAGTCCCGTGTTCGAAGGAGTATTCATACGTGACAGAGTTGGCGTGTTTGATGGTGTCGGAACCGATCAACATTGCACCTGACTCGTGCCACCGTTGGCCGTCGGAATATTCATTGACATCGAATACGGTGCCGAATCCGTCGAACCAGACGGGGGCCCATAGCCAGTAGAACTGGGGCGGAGTATTTTGCGGTGCACCAAGTTGAATTCGTTCACCAACTCCACGTATTCCCCAAGATCTGTCGCGAGAGCCAACGATGTCTCCAGGAATGAGTTCAGTCCGAACGCCATCCACTTCAATCCAGCCGGTCCATGTTCCTAGTTGGGTGAGCCTGGTGTAACTCATAACTTTTCTGTTTCCCGCGCGTACAAGAAACGGTGGTTCTTCGTACGGCAAAGATGATGCTTCGAAACGAATATCAGCACGGATGCCATGTTCAGGAGAATCAACCGTGATGTGATGTTGTTTCATCGGGACGACAACATCGACTTTGATTGGTCCGACTTCATTACATTGCATGCGATCAAAAGGTGCGCGACCTGAAGAATGCACATTTATCTGTTCTCCGTCTCGCACGACGCTGAACGAAGCATCAATTACGTGTCGATTCGGATACAGACCCATCGCGGCGGCAAAGAAGAGTTTTCCATCTCGTGAATACCCGTTGAAGAAATATCGGTCATAGGCTCCTGGATCGCCTGACTCTGTATGTGCGATTGGTTCAGACGTCTGATGAATTGGGTAGTCGTCAAAGGAAGTGATCATGACTGTGACCGTAGCCACTATTTAACTGCCAATGCCAGACGGAAACCGAAGCCGTTGCTGTCGTACAGTGTGTTCCGTGATTACGGTTTCCCAGAAGGCTTTTCGAACTGTGGCAGGAACTGCTTTGGGTTCCTTGTCTGTCATTATCTTCTCCGGCGCAATGGTCCGATTGACAGGTTCAGGTCTTGGCTGTGCTGACTGGCCACGATGCAACGAGGCAAAATTTGTCGATGTATCTACTGGCCACACGTTGATCGAGCAAGCAAATCGGTTGTTCACAGGTTTTGTATCACTCAGCGTGATTGCAGCGGTGTTGCTGGCTCACTTTCGTAGACCTCTGAGAAAAGATCTGGTTCGCCTTGCATGGGGTTTGGTGATTGGAGTTCTGGCCCAGATCATCATCGGAGGCATCGTGGTGCTCACCGGCTTGAACCCGTACGCGAACATGGCCCACTTCCTAGTGTCGCTGGTTCTGGTGGCTAACGCCTTTGTCTTGTATCGCCGTTCAGGAGATCAGCCTGCGACGTATTTTCGAACAGGCCCTGTTCGCATAGTTATGGCTATCCGATTAGTTGTCATCAGTTGTGCGTTGGCTTTAGTGACGGGGACCGTAGTAACGGCAACTGGTCCACACGCAGGAGACGAGGATGCGGTTCGATTTGGTTTTGCCTTGACCAGTGTTGCTCGCGTTCATAGCGTGAGCGTCATCATCACAATTGCGCTCATCATCTTTCTTGCGATTCGAGCAAGACAACTGAACGCTGACTCCAGTACGCGTGACGCGATACAAGCTTTGTTGATTACGGCCGTGTTTCAGGGCGCTATCGGTTATCTCCAATACTTCAATGGTGTGCCTGTGGCGTTAGTGGCAGTTCATATCGTTGGTGCCACGGCCTTGTGGTTCGCCGTGTGCAACTTAGCGGTATCTCCATCACGCGAGTTACAGAATCTTTGACCTACTGAAGCAGGAGATCGTATAGATGACTGCAATCATTCAGAGTCAGCACACTCGGCGTTTCACTCAGTTTCACAGTTGTAATGCTTGTATTTTCAACCATCATCCATAGTGATCGTTGCGTTCCCAACATTTCTGCCAAATACGCATTGATGACCCCGCCGTGACATACAACTGCAATGCATCCGCCTTCATGTTGCGCGGCCAGTGCGTTGATGCGAGTTGATACACGCGAGCGAAAGTTCTGATCGCCTTCAGCATTCGGTATTCCGTCCCACCGCCCAATGGCGGCCCATTTGACATACTCGGGATCAGCTGTGGCTGCACGTCTACGAAATTCACCGTTACCCCAATCGCCAAGGCGCACTTCTTCTAAATCTTCAAATACGCCCACCTCCAGTTTGTGATGGCATGCGATTGCCTCTGCTGTATGAAGTGCTCGTAACAGGTGACTTGAATACACAGCGTCGATACGTGCCTTGGACAATCGATTTCCAACCGCAAGTGCTTGTTTCTTGCCAAGGTCATGCAATGGAGGGTCGACGCTTTCGGGCGACCCTGGGACAATGTCTGCAGACCTTCCGTGGCGAATAAGGAGCACTCTGCATCCATCGCCGATAGAGCCATCAAGAGTTGGTTGAGGGACGCTAGTTGAGTCTGGCGACCCAACTGATTTCTGAGTTTCCATAGTTGTTATCTTTGTTGGTATGACCAAAGAAGATGAAGTCCTACTAGAAGTTTCTAACCGAATTGCAACAATCACTTTGAATGCCCCGGGACGAATGAACACCATTTCAGGGGTCATGCTTGATTTGTTATCTAAAAAACTCCTTGAAGCGGATCGCAACCCAGACGTTCGTTGCATCGTGTTGACCGGCGCGGGTCGTGCGTTCTGTGCAGGGCTTGATCTCGGATCGCAAGCGGGAAAGACCGAATCGCTAGGAGTGCTTGATGACACCGGTGCGAACATGGCCGAGTTTGACCTTCGTGAGGCACCACCAATCGTTCTTCACGGCATCGACACTCCCGTGATCTGTGCACTAAATGGCGGGGCAGCCGGGTACGGACTAGACATTGCGCTTGGTTGCGATATTCGTATTGCTGCTGACACCGCAAAAATGGCGCCAGGCTTTGCTAAGCGTGGAATTCTTCCAGAGAGTGGTGGCACTTGGTTGTTGCCACGAATGGTTGGCTACGCACGAGCTGCTGAGATTGCGTTCACGGGTCGCACTTTGATGGCTGATGAATGTTTTGAAATGGGTCTGGTGAACAAAGTTGTTCCTGCTGATCAATTGATGGATCACGTTATGGATATGGCGGGGGAGATCGCATCAAACGCTCCGTTAGCGGTTCGAGCGATTAAGAGAATGATGCGAGCAGCAGAAACTGAGACTTTTGAGCAGAATGTGCATCACGTGTTTCTTCAACTGCTACCGCTCTTCCGTACGAAAGACTTCAAGGAAGGCGTTGCAGCATTCATCGAAAAGCGCCCTCCAAACTTCATTGGCCGTTAAAGGACTTCGTGACATCTCAGGATCCTTTCTTGGTGTTGTGCATAGAGCGCGGAGCCTCAGCTGACGAAATACGACAAGCTTGGAAAAAAAGAGCTCGCATGGTTCACCCCGATGTTGGGGGAACTGATTCGGCAATGCAGGAACTCAATGAAGCCTTGCAGTCAGCATTGGAACTTGTTGGAGCTCCAGTAAGTCTGAAAGCGGTTCCGCCTATCTTGGTGAGGCGAGAACGAGACGTTTCAAGTTTTACTGTTGATGTACTTCCGGCAGAATGTTTCGAAGCGTTGCTAATTGTCGCAGGAATCAGCGGAGCTATTTCATATGAAGATCCTCCGTATCAGTTGGAGTTTTCTCTGCATGACTCTGATGTGACCGGCGCACTCAATGGCTGGTGTCGGTGCGACCTAGTGCCAGAAGCAGGAGCAACAACTGTTTCACTACTTGTCGGCACTGAAGCTTCTTCAGAGGGAGTTTCAGTAGAAGAGGTCAGGGACTATTTGGTTGCGAACCTCAATGAAATTGAATGGCCCAACTAACTCGAGGCTGCAGCTTTCCGAAGCCGATCGCGTATGGCTGCACCTAATCCGCCTTCTGGGGGCAGTACGGCAATCACTACTTCTCTGCAACGCAAATCTGCTGCACGTAGGTCATCGTACAAACTCAGTGCATAGGTGGTCGGATCGTCATAATGCAAAATTTCCACTGACAGTCCCTTGGAAATGTACTGACCCAGTAGGTTTTGTGCGTGGGATAAAGAACCACATAATTCCACTCGAGCGCTAGGCGCATAATGGGCCAGCAACATGCCTGGAGCGCGTGACGGGCCGTCCGTCATTGATATTTCAAGACCGGTGACTTTTGCGATCTCAAGAGCCGATACTTTTCCGGGACGCAGAATCTGAATAGAGGATCCTGTGCAATCAACGATTGTTGATTCGATGCCGATTGCGCATTGTCCACCGTCGAGCACAAGGTCCACTGTGTCTCCGAGATCATCGACAACGTGTTGTGCACTGGTAGGGCTGACGCGACCAAATCGATTAGCCGAAGGCGCAACCACAGCCTCATTCAAGGTTTCGAGAAGTGCAATGGTCATGTCATGGGCAGGTATCCGCAACGCGACGGTGTCGCGGCCCCCGGTAACCCAGTCGGAAACAAGACGAGTTCGTGGAACAAGGAGAGTGATCGGACCTGGCCAAAACGTACTTGCAAGCAATTGAGCAACCTCATTCAATTTGCCCCACCGATTGATGTCGTCGTGCGGAGACAAGTGAATGATTAGCGGATGTGATGTTGGTCGTTGCTTTGCATTGAAAACACGAGACACGGCTTCCTCGTTCAATGCAACTGCCGCTAATCCGTACACGGTCTCTGTCGGGATGCCTACAATTCCTCCGGCCGTCAGTGTTTGAGATGCTCGAACAATGTCTTGCGTTATGCGCGAGGGAAAGTTCATGCAGCGAGGAAATCCAGAATCGCATCAATAAATGAGAAGGCTTCTGGTGTTGCGAAGTGATCGGTGTTCTTCAGGACTTTTAACTTCGCATTTGGAAAAGCAGCAGCTAGTCGAGTTGCCGGACCAGCAAAATCAGCATCGCCAATAACGATAAGAATCTCGTTTGTCACTTTTGATAATTGTTCTTCCGAGACTGGATCTGATGGAGGGCGCTTCATGATTGCGGTGAGAGCTAGTAGGTCATTTCCAGGTGAGTTGCCATAATGGGCAAACATTCGTGCAAACGTGTCATCCTCTGGTGCGCGACCCTCTAACGCATCAACAATTCTTTTGTTGGCATCTGGGGGTGACATTGTAAAAACCCCGTCACCAATTCCCGATAGCACTACTTTGCCGAAGCGATGCGGTGCAGCGATGAGAGCGCGAAGGATGGTTAGAGCGCCTAGCGAGAATCCGACAGCATCAACTACTGGTTCCTGCGGCAAGTGTTCAAGGAGCCACGTCGGAAGTTCGACATAGGCCGCAGGGTCATGTGGCTTGTCTTGTTCTCCGTGCCCTAAGAGATCAAGTCCGACAGGATTACGCCCGACATCAGCCAGAAGAGCGTCAATTCCAGGCTTTTGCCATGTTTCGCGGAAACTACCGCCCCAACCATGAACTAGGACGACGGGAACGTTCTCGGTAGATGCCATGCCTACACGGTAGTCTCGTCATGCCCTATGCGGTTCTTACATGATCTCCCAGCCCACGATTTGACCTATAACGATGTGTTTATGGTCCCGAGCAAGTCCTCGGTGTCATCGCGTTTCGACGTAAACCTCAGTACCCCAGATCAGGTGGGGACAAATGTTCCCATTGTCGTCGCAAACATGACTGCCATCGCTGGCCGTCGAATGGCCGAAACTGTTGCACGGCGTGGAGGACTTGTCGTCCTGCCACAAGACATTCCTCTCGACATTATTGAGATGGTTGTTGAACATGTGAAGTCGCGGCACCCCATCTTCGAAACCCCCATCACGCTTGCTCCAGAAGACACCGTGGGCGAGGCGTTGAGTCTGATTCACAAGCGTTCGCATGGTGCAGTCATAGTTGTTGATTCTGAAAATCGTCCAGTGGGTGTTTTCACTGAGTATGACGCCGTCGGTTTCGACCGGTTCACTCAACTTAAAAATGTCATGAACCTTGACATGGTCTGTTTTACGGATTCGATGCCAGTAGCTGATATTCACGACAAGTTGATAGACCAACGTTTGTCATTTGCACCGGTAGTCGACAAGAACGGAATCCTCGTTGGGGCAATCACACGCAAGGGTGCTCTACGCAGCACCATCTACGCGCCAGCCACTAACGCGAAGGGTCAGTTTTTAACATCAGTTGCGGTTGGTATCAACGCAGATCCAGCAAAGCGCGCAAAAGCACTGGTTGCACTCGGAGTTGATGTTCTAGTCATCGATACAGCTCATGGCCATCAAGACCGTATGTTGAGGGCCATTGAGGCTGTGCGCGCTGTTGCGCCGTCCACAACGATCGTTGCTGGAAATGTAGTGACTCGTGAGGGCACACGAGATCTACTTAACGCGGGTGCAGACATCATCAAGGTTGGCGTCGGACCTGGTGCTATGTGTACTACTCGAATGATGACAGGTGTTGGTCGACCACAGTTCAGTGCAGTTCTGGAAAGCGCAGAGATGGCTCGCTCTATGGGCAAGCATGTGTGGGCAGATGGCGGAGTACGTTTCCCACGCGATGTGGCTCTCGCAGTGGCAGCAGGTGCAGCCAACGTAATGTTCGGATCGTGGCTCGCAGGAACCTATGAATCTGCAGCTGACACCTTGCGTGACACAGAAGGGCGTCTGTACAAAGAGAGTTTCGGCATGGCCTCTAATCGCGCTGTAAAGAATCGTACCCGGGCAGAAACTGCTATCGAACGGGCGAAAAAAGAGCTATTCGAAGAGGGCATTAGCACTTCGCGTATGTACCTCGACCCCGTGCGACCCGGTGTTGAAGACATCATCGATCAGATAGTTGCTGGGCTTCGTTCAGCATGCACCTATGCAGGTGCCTCGAGCATCGAAGAGTTTCACGAACGTGCCGTTGTCGGAGTTCAAAGCGCAGCCGGATACGACGAAGGTCGACCTCTCGGCACCAGTTGGTAATCATGCGCGTCATTGCGATCGATGGTCCTGCCGGGGCAGGAAAATCGACTGTTGCCCGCCAGGTTTCTACAGCAACTGGACTTCGTTACCTCGATACAGGGGCCATGTACCGCTGTGTGGCCTTAGAAGTGCAAAACACGGCAACTGATCCCAATGACGCGGACGCCGTCGGCAAGATTGCACGTGATGTCAAGGTTGTCATTGAACGTGACGCAGCCAAGTTGAATGGCGTTGACGTGTCTACAGAAATTCGTACTGGCGAGATCAATGCAATTGTCAGCATCATTGCTGCTCATACTCCTGTTCGTGATGCCATGAGAGAACAACAACGGAAGTGGATTGAAGCCCAGAAGGGCGGAGTCGTGGAGGGTCGCGACATCGGAACTGTCGTTTTTCCCGATGCGATTCTGAAAGTCTTTCTTACTGCCTCACCTGAAGTGCGCGCCGAACGTCGCGTTGGGCAAACAGGCGGGGACATTACGGCAGTGGCGGCAAGCATTGCTGAACGAGACCACCTTGACTCCACCAGGCTTGACTCGCCATTGCGACCGTCTGAGGGCTCGGTCATCGTTGATTCCAGCAACAGAACCATTGAAGAAGTCGTTGCAGAGATTGTTTCTCATTTCGAAAGAGTTGATCATGGCTGAAGTCGACACATTCATGGCGGGTCAAAGTTTTCTCAGTCGACTCTTCTACAGACTTCTGCGCGGTCTAGTTGTGTTCGTGTGTGTGTCGTACACCCGCACAACAATCATTGGCAAAGAGAATATTCCGAAGTCCGGAGCTTTCCTTTTGGCACCCATTCACAGATCAAACATTGATACGCCTCTGGCAGCAGCGGTGACTTCTCGTCGAATGCGATTCATGGGCAAGGACACGATTTGGAAATTCGGCCCAATCGGGTGGATCGTGTCGGCTCTTGGGGCGTTTCCCGTTAGTAGAGGCACGGCAGACCGTGAAGCTTTGCGTCGATGCGTGACGGTTCTAGAAGCGGGAGAACCATTAGTGCTTTTCCCAGAAGGAACACGTCAGAGTGGACCCGTTGTTCACCCACTGTTTGATGGCGCAACCTATGTTGCCGCTAAGGCCGGCGTACCAATAATTCCGGTTGGAATCGGCGGTTCCGAGCGCGTTATGCCCAAAGGTTCAAAGATGATCTACCCACGCAAGTGCGTCGTAGTTATTGGTAAACCGATTCAGACAATAATGAACGGTACAGAACGTTTGCCTCGGTCTGCTTTGAAAGATCTGAGCTCTAACTTGTCTAGTGAATTGCAACGATTGTTCGATGAGGCACAGCGTTTAGCTGGTAGTCCAAATATCTACTAACTAGCGCTGTAGAAATGCACTCATTATCGAAACCATGTGTAATGGGTCGCTAGCGCCACACATTTCTCTGGCCGAATGCATTGATAATTGCGGAATGCCGATGTCAATAGCTTCGATGCCAAGTTGTGTAGCCGTGATTGGTCCGATTGTTGAACCGCATGGAACGTTGTTTCGTGACGCAAAAGTTTGTAACGGAACACCACTCGACTCTGCGATTGAACGAATATGTGCCAGTCCGCGGGCGGATGTTGCATATCGTTGGTTTCCATTCACCTTGATGGCAGGACCATGGTTAATCAGCGGTGCGTGTCGTGGTTCATGGCGTTCTGCATAGTTCGGATGAATGGCATGGGCATTGTCGGCTGACAGACACCAAGAAGAAGCAAGACGATCAAACTGTTGGCCTTCACTAAGACCGTGTTGCGTCGCGATGCGGGAAACAACGTTTGCAAGCATCGGGCCAGCAGCCCCGGTGGAGCTGTTACTGCCCACTTCTTCATGGTCATTGAGAACGAGTATCGAAGTGTGCTGGGATTCTGGAGCATTACGCAGCGCTTCAATTGCGCTCCAACAGGATGCTTGGTTGTCTAAACGGCCACTCGCCAAGAGCGATTCATCTGCACCCAAGAGTGAGGCGCTAGAAATATCAAATAGATGAGCATCGAAAGCTGATACGTCTGCAACGCCCGAGGTCCGTTGTATCCAATCAATGAATGATTGCTTAGTTGAACCCCATACAGGTGTCATGTGTTGGTGACGGTCGAGATGAAGACCTTTGTCTCCAATCTCCCTATCAAGGTGAATCGCCAATTGCGGAATGCGAGCAAGAGCCTGCGGAGCCGAAAACAAATGAGC
>JBIILS010000144.1:0-2745 GCA_044232585.1 Ilumatobacteraceae bacterium
TGTTGTCGCCGGGAGGAATAACAGTGCCGAAGTACTGCTTCACAAGGTCTGGGTATTCGCGCAATGCGGTATCCATGTCGCAGAACAAGATTCCTTGCTCTGAAAGCTCGTCGCGGTTTCTGTGGAACACAACCTCTGATTCATATTGAGCAGTAACACCAGCGAGGTATTTACGCTCAGCTTCAGGAATTCCCAACTTCTCATATGTGAGCTTCATTTGCTCTGGAAGGTCATCCCACTCATCAACTTGTTCCGTTGCTGGCTTCAGGTAATAGAAGATGTCTTGGAAATCGATATCGGGCATGTTTGTGGCAAACCACGGAGCCATTGGCTTGCGATCAAAAATTCCGAGGCTGCGAAGGCGCAACTGTGTCATCCACTTTGGCTCGCCCTTCCACCATGAGATCTGCTCTACGACGCGCTGGTTAAGGCCTTTGACAGGTTCGAAGGCATATTCGATCTCGTCGCTCCAACCGAGGCTGTACTTACTGAGATCAAGATCAAATGAGGTCATATGGGTTTCCTTCGCTTCCTAACCACCGGATTCCCCAGGGGCTATTAACACTACGGCCATAGTAACAATCCCCAGGCGCTAACCCACACAGATAGCGTCAATCCCCTCATGGAATGTTTTGGTCTCGTCGGTCTCCCCAATGCGGGCAAGTCCTCGCTTTATAACGCACTCACCGGTGGCGGGGCCCTGGCAGCTCCCTACCCCTTTGCCACGAAGGATCCGAACATCGGAATCGCCAAGGTGCCAGACCATCGCCTCCTTGCGTTGTCAGAAATGTCACAGACAAAAAGCATCGTGCATGCAGCTGTTCAAGTGGTCGACATTGGCGGTCTTGTAGAAGGCGCAAGCAAGGGTGAAGGTCTTGGCAACAAGTTCCTCGCCAACATTCGTGAAGTCGATGCAATTGTTTATGTGTTGCGTGCGTTCAAAGACCCAGACGTCATGGGCCCTGATGATCCGCTCGAACATTTGCGCATTGTTGAACTTGAACTTGCACTTGCTGACTTAGAAACAGTGGAGACACGCCTCAAACGAGTCAGTAAAACTGCACGCGTTGATAAGGGAAACCAAGAAGAAGCTGCATTGTTGCAACGTGCATACGACGCTTTGGCTGAAGGTTTGCCGTTGTACCGCGCAGGAATGTCAAAAGACGACCGCGAAGCACTTGCACCGCACTTCTTGTTAACTAACCGCCGCGTTCTTGCAGTAGTCAACGTTGGCGAGAACGAACTTGACACAATTCCTGCAATGGAGGCTCGTGTTCGCGCAGAACTGTGCCCACCGGGTTCCGTGCAAGAGCATGAAATTGAAGTGCTCGGCATGAGCGTGCAGATTGAAGCAGAAGCTGCACAGTTAGAGCCAGCAGACCGCGCCGAAATGCTTGAGGCTCTCGGCCTTGGTGAAGGTGCGCTCACAAAAATGGTTCGCTCGGCGTTTCACCTGCTCGGTTTACGCACCTATTTCACTACTGGTGAAAAAGAGACACGTGCATGGACATTCCACGCCGGCGACAAAGCCCCCGTGTGTGCCAGCAAGATTCACTCAGATATTCAGCGCGGGTTTATTCGCGCAGAAGTCATTCACTGGGACGAACTCATTGAGCTCGGATCATGGAATGCAGCCAAAGATGTCGGCAAGCTTCGCTCTGAAGGCAAAGAATACGAGTTTGTTGACGGCGACGTCACCGAGTTCCGCTTTAACGTATAGGTAGCGACACGGAGGTCACGATGAGTGCACCACAAGAACTCGAACCCATCTGGCTAGTCAGCAAAGGCCATGTATTGGCAGCTGGCGTTCGTACCGTGACACGCGCTCAACGCCGTCGTGGCCTCGCCGGTGTTTCTGTTATCGAACAACCCCTTGTGCTTGAACCATGCAATTGGGTGCACACCATTGGAATGAAAGCAACAATTGATGTTGCCTACGTTGCTTCGAACAACATCGTGATACAGACTGCAACTATGAAACCGTGGCGAGTTGGTCCTCGCATTCCTTCTTCAGCACTCATCATTGAAGCGGCCGCTGGTTCATTCGAACGCTGGAACCTACGTGTGGGTGATGAAGTTGAGGTGCGCCATGTCGAACGATGACAATGTCACCTCTGCAATTCATGCAGGCTTGTGGCTAGTAGCAACACCTATTGGCAACCTTGAAGACCTATCCCCTCGTGGTGCTGCGGTATTGCGCGCCGCAACAATCATTTGCTGTGAAGACACTCGTCATAGTGGTTCGCTTCTCAAGCGCATTGGTGCGTCACCAGAACGCCTTATCGTTGCGAACGAACACACCGAGCACGACGCCATTGAATCTGTTTTGTCGTATTTGTCTGCTGGTGCAGTAGTTGCATTGATCTCTGATGCAGGTACTCCAGCAATCAGCGACCCAGGCGAACGCCTTGTTCGGGCAACAATTAATGCCGGGTACACCGTGCATTCAACCCCAGGGCCTGCTGCCTTTGTTATGGCTATAGCTATGAGCGGATTACCAACAGCACGTATCGCCTTCGACGGCTTTCTGCCACGCAGCGGAAGTGAACGTCGCGAACGCCTCACAGAGGTTGCACGTGAACGACGCACCACTGTGTTGTACGAAGCACCGCATCGCCTAGAGAAAACTTTGGTTGACTTGGCAGACGTGTGCGGCAATGATCGCCTTGTGGTCCTTGCACGCGAACTCACCAAACTTCATGAAGATATGTGGCGCGGCAGCCTCGGTGATGCTGTTCTTCATTC
>JBIILS010000145.1:0-2740 GCA_044232585.1 Ilumatobacteraceae bacterium
CGCTTTCCCTTAAGTCCTTCTGGCACATCACCATCAGCAATACGGCGGGCAAGTCCATCAACAATTGCGGTCTTACCAACACCTGGTTCACCAATTAGTACGGGGTTGTTCTTTGTACGACGAGACAGAACCTGGATCACGCGACGAATTTCTTCATCTCGGCCGATGACAGGGTCAATTTTTCCTTCACGTGCCCGCGCCGTGAGATCAATACCGTATTTCTCTAACGCCGCAAACTGAGATTCAGGGTCTGGTGACGTTACGCGGTGAGAACCACGAACCTCTTTTAAGGCCTGCAGCATCTCTTCCGTTGCAATGCCAATCCGCTGATTCATCGCCAAGATGAGATGCTCAACCGACACGTAGTCGTCCTTGAAGTCCTTGCGAAATGAGTCTGCGTTAGCAAGTACATTGCCAAGCTCGCGATTCATGCGTGGCTCAGCACCACCAGTTGCACGCGGGAGTTTGGCAACAACTTCATCAGCCTTCGATTGCACCATTCCAGGTGCGATACCTAACTTCTGCAAGAACGCAGGGACGATGGTGTCGGTTTGTCCTGTCACTGCACTAAGTACGTGATCTACCGTGACTTCGGGGTTACCAAGTGTGCGTGCAGAATCACTTGCTGCAGCGATCGCCTCTTGTGTCCGTGTAGTCCATTTCTTTGGGTCGATAGCCATAGTGGTGTCTCCTTATCGGTCGGGGTCAAAAATGCTGGGACGCTCGCCGAAGCGGGCCATCGCTTGTCGCAGCGGAACAATGTTGCTGCGACTACGAGATTCAATTTCAGTGATGGCATGCATGAGACCTTGACGCAGTTGTTCCACTTCACTGCGAAGGCGCACTACTTCTGCTTCCAGTGTCATGACATGGCGAATGCCTTCCAAGTTCATACCTGTGGCTGCAAGTTCTGTAATGCGCAAAAGTCGTGCAATGTCTGCATCGCTGTATCTACGATTGCCGCCAGTTGTTCGCGCTGGGGTTAACAGGCCACGTCGCTCGTAAATGCGCAGAGTCTGCGGATGCATACCCGCAAGTTCAGCGGCAACTGAAATTACATACAGGGCACGTCGGTCATCTTGGGTCATGACTTGTTGCCCAACGTACGAGGTGAAGCTAGTACTTCGCTGAGTGACTCGATGGCCGAGCGTTCTTCATCAGACAATTTTGTTGGCACGTTTACATCGACAGTGACAATGAGGTCACCTGTTTGCTTTGGTAATTCAATACCTTTGCCTTTTACGCGGTGACGCGAACCACTTTGTGTTCCGGCCTTTAAGCGCAAAGTCACTTCGCTGCCATCAAGGGTTGGCACCGCAATCGTGGCGCCTAACACTGCTTCGGTAAATGAAACAGGAACTCGCGTCAGTAAGTTCACACCCTCACGTGAAAACAACGGATGCGGCGCAACATTGCATTCAACGAACAAGTCGCCGGCTGGACCGCCATTGCGCCCGGGGCTACCACGGCCTTTCAGGCGAATGCGTTGGCCATTGTCAACACCTGCAGGAATACGTACATTTACTTCACGTGGACGACGTTCAATTCCCGTTCCTTTACATGTAGAACACGGATTTTCGATAATGATGCCATTGCCGCTGCATGAACGACATGGTTGCGAGAACGAAAACATTCCTTGGTTGTCTGCAGTAGAACCGCGACCACCACAGGCAGCGCATGTTTTCGGTGTTGTACCGGTGCGAGCACCTGAACCAGAACATGACGAGCATTGTGCATCTGCAGTGAGATGTAACGATGTGGTGATGCCATGAGCAGCATCAACGAAATCAAGTGTCAACGTTGTTTCAATATCTTGTCCGCGTTGTGGCCCAGTTGATCCGCCGCCACGACGTCCACCACCGCGCCCAAACATTTGGCCCAAGATGTCACCGAAACCATCGCCACCCATGTCGAAACGAATGTTTTGTCCGCCGGGTCCTCCGCCGAATCCGCCCATGGGTCCAACACGACGTACTTCGTCGTACTCTGCTCGTTTCTTTTCATCACCAACAACGTCGTAGGCAGCAGAGATGTCTTTGAACTTCTCTTCCGCTACTGCATTGTCAGGGTTTGCATCAGGGTGATACTGGCGAGCAAGCCGCCGGTACGCCTTCGTAATGTCTTTGACAGTTGCGTCTTTCGACACACCAAGTACTGCGTAATAGTCCTTCTCGTACCATTCGCGCTGACCTGACATGACTTATCCCCGCACCTTCACCATGGCAGCGCGTAGTACGCGGCCCTTCCATTCGTATCCAGTGCGAAGCACTTCAACAACGATTGGTTCTGCGCCGTCACCCTCTTCATGGACAACAGCTTCTGACGTGGTGGGATCAAATGGCTTATCCAAAAGATCAAGTGCAACAAGGCCTTGCTTCGATAGAGCAGCCATCAGTGCCGACCAAATGGGTTCAACGCCATCTGCTCCGTGCGCGAAAGCGGCTTCACACGCATCAAGCACTGGCAGCAATGAATCAGCGATTCGGCCTGTTGCTCGATCTACTTCGTCAGACATGTTCGATGAAGCACGCTTTTTGTAGTTTTCAAAATCAGCCTGCAAGCGAAGTGCGATGTCTTTGAACTCATTTCGTTCTTGAACAAGCGCATCAATGTCGTGCTCGATTAGTTCAACTATCTCAGCGTCTATCGCATCTTCTGGTTGTTCAACATTGTCTTCTGACATGAATTACTGCTCATCTACAATTTCAGCATCGACGATGTCGTCATCGTTTGGTGCACC
>JBIILS010000146.1:0-2711 GCA_044232585.1 Ilumatobacteraceae bacterium
CAGCCAGGTGTTGGCGACGGAGGCGGAATGAACGTGTATGTACGCGAGTTGGTATCTGCGCTTGCTCATGCAGGAGTTGACTGCACCACATATACGCGTACGTGGCGCGACGATCTTCCCGCCGAAGTCATGATTGAACCAAACCACAAAGTGGTGCATATTCCTGCAGGTGCAGTTGATATGCCAAAGGGCGACATGATTTCTATTGTCCCTCAGTTCACTGAAGGCGTTCTTGATCACATCAATGCTCACGGTGGCACCGACGTTATTCATGCCAACTACTGGCTCAGTGGCCTTAGTGGCCATTCGCTGAAGCATGAACTTGATGTTCCATTAGTCAGCACGTTTCATACGTTTGCTCGCGTGAAGGCTGAAGGTGGTGACCCAGAATCTGAATTCCGTGAACAATCAGAAACAGAAGTCATTGGTTGTTCTGATGCCATTTGTGTGAGTTGCACAGAAGAAGAGCGTCAGTTCCTATCTCTGTACGGAACTCCTCCTGGGAAAATTGAAATCGTTGCACCCGGAGTCGAGCATGCATTCTTTGCTCCTGGCGATAAGCGTGGTGCGCGTAAAGCCCTTGAACTTGGTAGCGGGCCGGTGTTGTTGTTCGTCGGCCGCATTCAGCCACTGAAGGGTGCTGATGTTGCAGTGCGTTCACTTGCAGAATTGCGACGCAAAGACGCCGTGCTTCTTATTGTTGGTGGAGCAAGTGGCACTGAAGGTGAAAATGAATTAGCCCATGTTCATTCGCTGATTGAAGAACTTGGCGTTGAAGGTCAAGTGCGTTTTGTTGAACCACAACCTCACCACATTTTGTCTACGTATTACCGCGCTGCAGATGTTGTTCTAGTTCCAAGCCGAAGTGAAAGTTTCGGTCTTGTTGCTCTGGAAGCAGCAGCGTGCGGAATACCTGTAGTTGCAACTGGAGTGGGTGGGCTTCTCAACATTGTTGAACATGGGCGCACGGGTTTCTTGGTTCCAGATCGTCAACCAGATGTTTTCGCACGCCACATTGCAACCATTCTTGATGACCCATCAGTTGCTGCAAATATGTCTGCACAAGCAGCAGAACATGCAAAGGCATACACCTGGAGCTTTGCTGCAGCCCGTTTGCGTCGTGCGTACACAGATCTCACGTCGCGTGACCGAGTTGTGTGTAAGTAGAAATAGTCATGAGCGAGCTATTTGGTAACACGCATCTTGAACTACTTGATCGTCAAATTACGTCGTGGTTGATGTCCATGATGGAACGCAACGACACAATCGTTGCAGTTGACCGTGGCGAACCAGACGAGCATCGTTGGTATGTGCGCATGCATGGTGAAGAAAAAGAGTTCACCACTGTGTGGTTCACACTTGGCCAGCGAACACTTCAATTCGAAACATACGTGATGCCGGCGCCAGAAGAAAATGCTGAACAGCTGTATGAACATGTTTTGCGTCGTAATGAATCTCTAGTGGGTGTTCATTTCTCCATTGGCATTGAGGATGCAATTTTCTTGCGCGGTGAATTACCTCTGCGTATGGTCGATGAAGACGAACTTGATCGAGTGGTGGGCACTCTGTATGCCACTGTCGAGCGCATTTTCCCCACCATCATCCGAATTGGTTTCGCCAGTCACTTCGCTGACTGAGTAATTGCCAAACGGCGTCAGTCTTCGCCCACATCTCAATTGCCGAGGGGCGGGGAGGTCGGGGAAGTCAGCCCCGTCCTCGGCACCATCGCTATTAGTGTTGGCATATGACTTCACACACTCCACGGCTCGTCATTATCGGCGGGGGCAATATGGGCACTGCAATAGTCAGTGGCTTGGTGGCCAATGGGTGGGAAGCATCGAGCATCACAGTTGTTGAACTAGACGCAGATAAGCGTTCATCGCTGGAAACAACATTCAGGGTTCGCACTAGCGCAACAGTGGTTGCGGGCGAAGGCGCACTTATTGCAGTGAAGCCGGGTGATGCAGCAGCAGTGTGCGCATCAGCAGCTGCACTCGGAATTCCGCGAGTTCTTTCCATTGCTGCGGGTATTTCTGTCGCAACATTGCAAGATGCTGCAGGTACAACAACTGCCGCAGTACGAGCAATGCCGAATACGCCAGCGTTAGTGGGTGAAGGAGTATCTGCAATCTGTGGCAGCGAGCAATGCACCGAAGCTGATCTTGCGTGGGCCGAGTCTTTGTTGAGCGCTGTTGGCATCGTGGTGCGTGTGGATGAATCACACATGGATGCGGTAACGGCGGTTGCTGGTTCTGGCCCTGGGTATCTCTTCTTGATCGCCGAGTCACTTCTTGACGCTGCCTTGGCCGAAGGGTTACCCGCTGACATTGCTGATGCCCTTGTTCGTCAACTCTTCAAGGGAGCTGGCGCCTTGCTTGCTGAATCAACAGAAAGCCCAGCCACATTGCGTGAGCGCGTGACGTCGCCAAACGGTACAACCGCTGCAGGGCTTGGTGTTCTGGAGGCAGCAGGCATTCGTGAAACTATGCACAACGTGGTGAAAGCCGCCGCCGCACGCAGTGTTGAAATGGGCAAATAAACCGCTCCATTTTTCTGTGAGGGGTATTTAACTTTTTCGTGACAACAGGTGTATGGTTGTGACACAGGTCACCAGCACCGGGAAACTAATGCTGGGAGTCGCGCTCAGCAATGAGCTGCGCCGAGAGGGCCGGTGCCGTCGGGGGGTTGGCACCGGTCCTCCCGTATGTCTG
>JBIILS010000147.1:0-2701 GCA_044232585.1 Ilumatobacteraceae bacterium
CTTGAAGGCGATGCTGATTTCGCTAAGCAAATGGATCAGTCAATGTGGCCAGGGCTAAAGGTTCGTTTGCAAGAAGTGATGAAAGCAAAGACTCGTGATGAGTGGTGCGCAATCATGGAAGCAACTGACGTCTGTTTCGCCCCAGTTCTCACCATGAGCGAAGCTGCTGCACATCCACACAACGTTGAGCGCAAAACTTTCATCAACGTGAACGGACACATGCAGCCAGCACCAGCACCTCGCTTTTCTCGCACCACGCCGGAAATTTCGCGCCCATCAGCTCATGCTGGTCAGCACACTGCTGAAGTATTGCGTGAATGGGGCGTTGCTAATGTCGACGCTCTGCTCGCAAGCGGTGCAGCGAAGCAGGCATAGGTGTCGACACTCGTTTGTTTTCATGCCCACCCCGATGATGAATGCATCGGTACCGGTGGCACCATCGCACGCGCATCAGCCGAAGGGCACCGAGTTGTCTTAGTTGTTGCCACAAATGGCGACCATGGCGAAATTCCTGCCGATATGCCTGCAGGCAAGACACTTGTCGAAGTTCGTCACGCAGAGACTCTGAAATCAGCAGAAACACTTGGGGTGCATCGCGTTGTATGGCTCGGATACGAAGACAGCGGTATGACTGGCTGGGAGCAAAATACAAATGCAGGCGCATTCTGCAATGCCTCGCTTGATGATGCAGCACAAAAGTTGGCAGACGTGTTGCGCGAAGAAAACGCCGACGTGCTCACCACATACGACTGGCACGGAGGGTACGGCCACCCAGATCACATCATGGTGCATAAGGTTGGTCATCGTGCCGCTGAGTTAGTGCCAGTGCGTGTACTTGAGGGCACTATGAATCGTGATCAAATGCGACGCGGTATCGAAGCGGCACGTGCTGCTGGTTTTCTTCCAGAGGGCGAAGGGTTTAACCCAGATGGTCCCATGGACGACGGCAATCCAATGGGAACGCTTGAAGCAGAGATCAACTACAAAGTTGATGTCGTAAGTTTCGTGTCACAAAAGCGTGCAGCAATGAAGTGTCATGCAAGTCAATTGAGCGATTCCAGTTTCTTCTTAGCAATGGACGACGAAACGTTTGCACGTCAATTTGGCAACGAATGGTTTATTGATCCCAAAAGCACTGAACCAATGCGAGATGGATGGATTTTCGAATGACACGTGTGTACATGGTTCGTCACGGACGCGCGGCAGCCGGATGGAACGTTGACCCAGACCCAGGCCTTGATGATCTTGGTCGTAGTCAGTCTCTTGCAGTTGCATCAAAATTGTCATCGCTTGGGCCGCTGCCAGTGATGTCGAGCCCGTTGTTGCGTTGTCAGCAAACGGCCTTCCCATTAGCAACAGCATGGAAGCAAGATGTTGTTATCGAACCGCTTGTCGGAGAAATTCCATCACCAGTTGAATACACCTTAGAAAACCGAGTCGATTGGTTACGCGAAGCAATGGCTGGCACATGGACTGAAGTTGCCAAGCGCTCAGGGTCGCACTACCTCGACTATCGCGATGCAATTGGGCAACGAGTTGCACAAATCACAACCGACACAGTGGTGTTCAGTCATTTCATCGCTATCAATGCGGTTATTGGTGTCGCAACCGAGAATGACGCGATGGTTATCGCCAGCCTTGATAACTGCTCGGTCACAACTTTTGAAATTGTCGACGGAAAACTTGTCCTTATTGAGTCTGGCAACGAAGCCGACACGCTCATTCGCTAGGTAGATTTAGAAACGTGTTTTCTTTGCTTATCTCTGACATTCATACTGCGTGGGCCTGGGTTGCAATCATCAGCAATGGTCTTGCTGGCGTGTGGGCACTTGCTGCTCACAAGATCACGCCGCTACGTACTCGTGCCCTGTGGTGGTACACCGGAGTCGCTCAATTCACCATCTTTGTTCAAGTCACTCTTGGCGTCATCATGGTCAACAGGGACAAGCTTGAGTTTCCTGCCTTCCATGCGTTCTACGGATTCGTGGCCATCATGGCAGTCGCAATCATCTATAGCTATCGCCACCAACTCAAGAACAAGACGTACTTGCTCTATGGCTTCGGCGGTTTGTTCCTCATGGGGCTCGGTATCCGAGCCATGTTGGTTGGCCAGGCCTAATTACTTGAGCGACGACTCAAGCTCGTCAAGAGCAGTAGTCAACGGCGCAGGAAGCTTTGAACCGAACTGGGCGTAGTGGTCACGCATTTGTGGCAATGCTGATTTCCAGCCTTCAGAGTCGATTGACAACAATGCATTCATGTCAGCCTCGGTGACGTTCAGGCCAGAGACATCTATGTCTGCAGGGGACGGCAAGTAGCCAATTGCAGTCTTTGTTGCATTTGCTTTTCCATCAAGACGGTCAAAGATCCATTTGAGAACACGGCTGTTTTCGCCGTATCCCGGCCACAAGAAGCGACCGTCTTCATCTCGGCGGAACCAGTTCACAAAGAAAATCTTTGGAAGGTTCTCGCTCTTGGTGGCTGCGCCAACCTTGAGCCAATGTCCGAAGTAGTCAGCCATGTTGTATCCGCAGAATGGAAGCATTGCCATTGGGTCAAAGCGCAAGTTGCCTACGGCACCGCCAGCAGCTGCTGTTGTCTCAGACGCCATGATGCTGCCGAGGAACACGCCGTGGTCCCAGTCAAATGCTTCGGTGACCAATGGAACCGTTGTGCGACGACGTCCGCCGAACAAGATGGC
>JBIILS010000048.1:0-9012 GCA_044232585.1 Ilumatobacteraceae bacterium
GACGCTCGCTCCACTTGGGGTGAGGAACGCCGATTACAGCAGCTTCCGCAATCTTCGGATGCGACATCAGTTCGTTTTCAACATCTACTGATGAAATCCATTCGCCACCAGACTTAATGAGGTCTTTGGTGCGGTCAACTAGGCGAATACGACCCTTTGCATCAACTACCGCAACGTCACCGGTGCGCAGCCAGCCATCAGGCGTGAAACTTTCGCGCGAACGAGGATCGTTGTAATAGTCAGAAGCAATCCATGCGCCTGCACACTGCAATTCACCCTGAGATTCACCATCCCATGGCAACGGTGTTGTTGTGCCTGGTTCTACAACGCGCATTTCAACGCCGAAACTAATGAGGCCCACAGTTGTGCGCAGTTCTGCTTGTTCAGCATCAGACAACAACAAGTCTTCTGATGACAAAGTGCACACTGCTGCAATGGGGCTCGTCTCTGTCATGCCCCATGCCTGCAAGATGGGCTTGCCAGTTTGCTCGCGATATGCCTCACTGAGCGCTTTCGGCACTGCTGAACCACCACATGGGATCGCACGAATGTTTGACGTGTCTCGTCCCTTGAGTTCAGGAAGCACTGCCATCCAGATAGTTGGCACTCCCGCTGGCACCGTGACTTTTTCTTCCACTATCAGATTGGCAATTGCAGGACCGGACAAATCTGGACCAGGCATCACCAATGTTGCACCGCTTGCAACACCTGCATGTGCAAGACCCCATGAGTTTGCATGGAACATTGGCACCACAGGAAGAATGACATCTGATTCACTGACACCGAGCGAGTCGGCCATCATTGCGCCCATGGTGTGAAGGTATGTACTGCGATGGCTGTACACAACGCCTTTCGGATTACCAGTTGTTCCACTGGTGTAACACATGCTTGCTGCTTGATTCTCGTCTACTGCAGCCCACTGCACTGGCGATGCAGCGGCCAAGAGTGCTTCGTATTCGTGCACTTGAAAACCAGGAACAGATGTTGGCACTTCACCTTTGCCGTCGTACATGAAAACCAAATGCTTCACGGTTGTGAATGTAGAAAGCAGTGGTTCAATCAACGGGTAAATGGAGGTGTCAATAAAGATGACTTCGTCTTCGGCATGATTCACGATGTACGTAATCTGCTCGGGGAACAAACGAATGTTCAAGGTGTGCAACACGCGGCCTGAACACGGCGCTGCGAAATACAACTCAAGGTGACGAGCAGTGTTCCACGCAAATGTTGCCACTCGACCAAGATGCGAGATACCCAATGTGTCGAGCACCCCACCAAGCCGACGCGTGCGGTCAGCCCATTCGCCGTACGTAATGCGCTCACGGCCAGTAGCTGTGGCAGTGATGATCTGCTTATTGCGGTGGTACTTTTCCGCGCGATCAAATAGGTAGCTAATCGACAATTGTGTCGGCTGCATTAAACCCTTCATAGTGTCCCCCTGTGTTTCAGTGGCCTGCGCCACGACATAGTGAACCGTAGCAATGCTGTGACGCATGATGAAAGCCCACAGGCACTACGGTTGCCCGAATGCGCAAACTACTCATTGCTTTTACCTCCGTGCTGTTTGCCGCTGGCACCATTGGCACCAATATCGGCCCTGCCTTGGTGGATGACCATCCGCTTCTCATCCTTGCGCTCAGTTCTCGTAGCCGAAATCTCTTTGGTGCCGTACCTTTCATCGACCCACTGCCGTATTTTCTGATTGGATTCGTTCGACTACTGGTTGCCGCTATCGCCCTGTTTTATGTCGGTCGGCTGTTCGGAGAACGTGCGTTGCGCTGGACCGAGTCTCAGGTTGGGGAAATGCCCCGCATTTACCGATGGACCGAGCGCATGGCAATTCGGGGCGGATGGGTCGCAGCATTCTTTCTGCCGGGTTCAAACATTGCGTGTCTTCTCCTTGGCCATCTCCGGCTCGACCCTCGCAAATTCATAGCTGCTGTCTCCTCGGGCATTATCTTTCGCCTGATCATCCTTTGGTACGGGGGCAAACAATTTGAAAGCCAGATCCGATCTGCCCTCGACTGGATTGACCAGTACCAGTGGTGGATTGTCGGTGGACTTTTTGCTCTCACGTTCATTCAAACATCACGTCGAAAGTCCCCTGGCGCACCTGAGTCGTAAGCCTGCCTGCTGGTTAGGCTCTCCTACATGGCTCAGACATCATTCGGCGGCACGCCCGTCAACACCGTTGGCGATCTTCCTGTTGCAGGAAAATCACTTCCCACATTCACATTGACAGCTGGAAACTTGCAAGAGTTCAGCAATGACTCACTTGCTGGCAAGCGCGTTGTTTTCAACATCTTCCCAAGCGTCGATACACCAACATGTGCAACCAGTGTTCGTACATTCAACGCACTTGCGTCATCTCTTGACAACACAGTCGTGTATTGCGTATCTGCAGACTTGCCATTCGCTCAAGGTCGCTTCTGCGGTTCAGAAGGTCTCAGCAACGTACAAAACGCATCGTCATTCCGCACGGACTTTGGTTCAGTGTTTGGTGTAGGCCTTAACGAAGGCGCATTTGCCGGACTTCTTGCTCGCGCCGTTGTCGTTGTAGATGAAAACGGAAAAGTTCTTCATACAGAACTTGTTTCCGACATCGCGAACGAACCAAATTACGATGCAGCAATTGCATCGCTGAAGTAACTACAACAGCGAATCAATTCCCATCGTGAGACCTTTCAGGTCTCCGACTTTGCGACACGCCAAGACAACTCCTGGCATAAAACTGACACGGTCATTTGAATCGTGGCGTATCACCAAGGTTTGGCCGGCGGTACCCAAGATCACTTCTTGTGACGCAGTCATGCCAACCATACGAACGCCATGTACGTGAATGCCGCCTGGGCCAACTCCACCGCGGGCACCAGGAATCACCTCGTGCTTTGTGGGGTCTGCTGCCCATTCATCACTTGCTGCTGCCATGCGCTGTGCCGTAACCATTGCGGTACCGCTCGGTGCATCAGCTTTTGCATTGTGATGGAACTCGATGATCTCGGCAGTTTCAAAATACGGAGCAGCTTGTTCAGCAAACTTCATCATGAGAACAGCACCAATGGCGAAGTTGGCTGCAATCAAACAATTGCTTCCGGTGAATGCTTTCTCAAAAGCTGCAAGGTCATCATCTGAAAAACCTGTGGTGCCAACAACAGCGTGCATGCCGTGAAGCGCCAACCAGGGCAACGTAGTGCGTGCTGCGGCGGCAACAGTGAAGTCAACCACCACGTCGCATTTAGCGTCTGCCAGTGCCTTCAGGTCTGAAGCAATGGTGAGCCCATGAACAGAACCGCCGCTGCCGACTACGTCGACAGCGGCTGCTAGTTCTAGACCATCAGCTGCGACTATTGCATCACAGACTGTGGCTCCCATTTTTCCAGCTGCTCCAACTACTCCCACACGAATCATGTGAAAGACCGTAGTCGCTGGCAATGGTTATCGACGGCGACGATTACCGCGGTCTCCACCGCGGTCGTCTCCACCGCGGGTATCGGGACCAAGGTCACCGAGCTCCGAGCGGATTTCGCTATCAAATTCTGCTTCGAATGAGACTTCAACTGGACCGTCTGCACGAGGCGCACGATCTTGACGAGGTCCACGGTCTTCGCGAGGTCCACGATCATTACGATCACGACCACCACGGTCATTACGGTCACGTGAACCACGGTCTCCGCGATCTTCGCGAGGTCCACGGTCACTGCGCTCACGACGTTCTCCGCCGCCACCGCCGCCGCCACCAGGAAGGTCGTTGCCGTCTGCATCAACAGGGGTCAGGCTGACCTTGCCCTTGTCGTCTACATCTTCAACGCGCACCTTGATGACGTCACCGAGGGTGAGAATGTCTTCAACATTGTTCACGCGCTCGCCGTTACCCAACTTGCTGATGTGCACAAGGCCATCGCGTCCAGGAAGGATGTTGACGAATGCACCGAACTTCGTGATGCTGACAACGCGACCATCGTAGATTGCGTTGAGCTCAGCGGTTGGAGGATCAACGATCGCAAGAATGCGAGCCTTTGCTTCTTCCACACGGTGGTTATCTGGCGAGCCGATTGTGACGATGCCGGTTGCGCCGTCATCATCAACTGCAATGTCTGCACCAGTCTCTTGCTGGATGGTGTTGATGACCTTGCCCTTAGGCCCGATTACTTCACCAACTTTGTCCAAAGGAATTGTGAAGGACACAATTTTCGGTGCTGTATCAGCAACAGTTGAACGAGGAGCGTTAAGCGCTGAGTTCATGCTGTCAAGAATGGTCATACGAGCATCACGTGCCTGTTGCAAAGCTGCTGACAATACATCGGCAGGAATTCCGTCGATCTTGGTGTCAAGTTGCAATGCAGTTACGCAATCAACAGTTCCGGCAACTTTGAAGTCCATGTCACCGAATGCGTCTTCTGCACCGAGAATGTCGGTGAGCGTGAGGTACTTACCTTCTGCATAGATGAGGCCCATTGCGATTCCAGATACTGGAGCCTTGATAGGAACACCGGCGTCCATCAGCGACAAGCTTGATGCACAAACAGATGCCATTGAAGTTGAACCGTTTGATGACAGAACTTCGCTGACCAAACGAATTGCGTAAGCAAATTCTTCTTGGCTAGGAACGACTGGCAACAACGCGCGCTCTGCAAGAGCACCGTGTCCAATTTCGCGACGCTTTGGAGTACCAACACGACCAGTTTCACCATTAGCCCAAGGAGCCATGTTGTAGTGGTGGATGTAACGCTTTGAATTGTCAGGACCGAGTGTGTCGAGCATTTGGTTCATGCGAGGCATGGCCAATGTGCAGACGTTCAGAACCTGAGTCTCACCGCGCTGGAACAAGCCAGTGCCGTGTGCGCTTGGCAATGTGCCAACTTCTGAAGTCACTGCACGAAGATCGCGAGGACCGCGACCGTCGATACGGATGCCTTCTTCTACAACGCGCTTACGAACAAGCTTCTTTGTGAGGCTACGAACTGCTTCTTTTACTGCGCCGCTTTGGCCAGCAAATGCACCTTCAGGTCCGCACAGTTCTGCAACTGTTTCGGCTGCTGCTGCGTCGGTGGCCGCATTGCGGTCAGCCTTCAGAGCAATTGTGATTGCCGTTGCCAATTTTGGAGTAGCTGTCTTCTCAACTGCCGCAAAAATTTCCGGTGTGTAGTCAAGGATTGCTGTGTACTCAAGAGGAACGATTGCACCCTTTGTAGCAATAACACTTGCAACGAGTTGGCGCTGAAGCTTGATGGACTCTTTGATCCATACCTTTGATGCTTCAAGACCATCTGCGATTGTCTGCTCTGACACTTTTGGAGCGCCGTCTGCATAGAACTCGAATGACTTCTCTGTGCCGCCTGCTTCCACCATCATGATGGCAACGTCGCCATTGTCAAGCTCGCGTCCGGCAACAACGATTTCGAATGTTCCGTTATTACCTTCGGCATAGGTTGGGTGAGGCACCCAATCACCATCTTGTGAATACGCCAAACGCACTGCACCAATTGGGCCTTCGAATGGAACTCCGCTGATCATGAGAGCAGCTGACGATGCATTGATTGCAATGACGTCATGTGGGTTTTCCATGTCGACACCAACAACGTTGACAACAATTTGTGTCTCGTTGCGGAAACCGTCTGGGAATGCAGGACGAAGTGGGCGGTCAATCAGACGGCAAGTAAGAATTGCCTGCTCTGATGGACGGCCTTCACGACGAAAGAACGCACCAGGAATTTTGCCGGCAGCGTATGCACGCTCTTCGACATCCACGGTGAGTGGGAAGAAATCGATGCCGTCTTTAACGCCACGAGCCGCATTGGCTGTGACGAGAACGGTTGTGCCGTCGATTGAGGCGAGAACGGCGCCCTGCGATTGTGTCGCAAGCTTTCCAGTCTCGAATGACATGGTTTTTTCGGAACCAGTAACCTGTGTTGAAACACGAATGGCGTCAGCCATGGGAACTCCCTTGTTTGTGTGTTGTTGTAGTTCCGCCTACAACCAGCCGGTTCCCAGTCGGCAACCCCGCCCCATGGCGCGGGATAATCGACTGACAACCGACAACAATAAAAATGGTGTTGGCGGAAGGTTTTGTTATCGGCGAAGGCCGAGTTGTGCGATGAGCTCGCGGTAGCCAGCGATATCGCGATCGCGAACGTAATCAAGCATGCGGCGACGGCGGCCTACCAACATCAACAATCCACGACGAGAGTGGTGGTCCTTATGGTGCGTTTTGAGGTGCTCCGTGAGGTGATTGATGCGGTCGGTAAGAAGTGCAATTTGTACTTCGGGTGAACCGGTGTCCGTTCCGTGCTTGCGGTACGTCGAGATGGTGTCGATCTTCGGCAACATAATAAAGGCCTCATATTCCTTATTGAGAGAGGGCGCTCATCCCAAGAATTTGGGCCGAGCATCACACGTGCGCCAGAGCCCACGAGGACCTGATTAGGTTATGAGCCATTTCCTAGTGCCCACAACCCCCCATCCTGATTAGATTGAAGGAGTGTTCACAGGAATTGTTGAAGAAAAAGGCTCCGTTTTGGCCCGCGAAGGCGCCAAGCTCACCATTACGGCCCATACCGTGCTTAAGGATTCTGGCCTCGGGGCATCAATCGCCGTCAATGGCTGCTGTCTCACCCTTGTAGAAAAGGGAGCCGATTGGTGGATTGCCGATGTTTCAGACGAAACCTATTCCCGCACCAACCTTGGCGACCTGCAGCCTGGCGACCCTGTCAACCTTGAGCGCCCGATGGTGGCAAATGGCCGTTTCGGTGGCCACATTGTTCTTGGCCATGTTGATGCAGTCGGCGAAATTGTCTCCCCCGCGCCGCGACTCATCGTACGCATTCCACGCGAACTCATGCGGTACGTCGTTGAAAAAGGCAGCTGCACCATCGACGGCATCAGCCTCACGGTATTCAATCTCACTGTTGACACATTCGAAGTTGCGGTCATTCCGCACACCGCCGACGTGACCACGCTTGGTCATCGCGAACCAGGACACAAAGTCAATATTGAAATTGATGTTCTTGCTAAACACGTTGAACGCCTTTTGGGACACTCTGACTGACATGGCTGACCTCGGAGATCTTCGTCAACGAATTGATGCCATTGATGCCGCACTTGTGAACTTGCTTGCGGATCGCATGAACGTATGCCGTGAAGTCGCAGAGATAAAGGAAACAACAGGAGCTGCTGTTATTCAGCCACAGCGCGTGCGTGATGTTTTGTCTAGTCGTCGCCAATGGGCAATAGATGCCGGTGTTGATGCGGATTTTGCAGAGCAACTGTTTCGCACTCTGTTGTCAGAGACACACCGCATTGAAGGTGCAGAATCGCGTGATGAATCAGCACCCATCAAATTGGCTGGCAACACACAACGCACAGAACTTGACACTGTTGCATGTCGTATTGACCATGTTGTTGTTGCAGTAGCCGACCTCTCTGCTGCACGAAAGTTTTTTGACGGCATGGGTTTCACCACCACTGTCACTGACGATGCCTCTGTTGTTTCCGCCGAAGCAGGAGGAGTCACTGTTGTTCTTGTGGGCGCTGACCATAACCCTGCAGTCCATCAGCGCCTTGCCGAACATGGCTCAGGCGTACAACACATCTCCATTGAAGTTCTGAATGCTGGCTTTACTCGCGACGCTCTTGACGCTGCGGGCGTACCCCTACTGACAGACGTGGTCGTTGACGCTGAAGGCCACGAGCAAGTGTTCACCGCCCTCGACCCCATCACCGGAGTCCAGCTGAGCTTCATTAGCCGTACGGGCCATCGCGTACCAATGAGCAGCCACAACGTGTCTGCCATGTTCGAAGCCATCTCCAACACCGCTACCGACCAATAGCGGCGGTACTATTGAGGTGCGCGGCCAAATGGGCGCCACCAGACATTTCTTGCTCGTCTGATGGGGTTCGACCGCCACTGGCACATATTCCACCGAATCCACCTGAAAGGTGCTGCCTTGTCGCGCCAGTTCTCTCGAGAAGACCTCATGTCTTCTCACCCCATCGATCAATCGTTCGTCGACGACCTTTTGACATTGCCTCTTGATGAGTTGATGTCTCGTGCACGTGGTGTGCGTGATGCAGCACACGGAACACGTGTCACTTTTTCGCCAAAGGTATTCATCCCGCTCACCATGCTGTGCCGCGACAAGTGCGGGTACTGCACATTTGCTCAACCACCTGCACGTTTAGAAAAGCCGTACATGACTGCAGAAGATGTGTTGGCCATCGCACGTCAAGGTGCACGCACTGGTTGTCAGGAAGCATTGTTCACTCTCGGCGAACGCCCGGAAGAACGTTATGAGATTGCTGCCAACTGGTTGCGGGACAACGGATACGACTCCACAGTTCATTACCTGCATGACATGGCAAAACTTGTCCTTGACGAAACAGGCTTACTGCCCCATGCAAATGCCGGAGCTTTGTACAACGACGAGTTGGCAATGTTGCGCCGCGTCTCCCCTTCTCAAGGCATGATGCTTGAATCTCTGCGTGACGATTTGGAATGTCACCGTGGTGCACCCGATAAAGAGCCACAACGTCGCATCAACACGTTGTGCGAAGCAGGCGAACTTGCAATTCCATTTACAAGTGGAATCTTGGTTGGTATTGGTGAAAAACGTCGTGACCGCATTGAGGCTCTCGCACTCATTGCTGCAACGCACGCAAAGTACGGCCATGTACAAGAAGTCATTGTTCAGAACTTTTTGCCAAAGGCCGGCACTGCAATGCACAAAGCAAAGCCATGCCCAGAAGATGAGTACTTATGGTCAATTGCTGTTGCGCGATTGATTCTGCCTGCATCTATTCACTTGCAGGCTCCACCAAACTTGTCAGACGACTTCGGCATCTTGCTTGATGCAGGAATCGATGACTGGGGCGGCGTCTCGCCCGTTACTGCAGATCATGTAAACCCAGAACGTCCATGGCCAGCTCTTGATCGTTTGGGCGATGTCACTGAAGATCGCGGCATGGTGCTCGCACCACGTCTCACCATTTATCCCGAATTCGCAATGGCGCCAGAAA
>JBIILS010000148.1:0-2670 GCA_044232585.1 Ilumatobacteraceae bacterium
CCACGTACAACTGCATGGCCAACGAAACTCGCAACAAGTGCTGGCACAAGCGCCTCGTATCGAACACGCCCAATGCGCTGTACTTCAAGTGCGAATACTGCACCTGCGATGGGAACACCAGCAATGGAACCGAACCCACCCGCGATTGCAGTGATGAGCATGAGAGAACGATCAGCAGGGTTTAGTCCGAGTCGTTTACTAATTGGGTCGGTGGCGCCTGCTGCAAGTTGCAAAGCGGCACCTTCGCGGCCAGTTGAACCACCTGCCAAATGTGACACGACGCTGGTAATGAAAACAAGAGGAGCGAGACGAAGAGGAACCCATTCTGAATGCGAATGAATTTGGTCAATCAGTAAGTTGCTTCCACGTTCCAGCCCACGACCGAGATAGTGGTACGACAAACCGACAAGTAGTCCGGCTAGTGGCAGCAACAAAAGAAGCCACGTGTTGTCATCGCGGGTGTTGGTAGCCCATGTCAATGACTCAATAAATCCGGCAGAAAGTACGCCAGAGATAGCGCCCACCACAACGGCAAGAGCCACCCAACGTGCAACGTGAATTGCACGATTGAGTGGCTCTTGCAGCATGTAGTTCTTAAACGGTGCGAACGATGATTGCGTCGCCTTGTCCGCCACCACCACAAAGTGCAGCTGCACCAACACCGCCACCACGGCGATTGAGTTCGTGCAAGATGGTGAGTGCAAGACGGTTACCGCTCATACCGATTGGGTGACCCAATGCAATAGCGCCACCGTTGACGTTCACGATTTCATCTGTGATGCCAAGTTCGCGCATTGAGGCGATACCGACAGCAGCAAATGCTTCGTTGAGTTCGAACAAGTTGACATCGCCGATCTTCATGCCTGCACGGTCAAGCGCCTTCATGATTGAACGGCTTGGCTGGTGCAAGAGCGATGCGTTGTCTGGGCCTGCAACCATGCCGTACGAAACAACTTCACCAAGTGGCTTGATGCCGCGAGCTTCAGCAGCTTTCTTGCTCATCATGACAATGGCTGAACCACCGTCTGAGATTTGGCTTGCATTTGCAGCAGTGATTGTTCCGTCTTTGTCGAAGGCTGGCTTCAATCCACCAAGTGTGTCCATGGTGGTGTCTGCGCGAACACCTTCGTCGTTCTTCACCATCACAGGGTCACCCTTGCGCTGGGGAACTGCGACTTCAACAATTTCATCTGAAAGGCGACCAGCAGCGATTGCTGCAGCTGCACGCACGTTGCTCTTCATTGCAAGATCATCTTGATCCTGGCGGCTGATTTTTCCGTCGGTGTAACGATCGGTTCCGAGCCCCATGAGGCATGCATCAAATGCACACCAGAGTCCGTCTTTGATAATCGCGTCTTGCAGTTCAGTGTTGCCGTAGCGGAATCCGCCACGCGCACCTTGTGCGAGGTACGGAGCATTGGTCATGCTTTCCATTCCGCCAGCGATAACGATGTCTGCTTCGCCCGAAGCGATCATCTGGTCTGCCAAGTAGATGGAGTTAAGACCTGACAAGCACACCTTGTTGATGTTGATGGAAGGAACATTCATGGGAATTCCACCCAATGAGGCAGCCTGACGTGAAGGAACTTGTCCCTGACCTGCTGTGAGAACTTGACCCATGATGACGTGCTCGACGTCTTCTGGCTTAACGCCCGCACGCTCGAGTGCTGCCTTGATGGCAAAGCCACCGAGCTGGGCGGCTGAGAAAGAGGACAGCGCACCGCTCATTTTTCCGATGGGTGTGCGTGCTCCTGCGACGATGTATGAACCGGCCATGTGTGCCTCCAGATTTACTTGTACCCGACATGGATACGAGATAAATCAGGCTAGGAGATGAAACCCCAGAATTCGCTATCGTCAAAGGATGGAAAAGATCCTTCAAGCAATTCTCAATGGGGCAACGGGCGAGGAAATCGCTGCCCTCCCGATTCCCGCCACCTACCGTGCGGCCTATGTGCGCAAGGAAGACCAGACCATGTGGGAAGGGGTCCCCAGCAACGAAAAGGATCCTCGCAAAAGCATCCACATCGGCGAAGTGCCTCTGCCTGAACTAGCGGCTGACGAAGTAGTCATCGCGGTCATGGCATCGTCCATCAACTTCAACACCGTGTGGACCAGCATTTTTGAACCCATCAGTACATTTGGTGCACTCGCTCGTCTCGGCAAAGAGAGCAAGTGGGCGAAGCGCCATGACACTGACAAGCATGTTCTTGGTTCAGACGCATCAGGTGTTGTGTTGCGTGTCGGCAGTGCCGTGCGTTTGTGGAACCCTGGTGACAAGGTCACTGTTCATTGCAACCATGTTGACGACCAAGACCCGTCATCACATAGTGACTCAATGATGGGTTCTAATCAGCGCATCTGGGGATACGAAACAAACTTTGGCGGCCTTGCAGATCTTGCAGTTGTCAAAGCAAACCAACTGATGCCAAAACCTGCTCACCTCACGTGGGAAGAAGCAGCAGTCAACGCACTGTGCAACTCAACTAGTTATCGCATGCTTGTTTCTCCAAATGGCGCCAACATGAAGCAAGGCGACGTTGTTCTCATCTGGGGTGCATCGGGCGGTATCGGTGCATATGCAGTGCAGTACGTATTGAACGGTGGCGGAATTCCTGTCGGCGTTGTGTCATCGCCAGAAAAAGCAGCGATCCTTCGCGAGATGGGTTG
>JBIILS010000149.1:0-2658 GCA_044232585.1 Ilumatobacteraceae bacterium
CGATTCCGTTTTGCACCTTTGTGGCACTGAACGAAACGGACGTCGACTCTGTTGCGGTTGGCGATTGGGCCACCATTAACGAAGTAACAGCGAGAACCAAGACCACAACAGTTGATTCCCATCTGATTATTTTTGAAATAGAAGAGAAGCCACCCAAGCGCAATTGATCACGGGCTTTAGAGCCAAGCAGGACAACACACGCCACAAGCAATGTCTTGAGTAGTAACAATTTTCCAAAGCTTGACTGTGTGATGGTATTAATACCACCCATTAAATGAAGTCCTTGCACAACGCCGGTTACAACAACCAAAGGCATCGACCATGTCGCCATTCGTGAAAATCTCTTAGCTTCATTTTCAACATCATTATCGCGATACATAACTGCGAGTACAAGCAGAGCGCCGACCCATGTTGAAATTGCCGCAAGGTGAACCATGTCTAAGGGGACAAACACAGCAGGCAATGTTCCCGCACTTTGGTGTCCACTGGTGGCAAACGTTGCAATCGTTACAACAGAAGTAGCGACCACACCGATACGCCAACGACGAGTTACTGATACCGATGCTGTGAGGGCAATTACAGCCCAAGCAATTGCACAGAGAAAACGAACAAGGAGTGCGATTCCCAAGCGAGTTTGCGACACATCATCAATCAAGACGGAATCAAACAGAGATCCCCATGATTTACCGGCGGTATATGGGCCTTGCATCAGCAACAAACCAATTGATGAAACGGCAATAAACACAGAGGAATACACGAGTGTTTTGCGTACGCGCGAATTTCCAAGAAGTGGTGATCGCCACAGCAATGAAACACAGCCGACGAGAAGGATCAGCCCCAGAAAACCAAGCAGGCGGATAGCCGACATTGGATTTCCAAGAGGCGATGTTGTTCCGGTTCGATTCAGTACTTCCTCCAACAACGCTGCGCTTGTACCCGTGGACTTGGTTCCGATTTCAAAAGGAAATGCACCTGAAACCGGATGACCATCGGCGCTAACAACGCGCCACACCACTACGTAGACACCGTTCTTTAGTGTGGGTACCCCAGCACTAACCACTGATGCGTCAATAGACGAACGAACTGTTTTCTCTATAGATAACTCGCGTTGTTCAGAGTCATAGATACGAATATCGCCCAATGTGGCTTCAACTTGCTCATCAAAATCCAGTCGGATCTCTTTCGGGGAAGATGCAAGAAGTGCCGATGGTGCTGGACTAGATGATTCAAGAATCGCGTGCGCGCTTGCAATTCCAGGAATGAAAGCCAATGCAAGAGCCGTGCTTGCGAATGCTGCTCCAACTATTCGACGAAGAGTGCGGACTGTCACAATCCGGGACCCTTTGGCAGGCCTTCAACATCTGTGCGTTGCAGCAACCATGCAAGGCGATGTTTCTCATTCAGTTTCAATGCCGCTTGAGGAATTTGCGTCAACCCCATCGGATGACTTGCAGCCCATGCCATCTTCTGCCGCTCGAGTTCGAGGCGCACATAGAAATCTGGCCACTGGTCGTACCCAATTCCAACATCAAGATCAGTGAGATGAATGACGCATTCACGCCACCGAAGAAATGGAACATCATGCATTGCTATTACAGACCCTGAAACAACCGTTCCAGTTCCATTCCACATGGCATTTGTTGCACCAGCCCATGCACCTTCCAGCATGTACACGGCTTTTCGCAACTCTTTTGTTGCCTGTTCTGGGCTCCACTGGGACGCTTCGTTTATTCCGGCGTTACGAGCGTCAACCCCACCGGGGTATTGATCGCCCACTTCTCCCCGGCCCGCGCACGCAAGTAGATGCACGTAACTGCGGGCATTCATAGTGAGATGACCAATCAGTGTTGTTCTGTTCCACCCTGGCAATGACGATGGCGCTGCAAACTGTTCAGCAGTCAGTGAGTCGACTACCTCTAGCAAACGTTGGTGAGTGGCTGCCACGCCTTCAACACATGAATCAAGTAAACGTGGGTCTAAGGGGTTAGGCACAATACGACCGTACTACGGCACCAGTTTGCGCCTCAATCAGAAAGATGTTGTGCGGTTTGGCACAACAATGATGGTGCCATCATCTTCTCGGTGCACACGCACAGAAACGCCATAAAACTCGCCCAAAGTCTCAGGGCGCAGAACATCTTGGGCGGGGCCATGGGCCACAACGTGACCTGCGTGCATCAGGATCAACCGATCTGAATAGATGCCGGCCAATGTGAGGTCATGCATTGCAGAGACAACCGTGAGTCCGTGTTCACGGCGCAACTTGTCGACTAGTTCTAATGCCTGCTGTTGATGCCCAATGTCGAGAGCAGCTGTTGGCTCATCAAGCAGCAAGATAGGTGCTTCCTGAGCGATGGCGCGAGCGATAACCAAACGCTGACGCTCGCCACCCGACAATGTGTCGACATCACGTGTTGCAAGTTTGGCTAGGTCAAGGCGATCAATAACATCATCAACCATTGAATGATCGAGTTCTGATTCGCGACCAAAGTGTGTAACAAAAGGATTACGACCGAGCAGCACGTACTCAGCGCCAGTCATGCCAGATGGTAAAACTGGAGCTTGCGGCACATACGCAATCAGTTGAGCGCGACGACGCGACGAACGCGCGGTGAGTGGAGATCCGTCAACCAAGATTCGGCCTGAATGCGGAACGAC
>JBIILS010000150.1:0-2643 GCA_044232585.1 Ilumatobacteraceae bacterium
CGGTTTCCGAACATCTCAAAGTATTGAGTAGTACGAGATGACGGACCATCACTGCCATCCATTGCGTACAACATCGACACACCATCAACAGGCAACTGTTGCAGGCCGTTCACCATTGATGGAATCTCAACGCCAGCAGCAGCGAGAAGTGTCGGCATTACATCGACCACATGATGAAACTGGGTACGAAGTCCCCCAGCATCAGTGAAACGTTCTGGCCATTGCACAGCCATTGCGTTTCGTGTGCCACCAAAATGTGACGCCACTTGTTTCATCCATTGAAACGGCGAATCAAGAGCCCATGCCCACGACAAGTTGTAATGGTTCTCGCATCGCGCGGTTCCGAAATCATCCATGTGCTCAAGTAGCCACTCTGGATCCTCTGGAATTCCATTTTGAAATGATGGCGCGCTCCATGCTCCGTGCACCGTACCCTCGGCTGACGCACCATTGTCACCTGTGATGTACATGAACAGTGTGTTGTCTGCTTCACCCATTGCTTCAACAGCATCAAGCACTCGACCAATTTGCGCATCAGTATGTGCAAGGAACCCTGCGAACACTTCCATCAGACGAGACGCGACTGGCTTGTATCGGTCTGGGTATTCATCCCATGACGGAACTTCGTCTGGCCGTTCTGTGAGCTTTGTGCCCGCAGGAATAACTCCCAGTGCTAACTGGCGCTCATAAATCTCTCGACGAAGAACATCCCAACCCTGGTCGAACTGGCCCTTGAACTTTTCAATCCACTCAGGAGCCACATGATGCGGGCAATGCATCGCACCAGTTGCGATATACGTAAAGAACGGCTTTTCTGGTTGCGATGCCTTCTGCACGCGCATCCATGAGATTGCTTTGTCTGCGATGTCTTCTGTCATGTGGTAATCGTCGCGACCCTCGTATGGCATCACGGGCGTTGTCTGGTCAAACATCGGCGGTTCCCATTGCGATGCTTCTGCATTCAAGATGCCGTAAAAGCGTTCGAACCCGAGCCCAGTGGGCCAACGATCAAATGGTCCTGCCAATGTTTGTTCCCACAATGGGGCTAAGTGCCACTTGCCGAATGCTCCGGTGGAATATCCGGACTGTTTCAAAATCTCCGCAACACTCGCTGCTTCCTTCGGAATAATGCTGTCGTAGCCAGGGAAAACGTTCGCGCCTTCAGGAATGCCGCCCATGTGCACTGTGTGGTGGTTACGCCCGGTCAACATGGCTGCACGTGTTGGTGAACACAGTGCAGTTGTATGAAATTGATTAAAGCGCAACCCATTCTTCGCCACTCGATCAAGAGCCGGCGTCGGCACTGGCCCTCCAAATGTTCCACATGTTCCGAATCCAACATCATCCAAAAGAATCAGCACAATGTTGGGTGCTCCTTTGGGGGCCTTCGTAATTGTCAACGGACTCGGGGTTGAATCCGCAACTATGTACCCCTGGGTTCCTGCAAAAGGCGCTGTGGGTTGCGGTAGCGACGATGTCATCAGCCAGCGAAACCCTTATTGTCGAACGCCATGCGAACACGATCAACAATTGCAGCGTCTCCCGACACAACAATGGCGCCGTCAGCTAGTTCCTTGCTCCATGTGGATTTCTCGGACAACAGAGCCATCAATGTCGTACGTGACATCTTCACCATGGTCGTGGCTCCCCAACCATCTGTTGGCACTGCGACTGAATTTCGTACATGTAGCCCGGCAGTTTCCTCGCCAATAACGAATGCGATGTGGTGATTAATGCCAGCAATCTTGTCTGGGTCAACAACTACGCGCAATGTGTGGATTAGACCCACTGCTGATGCTTCACCGAGGAATTTCGGATTAAAGCCATGCCTCATAAAGCGGTCCATCGGGAATGATCCGTCAAGATGACGCGCACGAGTGATTGCCCAGTTGCGAATGTTGGCAGCAGGTGTTCGTTCAGCAATGACGCGAAGACACGACGCCAACAAGTTGCGCTCATCTTGAGTTGCACCTTCAGACTTTGCAAGCCATGTCCCAAGTTCTGTTGCCCAACGAACATCGTCAGCTGCAAGAGCAGCTGCACACTGTGCAGCTACGGCAGCACGACCACCGAAGCCGGCAATCAATTTTTCATATCGAGATTGTGGTTCTTCAGGGAACAACTTGGCTTCGTCACCGTCAAACCAACCGCGAAGCCCCATGAAGATCTGGCGCAAGTGATGTTCAGTGACGCCATATCGCTCACTGGTGAGATAATCCACGTCGTACATATCAGGCAACGTGATACGTGAAGATAGTTCGTCTGCGGTCCACCCCTTATTGATGCCCCGAACTGCCTGATCCCACATGAACTGAATGGAGTCGCGATATCGAGTCGACTTTTCACGAATATTGTCCTGACCCACAAGTGCTGGTCCATGAGTAGCTACCAAGTATTCAGGCGCCCACTTAATGATGTTGTCGATTCCTGGAATCAAGACGCGAGGGTCTCGGTATTCCTCGCCACGAATTGCAAAAACATTGAACAGCACTGGCCACACAGAGTTATGAACACATGTACCAATAGTTGGGAAATAGAAGTTGATCGAGTCATCTGAATCGCTTGGCGAATGCAGGTACTGCACCGGCAAGCCAGCAACTGTTATTGATCCTTTTTCTCCCAATGCTTCAGTAACAGGAATAT
>JBIILS010000151.1:0-2636 GCA_044232585.1 Ilumatobacteraceae bacterium
TGCAATGCAACGCGCAATAATTCTTCAGCGTCTTTTGCGATGCTGTCATCAATACGGTTCACAGTTTCATCGGGGTCTTCACCGCGGTGAAACATCATTGTTTCATATTGTTTTGCATAGCCCCAGAACGGCAACATGTCGCCTTCACGGAACGGCTGGCGAATAACAGGAATCGTGCTGCCTGGCATGTAATCAAGGACAGCGCGCGAATCAGGCATTGGCATTTTGAAATCAGGCATTGAGCCGATGGGCATTGTGCTCCACCTGTTCGACCACATAGTTTGTGGCATGTTGATGCCTTGTGGACCGCGTGTGTATCGCCAATCATTAGTTACCAGTTGCACTTCACGGCCCCAGACGCCAGTCAGTAACCAATCACGAACCTGTGGTGATGTGCCATTCAACAATGGAACTAGCGATGAACCATGTGCAGTGTGTTTGATTGGAGCATCAAAAATGTCGGCAAGTGTTGCGTGAATATCTGTTGACGTGGTGAGAGCATCATTCGTAGTTGGTGCAACTCCGGGCCACGCGATAAGCATTGGTATGTGGCCAAGTGGTTTGTACACCGGAATGCCGGGTTTTCCCCATACATCGCGGTTGTACACATCTTTGTCGCCTAAGTAATGCCCATGATCTGTACACAACACCACAACAGTGTCTTCCCATGCATTTGTTGCATCAAGAGAATCAAGAACTTTGCCTAACCAATGATCAATCATTGACAATTTGCCGCCGTACTGCGCACGCACTTGTACTGCGTCGCGTTCAGTCAGAACACCTTCTTTAATGGCATCAATTGCATATGGTGGCCATACCAGGTGGTCACCTTCCCATGTGTCGTCATATCTGTCAGCCCAGCGAGCAGGAGTATCAAACGGTTCGTGCGGGTCGAATTCATCAACAAACAAAAAGAAACGTTCGCCTTGTGCGCGATGCACTGGTGCATCTTCTAACAACCACCGTGCAGTTGCTTGCATGGTACGTGGGCCGGGGAAATCTTCTTCGCCTTTGAAGAATCCACGTGAATTGTCGTAGTGAGTATGCCCACGACCAAACGATGGCGCACCCAACCATGAAGCATCGGGGCGCGTTTTCCACGCATCACTTTCATGTCCACGTTCATAGCTCCATGCAGTGAAGTCAGTGTGATAATTCTCGCCGCCAACTTCGAACAAATGTGGGTGGTCTGTAATGAGTTGAGTGACAACACCGGCGCGACGCAAAGACGCAGTGATTGGTTCTTCCCATAACTCAATAGAGCCCCACGGCTTCCACAAGAAATCCCACGCGCCTACCAAAATGTCATGTCGTGCGGGAATGCATGGCAATGAACCAGTGTGATGGTTGGTAAAGCGAACAGAACGTGCAGCCAAGCGATCAAGATTTGGCGTATCAAAATTGCCACCGCCGTATGCGCCAAGTTCGTGACGATTCAAACTGTCGAGAAGAAGAACAACAACGTTCTTCGGTGAAGCATTCATGAAGTGGCTCCGGCGAACACTGTGTTCAGCCAATCCATCGTGGTGGAAAACATCACATCGTGACTTTTTGCTAACAAGTGATCATCCCCATGCATAACGCGTAAGTCTCCCGTACCAGCGATGGCTCGCACAACTTCACTGGCCTCTAGAGGCAAAATTGAGTCACTGTCACCGTGGAACATCAACAACGGGCGTGATTGCAGACCACCAGCTATTTCACAACCGGCTGACTGTGTTGCGAACGTGACAACACCGCACACCATTTCGGATAATCCGACTGCCACGCGAATGGCAACTGCTCCGCCAAAACTATGACCCATGATGACCACGGCATCAGCACCGCTGCCGACAAGTAGTTGCACAGCAGCAGCAGTATCAACACAGCACGAATCCATGTCGTTCGGTTTGCGATAACTGAGGCGAATAGAAGGCACACCTACTGATACGAGCGCTTCACCCAATGCATGAAACAAACTGTCACCAGGCCCGAGAGTTCCGCCCATGGCGCCGCCCACCATGACAACGCCCACCTTTTGTTCTGCGGTGTCTGGTTCGTGCCATAAAAGTGACAAAAGACCTCGCCGTGTATACATCTCAATCTGACGCAGGTTTGGCCCAAGAATGGCTTGCTGGCTCGCCATGATCCCCAGCGCATCGATGGGAGTTTCTGGTCGGTCCTGACCTATTTCGTTGTCTGCCATGTGGGTACCCTAGTAAGGACATGACGAACACAAAGACACAGGCAGACCCCACCAGTGATCTCGATCTCGAGATAGCCGGACGCATAGGTCGGGCATGGCGAGAAATTCGCCGTGGAGCAACAGCAAGCCAAGCGCGCGACGCCATCTTTGGCATTGGCGGCAGCGCAATCGAGCCAGGCCAAATGGATGCTCTCGAGCTTCTTGTCACTGTTGATACATGCCGAATGGGTGACTTAGCCGAATACCTTCGCATTGACCCAAGTACGGCAACACGTGCAGTGCAACGTCTTATCAAAGACAACTTGGCAGAGCGTGTGGAGCATGCAGGTGATGGTCGTGTTGTAGCAATTTCTGTAACAGAACGCGGTCGTCGTATTCACGGCGAAGTCAATGATCGTCGCCGCGCAATTCTGTTTTCAGTGATGAATGATTTTGAGCCAGAAGAGCGTGC
>JBIILS010000152.1:0-2624 GCA_044232585.1 Ilumatobacteraceae bacterium
GCGGTGAAAGCCGTGCGTTAGTGACGCTCACGGCTCTCAGCCCGCAAGAACGCGCGGTACTTCAAAAGCGCACGCTGAACACCTTGATGGTGGGCCAAATCATCGGCGCAGCAGCCCTTGCTTCTGCAGTCACGGTTGGTGCCTACGTTGTACAAGACATTCTTGGAGACACAACTCCGTGGGGTGGCATTGCAACTGCAACCGCAACCATGGGCACTGCAGTCATGGCTCAAGTCTTGTCGCGCATCATGATGCGTCGCGGTCGTCGTCCCGGATTGCAATTGGGGTACGCACTTGCAACTGTCGGCGCAATTCTCGCCGCTTTCGGTGCACAACACCGATCGCTTGCACTTTTCATGGTTGGCCTGTTTCTCTTCGGTAATGGTCAAGCATCAAACTTGCTGGCACGATACGCCGCAACTGACTTAGCGGAACCACATAATCGGGCTAGCTCAATGAGCCGCATCGTGTTTGCTTCAACATTCGGCGCAGTCTTCGGGCCGCTACTCATCAGTCCTGCACAAATTGCTGGTCAGGATTGGTTCGGTTGGGCCAAGTACACAGGCCCTTGGGTTTTTTCCAGCATCGTGTTGTTTGGCGCATTTCTCAACACCACTATTCGTTTACGCCCTGACCCACTGGTCATCGCCGGCGGCATCAGCCCTAAGAGCACGGTGAAGCTTCCCAGCATTACGGAAGCTCTCACGATCGTTGTCGATACTCAAAAGGGCCGGCTTGCTCTTGCCTCGATGGTTATCTCGCAAGTCACCATGGTTGCCGTTATGACAATGACCCCAGTGCACATGAAGTTGCACGGTCATGAATCACTCAGCCAGTTCGTTGTCTCGCTACACGTCGCGGGCATGTTTGCATTCAGTCCGCTAGTGGGGCGATACGCAGACAAGAAGGGCACGCATCACGCTGTGCTCGCTGGTTCTTCCATTTTGGTCTTGGCAACTGTCATGTCAGCCATCAGTGGCGAGTCGTCTCTCATACTGTTTCCGGCATTGTGGTTCCTCGGAATCGGCTGGAACTTTGGACTCATTGGCGGTTCTGCCATGTTGCTGGAATCAGTTCCCGACGACAAGCGCGTCACGGTGCAAGGTTCAGCAGACTTGATGATGAGTTTCTGCGGCGGACTGGCCGGACTGTCGTCTGGCTTTATCCGCAAAGCATTCGGCTATCACTTACTGTCCGCCTCTGCGGCACTAGCGGCTGGTGTTCTCCTCGTATGGGCTTACTATGCGTTTCGGCGCATGCAGTTGCAGTCCTCTGTGGCAGGCTGAAAGCCATGAAGTGCAATGTTGTTGCCGTCGGTACAGAGTTATTGCTCGGCCAAATAGTTGATACCAACTCTTCATACATTGGCGAACAACTAGCAGCCGTTGGTATTGGGTCTCATCTGCAACTCAAAGTTGGCGACAATTTGGCGCGAGTTGTCGCAGCTATTCGCCTGGCACTTGAAGATGCTGATGCAGTCATTATCTGTGGCGGCCTCGGCCCTACGCATGATGATCTCACTCGCGATGCGCTTGCTGAAATCATGGGTGTTCCGCTTGAGCACAACGATCACATCGCCCAATTGATTACAAACCTCTTCGCACAACGCAATCGTTACATGGCGCCGAACAACTTGAATCAAGCCCAAGTACCACGCGGAGCAACAATCATCGAACAAACGCGCG
Source organism: Ilumatobacteraceae bacterium (assembly GCA_044232585.1). Lineage (GTDB taxonomy): Bacteria > Actinomycetota > Acidimicrobiia > Acidimicrobiales > Ilumatobacteraceae > UBA2093. Next base: position 1,686 of record JBIILS010000152.1, read on the forward strand.
GTACCGCACCCGGACTCATGTGCCCGGTTGGTAACAAGGTCATGTACGCAATGCCCGGAGTGCCGCACGAGATGTACGACATGATGGCGCGTGCCGTACTGCCTGACTTACTAAAGCGCAGTGGGGAAGCAAGCATCATCAAGAGTCTCGTACTGCGCACCTGGGGCGAAAGTGAATCCGCTCTCAATGAACGACTCGACCCCATCATCGACGAACTCGAAACCCTCGGAAACCCCACGCTCGCGTTCCTCGCAAGCGGCTGGGAAGGCATCAAGGTTCGTCTCACCGTGAAGGCAGCAACCGATACCGAAGCTGATGCACTTCTCAGTACTTGGGAACATAATGTTCGCGCACTGACTGAAGACCTGGTGTTCGGAACAAACGCCGACACCATGGAATCGGTAGTGCTCGGCCTGCTCGAACAACGCGGTTGGACGCTCGGCCTTGCAGAATCTGTAACCGGCGGACTTGTCGGTGGTCGCATCACTTCAATCCCTGGCGCATCGCGCACATTTCGCGGCGGCATCATTAGTTACGCAAGTGAAGTGAAGTTCGATGTGCTCGGTGTTGACCGCGGTCCTGTTGTGTCAGAACAAGCAGCGGTACAGATGGCTGTCGGCGCGCAACGAACATTGAACGCAAGCGTCGGGCTCGCACTTACCGGCGTTGCTGGCCCAGACGAACAAGACGGCCAACCCGTTGGCACCCTGTGCGTGGGTATTGCATTCCCCGATGGCAGAACCTTTTCCAGCATCTCCCAACTACCTGGCCAGCGTGATCAGATGCGCCAATTCAGTGTGATTAATGCGTTGTCGTTCCTACGCAAGCTTCTGCTCGCCGAGCCTCGGTAGAGTTGTATTCAATGCCCTCGTAGCTCAGTCGGATAGAGCAACGGACTTCTAATCCGCAGGTCGCAGGTTCGATTCCTGCCGAGGGCGC